>DASYWT010000194.1:0-5054 GCA_035935775.1 Terriglobales bacterium
TTGGCACGCTCGTTATTCCAGGAGCGGAACACCGCGTCCCGTGCCATCACCAGCTGGTCGTGCGGATCCTGCGGGAACTCGCGCTTGGCGTGCTTTTTCACCACCTTCTTGTATTCCTCGATCACTTCCTTCAGCGCCGCCGCGTCCAGGTCGGTATCGAGCTTCGCCTTCTTCTGCTTCTTCTTGGCTTCGAAGACCTCGTCAAACGCCGACTTTTCGATGTCGAGCACCACGTTGCCGAACATCTGGATCAGCCGCCGGTAGGAGTCATTGGCGAAACGCGGGTTGTTGGCCCGCCGCGCCAGCGCCTCCACGCTCTTGTCGTTCAGCCCCAGGTTCAGAATGGTGTCCATCATGCCGGGCATGGAAAACTTGGCGCCCGAGCGCACGCTCACCAGCAGCGGGTTTTCGCCCACTCCCAGCTTCTGCCCCTGTAATTTTTCCAGCCGGCCCAGAGCGTCTTCCATCTGCCGGGCCACCTCCGTAGACACTTTTCCCGTGCGCATGTACTCGCGGCACGCTTCCGTCTGGATGGTGAATCCTGGAGGCACGGGCAGGCCGGCGTTGGTCATCTCCGCCAGGCCGGCGCCTTTCCCGCCCAGTTCGTCTTTCATCTTGCCGTTGCCATCGGCCTTGCCATCGCCGAAGAAGTAAACGCACTTGGTGGCTGTTTTTTGTTCGCTGCGGTATTCCGTTTCGGGCAAAACGTGTGTCGCCATTTTTAGTCCTTTGCTTTGTCTAAGATTCTTTCGATCCTTTGGAATCCTTGCTCTCCGTCACAATCTCGGAGAAATCCGCGATGGTGGAGAACTCGCTCAAAACAGTCTGTAACAGCGCCAGCCGGTTGGCGCGCACGTTAGGCTCATCCACCATGACCATGACCTTGTCGAAGAAGGTGTCCACCGCCGGGCGCAGGCGCGAAATCTCCAGCAGCGCAGGCTCGTATTGCCTCTTGGCCCGCATTTCCTGCACTCGCTGTGCTGTGGCTGGAACCAGTTCGGCCAGATTGACCTCCGCCGGTTCTTTCAGCGCGCCGGGATGAAATTCCGCAGCGGGTGCGGACCCCACTTCGTGCGCCTGCCGCAAAATATTTTTCATGCGCTTGAAGGCGATGGAGATGGACTCGAAGTCTGGCGAGGGCCGGACCTTGGCCACGGCCTGCGCGCGGGCGACCGCATCCACCAAATCGTCGCAGCCGGCCGCCAACACTGCGTTCACCACGTCGTAAGCGAAGCCTAGTCCGTCGCGCAGGTAGAACTCCAGCCGCTCGCGCACGAATATCACAATTGCGTTTAAAACTTCGGCCTGCCCCTGCAGCGTGGCGAACTTCGGTCCAAACTTTTTTTCCGCTTCCGAGCCGGCGTATCCGGCCAGCGCGTCCCCGAACAGTCGCTCGACGCTCAGCGGCAGCTTATGCTCGGCGATCGTCTTCACAATCCCGTTTGCCTGCCGGCGCAGGGCAAACGGATCTTTCGAGCCGCTGGGTTGCAACCCCAGCGCGAACATCCCGGCGATGCTGTCGGCCTTGTCGGCAATCGAGAGCACCGCACCCTCAACCGTACGGGGAACCGGATCCTCCATGGATTCCGGCTTGTAGTGGTCATAAATAGCCTGCGCGATCAGCCGGTGTGCATCGGGCGCAAGATCGGAGTCCAGTTCCTGCACGCGCGCATACAGACCGCCCACAATGCCCTGCAGCTCGGTAAATTCCTTCACCAGTTCGGTCGTGAGATCGGTTTTGGCCAGGTACGCCGCCTTGTGTATGACTCCCGGCCGGATTTCCACGCTCGCCTCCTTGAGCGGACCGGAGATGTGGCTGCCCAGGTGCTGCACCCGCAGCGTCTTCTCGTAATAACTGCCCAGGTCTTTTTGGAAAGTTACATGTTTCAGCAGGGGAACGCGCGCGCGCAGCGAAATCTTCTGGTCGGTCTGCCAGAAGAAGCGTGCGTCATTGAAGCGTGCCCGCAGTACCCGCTCATGGCCGTGGCGAATGATGCCCTTGGGATCGCCGTCCGTGTTCAGCACCGCCAGAAAATGCGGCAGCAGCTTATGCGCCGCGTCCTCCAGGGCAAAGTATTTCTGGTGGTCGCGCATTACCGTGACCAGCACCTCCTCCGGCAGTTCGAGGAACTCAATATCGAAGTTTCCCAGAATTACAGAGGGAAATTCGGTGAGGTTGGTCACAGTCTGCAGTAGATCGGCATCTTCCCGCCAGCGCGCCCCGCGAACGGTACGGGCCGCATCGTCCAGGGCTTGGCGGATGCGCTGCTCACGCCCTGCCCGGCTGGCGACCACCTCTACCCGCCGCAGATCGGCTTCGTAATTCCGTGCCGCCCGGATTTCCACCGGCCCGCCCAATGTGCGATGACCGCTCGATCCCCGCCCCGCGCGAATGCCGTCAAACTCCAGCGGCACCAGTTCCCCATCCAGCAGCGCCACCAGCCAGCGCACCGGGCGCACAAAGCGCTCGTTCCTGGCCCGCCAGTACATGCTCTTGGGCCAGTAAACGGAAGCCAGTTCTTTGGGCAACGATTCCCGCAGAATTTCCGACGCTCTGCGGCCCTTGTTGACAATCTTTGCGGCCAGGTATTCGCCCTTGGGAGTGGTGACCCTTTGCAGCTTGGCCACGTCGGTGTTCACTTTTTTTGCAAAAGCGTGCGCTGCGGGCGTAGGCTGCCCATCCTTGAACGCCACCTTCACCGACGGCCCGGTTACCTGCTCCTCCACATCCGACTGCCCTAGTGAAATGTCTGCTACAAAGACCGCGAGCCGCCTCGGCGTAGAGAACATAGTTACAACCGGCGTTGTGGCCAGACGCTCCCGCGCCAGCACGTCGCTTACCCGCCGGCCGAGTTCCGCGGACGCCGCGTCAATCATCCGCGCGGGAATCTCTTCGCATCCGATCTCAAGCAGAAAATCTGTCATGAACTCGTTTTTTTGCCGCCGGTTTTTTCTGCCGGCGTTTCCGTTTCTCGCAACAATCCTATACCTCTGTCATCCTGAGCGAGCGCGAGTCGAAGGACCTTGCGTTTCCTCCGTAGCGCCGGCGTGCCGCCGGCTGTTGATGCGGGCCTTCGGCTCCGCTCAGGGCAAACTCGCCCGCACCGGCGAAGGCGGGACGCCCTCGCGACAGCCGGCCAGAGGCCGGCGCTACTTCGCCGTACTCTTTACGCCATGACGCTCTTTCTCCTCGCCGCAGGTTCCGGCTCCGTTTCTTCCGGCGGCGCTTCCGGCTTGCTTGCTTTCTGCTGCTCAATCCATGCTTTCGCGATGCCCACCGCCAGGTTGCGAATGCGCGCAATTACCCCCACGCGCTCAGTCACCGAAATCGCTCCCCGCGCGTCCAGCACGTTGAACAGATGCGAACACTTCAGGCACAGGTCATACGCGGGCAGCAAGGGAAAACGCGCTACGGCCCTCGCGACCACAAACCCGTTCTGCGGCTCCGCCGTCAGCGGTTCAGAAAAATCGTGCTCTTCGGGAATGCTGCCTCCAGTCGTTGAATGAGCCGCAGCTTTCTGTTCGCCTGGTTTCTCCTTCTTCAGCCCGCGGAACCGCTGCAGCAGCGCCTGGCATTCGGCCTCGCATAGTTCGAGATGCTTCCACGTTTTCTCGACGTCGGCAGCCTCGAAGTTGTACACCGAGAACTGTAGCTCGTCCGCCAGCCGCACATCGCCGTAGGTGACCGCCTTGGCGGTATCGGGATCGCGCGCCCACACAATGTCGTAAATGCTGTTCACATCCTGCAAGAACGCGGCAATCCGTTCCAGGCCGTAGGTCAGCTCCGCCGAAATCGGATCCAGGTCCACTCCTCCGCACTGCTGGAAATAAGTGAACTGGGTGATCTCCAGCCCATCCAGCATCACCTGCCAGCCGATTCCCCAGGCTCCCAGCGTGGGCGATTCCCAGTTGTCTTCCTCAAACTTGATGTCGTGGCGCCGCAGGTCAATGCCAATCGCCGTCAGCGACCCCAGGTACAGTTCCTGCACCTTTTCCGGCGGCGGCTTCAGGATGACCTGCAGCTGGGTGTGCTTGTAAAGGCGATTAGGATTCTCGCCGTAACGGCCGTCCGCGGGCCGCCGCGAAGGCTGCACATACGCCACCTTGTAGGGCTGCGGCCCCAGCACCCGCAGGAAAGTCTCCGTCGCCATCGTGCCCGCGCCCACTTCCAGGTCGTAGGGCTGCTGCAGCACGCAGCCGCGCTCGGCCCAGAAATTCTGCAGCCGCAGGATCAGCTCCTGGAATGTGGGCGGGTTGGTTTTCGTAGACATTCGATTCGACTGCTTTGACTGTTGGCTTTTGGCCTTTAGCCCTTGGCTCTTGGCTTGTACATCTTGGGCGCGACCGTAAGTTGGGCCACCACCAACCAGCTAACAGCTAAGAGCCAACAGCTAAGAGCTGATCCTCTCCAGCATCCCCGCCGTCACCAGTTTCTTCTCCAGGTGCCGTTCCAGAATCTGCACCAGGAACTTGCGCAGGTCGGCGGCTCTCGACTTCGGCCATTCCGCCTGCGTAAAATTTTCTATGGGCGAGCGAAACATCTCTGCCGCCAGCGCCCGCGACTCCCGCGACATCTCCGACGAAGCCAGCCGCTTATCGTCCGCGCACATCAGCCCATCCACCAGAACGTGATAGAAGGCGCGGTTCCCATTCAGCGCCGCCCCGCAGGCCACGCACTCCGAAAGCTCGGGCAGAAAACCCACCAGCCGCGTCATCCACAGCTCGAAATAGGTGAGCGGCATCCAGATGCGGTCGCCCGCCAGTTGCTCCAGGACTGCGAGCGTCAGCCGGAAGACCGTGTCGTTGGCTTCCCGGTCCGGCAGCAACTCATCCAGAACCTCAGCCAGGTGCCCCAGCGCTACCGCCCGCGGATAGGTCACCTGCCGCGCCAGCGGCGACTCCAGCACCTCGCAGGAATCCAGCCGCGCCAACTCCTGCCGCTCGCGGTCGTCCCAGAAGGCGCGCACATACGTGAGCGGCTCCAGCGCCCCGCCAAAGCGCTTTTTCGATTTCTTCGCCGCCCGCGCTACCCCGCGCACCTTCCCTTCCGCCCG
>DASYWT010000195.1:0-10489 GCA_035935775.1 Terriglobales bacterium
CAGGCTGCTGCGCTCAATCCAGCCTCGCTCCGCCAGACGCTCCAGGCTGATCTGCAGGGGGCTGCCGGCAAATGCCGACAGAGAGGAATAGGGTGAGTTGCCATAGCCGGCGGGAGCCAGCGGCAGCACCTGCCAGAGGCTCTGCCGGCCCGCCGCTAAAAAGTCTACAAACTCGTAGGCCGCAGGACCGAAATCACCGATCCCTCCCAGGGATGGCAGCGAGGTGGGATGCAGCAGAATCCCGGTGGATCGTGGGAAGGCCATGATTGGGGTTCAGTGAAGCTGGGTTGTTGGACTGCTCGAGCAAGCGCCGGCGCCGCGGACGCTTAACTTGCCTCATTGCGAGGGGCCGTCAACTGCTTCAGCACCTGCTGGTTGATCTGAATCTTGCCGCTTTTTTCCATCTCTTCCCGAAGATTGGAGATGAACAACTCGAGCAACTGGTTGCGCTTTTGCTGCAGCACCTGTTCCCGCACCTGGTCTTTCTGCTTCTGGAAATCGGTCGGGGAAGGCTCCTGCCGGTCCAGCAGCGATAATACGGCCCCGCTGGTGCCGTTATCAATCGGCCCGCTGATAGCGCCCGGCTTCATGGTAAAGACCACGCTCGCCGATCCCGACATAGCGCCCACGTCGGGCACCTGGTCCTTGCGGGTCACCAGATCGCTCGTTTTTACGCTGGCGCCCTGTTCCTTGGCGGCTTTCTTGAGATCGTGCAACGCGCGAGCGCGATCGGAGAGTTCCTGCGTCTTCTGTGCCAGCATGGCGGTAGCCTGCTGGTTCACGAACTCCGATTCCACCCGCGAGCGGACCTGCTCGAAGGTGGGTGTCTGCGGCGGCTTCACCGCCGTCACCTGGTAAACAACGTAGCCCTGCTTCAGGTTGGTCACGTCGGGCGGCGCGTTCTGCGCGGCGCTGAAGATGGCGTCCATGAATTCCGGCGCCGGGCCCATCCCGGGCAGTGTGTCATTGCGGCTCACGAAATCAGTGCTGGTCACTTGCAGTTTGTTTTGCGCCGCGGCCTTCTCCATTCCCAGGCTCCGGGCGGCCGATTCCACGCTGTCACTCAAGTTCTGCGCCGACTGCGCCACCTTATCTTGCGCGATCAGGGGCGTGATCTGCGCCGTCACTTCGCTCAGCGGCTTCACATGGGCTTCCTGCTTGTCGTCTACGTGGATGATGTGAAAGCCGTAGCTGGTCTGCACAATTCCGCTGGTAGAACCTTTAGGCAGCGAGAACGCCGCCTTCTCAAACTCCGCCACCGTCTGCCCGCGTTGAATCCAGCCCAGCGAACCGCCGTTCTTGGCGCTGGCCGTGTCCTGGGAATCTTTCTCCGCCAGCTTGGCGAAGTCCGCGCCGCCATGCAATTGCTTCAGAACGTCTTCCGCCTTCTGCCTGGCGGCCTCGACCGCTTTGGGATCAACTTTCCCGTCGGGACCAGGGGGCGGCGTCTTGATCAGAATGTGCCGCACCTCAACCTGCTCCGGCACCCGGTATTCGTCCATGTGGTCGTTGTAATAGCGTTGCAGGTCCTCCGGAGTGACCTTAACCTGGCCGGCCAGTTGGCTGGTATCAATCAGGATGTAGCGAACCTTGCGTTGCTCCGGAATGGAATTCACGTAGGTCTGCTTGTTCTTCTCGTAAAAGGCCTTCAGCTCCGCCTCGCTGGGGTGGATTTCCTTCTTCAGTTGATCAACAGTAAGCACCGCATATTCGAACTTAACTTTCGTGTTGTCCTGTTCGAACTGCTGTTCCAGTTCATTACCGGATGCAATGACCGTGCCCGAAATCATGTCCATCAGCTTGCGGCGCAATAAGTCATCTTTCATGGCCTGCTCGAACTGGGGCACGGTCATGTTGTACTGGGAAACGAAGTCCTCATAGGCCTGCTCGCCGACGAAGTTGCCGCTAGGAAAAAGTTCGGAACCAAGCTGGCCATGCTGCAACTCATCCTGCAACTCTGTGTTGCTGACGCTGAGCCCCAGGCGCTGCGCCTCCACCAGCAGGGCCCGCTCTGTGATCAGATTTTCGGCGGCACGCTGCACCAGAAACGGCATCAGCGCCGGCGGCAGACCCTTGGGAAACTGCTGGCGGCCCATATTGCGCGCTTGCTGCTGCACTTCCGTGACGCTGATCTCCTGGCTCCCGACTTTAGCCACCACGTTCTTCCCCAGGTCGCCCTGGAAACCAAAGGCGTCACCCAGGATGCCGCCGGGAACCAGCACAATCACCATGGCAGCGCAGATCACCACCAGCAGGCCACCTAAAACCACTTTCTTGATAGGACCGGGGGTTTGCAGAAATCGAATCATCTTCTTTCTATTACTCCAGGCTAATTAGCGGGAAATTTCATTATAAACGACTTGCCCTCGTTCTTGCCCCGGCCGGAAGAACGGGCGCTTTTAGGACAAAGTTTGACACCTGGGCTCATAATGATAGGTCCGCGTGCATTTATTTTTCCGGAGGCTGCCAGTGAGAAAAGCTGTGTCCGCCCGGTTACTACTCGTTTCGTTCTCTTTCAGCTTATTACTTTCCGCCGCTTACGCCGCCGGCCAGCAGGCCCGGTTGCCGCTCAATGAAGGTTGGGCCATCCAGTCATCGTCGCAGGTGCGTGACCCCGGGCAGACGCTCTCACTCCCCGGACATGCTACTACGGGCTGGTATGCCACCACTGTTCCCACAACCGTTCTCGCCACTCTTATCAAGCATGGGGTCTATGCCAACCCGGATTTCGGCATGAACCTGCGCCAGATTCCCGGCACCACCTATCCTATCGGGGAAAATTTCTCCAACATTCCCATGCCGCCGGGCAGCCCCTTCGCCGTGCCCTGGTGGTACCGCACCGAATTTGACGTGCCCGCCAGCTACAAGGGCAAGCAGGTGTGGCTGAACTTCGAAGGCATCAATTACCGCGCCAATATCTGGCTGAACGGCAAGCAGATCGTCAGCGATAAAGATGTGGCGGGCGCGTGGCGCACCTATGAATTCAATGTCACGGACGCCGTCCGGCCGGGTGAAAAAAATGCTTTGGCGGTGGAGGTGTTCGCGCCTCTACCCACTGACCTTGCCGTTACTTTTGTGGACTGGAATCCCATGCCGCCGGATAAGGACATGGGTCTCTGGCGCGGCGTTTACCTGGCCACCAGCGGCCCGGTTGAGGTGCGCCATCCCCACGTCATTACCGACATTGATATTCCCTCCCTGGACAGTGCCCATCTGACCGTTACCGCCGAGGTGCACAATGCCACTGATCAGCCGGTCAAAGGCACGCTAAAAGGCAACATAGTTTCCAATCGCCCGACTTCCGGCAGACCAGCCACCCTTGAGGTATCGCAACCTGTGGAACTGGCCGCCCATGAAACCAAAGAGGTTGAGTTCACGCCGCAACAGTTCAGCCAACTCAACATCGCACACCCCTTGCTCTGGTGGCCATGGCAAATGGGCGCGCAAGACCTTTACGGCCTGCACCTCGAATTCGATACCGATGGCGGCGTCTCCGACCAGCAGGACACAAATTTCGGCATCCGCCAGGTCACTTCGGAGATGAATCCCAACGGCTACCGCGTGTTCAGCATCAATGGCAAACGCATCGTGATCCGCGGCGGCGGCTGGTCGCCCGACATGATGCTGCGCCAGAACCCGCAGCGCCTCGAAGACGAGATCCGCCTCACCAAGGACATGGGCCTCAACACCATCCGACTGGAAGGCAAGCTGGAGACCGACCACTTCTTTGACCTGGCCGACCGCTACGGAATCCTGATCATGGCCGGCTGGTGCTGCTGCGACGCCTGGGAAAAGTGGCCCCACTGGCCGCCCGAAAATTTCGATATTTCCCAGGAGTCGCTGCGCGACCAGATTCGTCGTCTGCGCAACCACCCCAGTCTTTTCGTGTGGCTGGATGGCAGCGACAACCCGCCGCCTCCGGACGTGGAGCAGAACTACCTCAACGTGCTGAAGGCATGCCGCTGGCAGAATCCCGTGGTTTCCTCCGCCACCGCCAAGCCCACTTCGGTTACCGGCAACAGCGGAGTGAAGATGACCGGCCCCTATGAGTACGTCGCGCCTTCGTATTGGGAGAAAGACAAAACTCGGGGTGGCGCTTACGGCTTTAACACCGAAACCAGCCCAGGCCCCGCCATCCCGGTGCAGGAGAGCCTGGAGAAATTCATTCCGAAAGAAAAGCTATGGCCCATCAGCGAGGTCTGGGATTACCACGCCGGCGGCGGCGCGTTTAAGAACGTCAAGGTCTATACCGACGCCTTAAGCGCGCGTTACGGAGCTGTGACCGATCTGCAGGATTACGAGGAAAAAGCGCAGCTGATGAACTATGAAGGCATTCGTGCCATGTTCGAGGCCTACAGCCGCGACAAGTACAACTCTACCGGCGTCATCCAGTGGATGCTGAACAACGCCTGGCCATCAGTCATCTGGCACCTGTTCGACTACTACCTGCAGCCGGGTGGCGGCTACTTCGGCGCCAAAAAAGCCACCGAGTTACTGCACGCCCAGTACAACTACGATGACCATTCCATTTCGCTGGTCAGCAGCCAGTACACGCCCGCCAGCGGACTGAAGGTTATGGCCACGGTCTACAACCTCGATATGGCTCAAAAATTCTCCAAGCAGGTCACCGTGGCGGTCGCGCCAGACAGCAGTCAGAAGCTGTTCGCATTACCCAGCATTGACGGCCTCACGCCCACCTACTTCCTGCGCCTGACCGTGGATGATGCCGCGGGCAAACGGCTCAGCACCAATACCTACTGGCTCTCCACTAAGCCGGAAAAGCTGGATTGGGAGAAGTCAACCTGGTACTACACGCCGACCGCCGAGTACGCTGACTACACAGCGATCAAGCAACTGCCCAGGGTAAAGCTGACGGTTTCCAGCCGCGCTGGGCGAGAAGGTGGGGAAGACGTCACTCACGTGACGCTATCGAACCCCAGCAAGTCGCTGGCCTTCTTTATTCGCCTGAAGCTGGCTAAGGGCCAAGGCGGGCAGGAGGTTTTGCCGGTGATCTACCAGGACAATTACTTCTCGCTGCTGCCTGGCGAAAAGCGGGATGTACTGATCAGCTACCGCAACAGCGACCTGGGCGGCGCCAGGCCGGTGGTGGAGGCCAGCGGCTGGAATGTCGCACCGGCCAACACGGAATAGTTCAGGCTCTTGTCCTCTGCTGATGCCGGATCCACCAGGGAAGGCCCGTCTATCCGGGCCTTCTCTGCGCGACCGGACCGATACCGAACCATAACCGGCTTCGCCCCTGGAAAATAATTTCATTCCAAGATTGCCTCAGGACAATGAGTGCGATCCGGGATTCCCGTACGCTCATTTCTTACAGGGTACTGATTCAGGCTGTTACGAACGACCCATCGAGACGGCCCTGTGTCGCTGTACGCAAGGCACGGCAGGCACGATCTCCGGTTTTCCAGCTAGGGCAAGGAAACGATTTGAATATGACCTCTAAAGCCCCTTATAAGTTTGGGGGAAAACATGCCGTCGAGTGCGTGTGCCCCATCTGCGGTTTCCACTCCGGCCGGCACAGCTTTGGGTGACAGTGTCCCCGATGCAGCCAGTTTGGCGGCCAGCATCTTTCAGATTGCAGATGTCCACAATGCGGCGCATTCGCTGGCCAGCACTTCTCTACCTGCCGATGTGCTGTGTGCGGCGTGGCCGGGTAAACGAGGGAAGAAGGCGCCCGAGGTGCTACTCTTCCGCGGGAATCTCGAAGTCCACCAGTTCGCCTTTGAAGCCCTTGGTCTTCCACACCCCGTAGGCAATTCCCACGCCCATCCAGATGCCGCCTGCAACCTTGGCGGGCGTGCTCAGGTTCAGCCACAGTAAAAGGCACACGAAGAATCCAATGGCCGGCGGAATCAGGTTGGTCAGCTTCTTCTCAGGGTTGCGCAGGTAATAGCGCACGAAGGCGGCGGCGTTCACCCCCATGAAGGCGATGAGCGCGCCAAAATTCAGCATCTCCGCCCCCAAGCCGTAGCCGGTGTTCTGGCTGCCCGCCATGATGGGCAGCAGGAATGCTCCGGCCAGCGCCAGCACGCCCACGAACAGGACGTTGTTGCGCGGAATGTGCCGCGTGGGATGGATGGCGCCGAAAAACGACTTAGGCAGCGCGTTGCTTCGGCCCATGCCATAGAGCAGCCGCGCCGCACCCAGCTGCGCTCCCATGCCCGAACCGAAATTGGCCACCAGCAGCGTAACCCCCACGATAACCAGCAGAGGCTTCCAGGCCACCCCGGCCACGTAAACGTACGCCGTATCCACGTTGGGATATGGCCGGGCGATGGGCCACAGCAGCTGTGCCACATACACTTCTACGGCAGAGAGCAGCCCGATGACCAGGCAGGTCAGCACCGTGGCCAGCAGAATATTGCGCCGCGGGTTCTCCGCTTCCTCTGACAAGGTCGAGATGCCGTCAAACCCGATGTAGGTCAGCACCGCAATGGACGTTCCGCCCAGCACCGCCTTGGTGGACCATGTCGCAGGATTGTAAAAGGGATTGGTAAAGAAGCCGGGGCTGCTGTGGGGCATGCCGAAAATGTAGCGCGCCGCCGTCACGAAAATGATGGCAATCACCACTCCCATGCCCAACGCCAGTCCGGCATTCACCCGGGCCGACGTCTTGATTCCCCGCATGTTGATAAAAGTAAACAGCAGGGCGAAAAAGACCGCCCAGATCCAGTAGGGCACCCCGGGCGCGAAGGTAACCGCCTGCTGGCTGCACCAGATCACGCAGATCATGGGGTTGAGCATGTAATCCATGACCATGCTCCATCCCGTCACATAGCCCAGCCCGGCATTGATCTCCTGCCCTACGTAGGTAAACGCCGAGCCGGCGCTGGGATAGGCGCGCGCCATGCGGCCATAGCTGATGGCGGTGAACAGCATGGCCACCATGGCAATCAGAATGGTGGTCACCACGTGGCCGCGGGCGCGGGTGCTCAATACGCCGTAAACCGACATGGGCGCTACCGGCTGAATGACGATGACGCCGTAGAGAATCAGGTCCCAGAGGGTGAGCGCGCGGCGCAGTTTAGGGCCGGTGGTCTGCGCCCCCGCGGTGGTGGGTGAAGTTGACATATGCCTCGATCCCCGGTGTGCTGCCCGTTTCTAGCACTTAGGGAAACCAAACGCAAGCATTCGAAACGTTTCGCGCTTTACAGCCGATACACCCCGGCGGTAACATCCCGCCGCAAGCCAGATTCCTATTTTTCCGCGTTTCGGGAGGGCCATGAACCAGCTATTTGTGCGCAGGCGCCTTTCAGTGTACCTGTTTGTCCTTCTTATTTCCTCTTTCGCTTTCAGCCAGGCCAGCGGCCAGACCGTGCAGGAGAAGTTGGGCTATCCGGCGAGCGCCCGCCTGTTGGTCATCCACGCCGACGATTTTGGCGGCTCCCACTCGATCAATCGCGCCATCATTGAGGCCCTGGAACATGGATGGGTTACTTCTGCCAGCATCCTTGTGCCCAGCCCCTGGTTCCCGGAAGCGGCGCAATGGGCCAAGACGCATCCCAACGCCGACCTCGGCATCCACCTCGACCTCAACAGCGAGTGGACCACCTACCGCTGGGGCCCGGTTAGTTCCAAAGACCAGGTGCCCAGCCTCCTCGATTCCGAAGGCTACTTCCCGCTGGTGGAAGACCAGGTGGCGCAGAACGCCAAAATTCCCGAGGTACAGAAGGAACTCCGGGCGCAGATTGACCGCGCACGCGCCTGGGGCGTACATCTCACCCACCTGGACACTCACATGGGCACTGTGACGCACACCCAGCAATTGTTCGATGCCTATAAGGCCCTGGGCCACCAGTATGACTTGCCCGTCTTGCTCGAGAAGCGGCCGAGCGAGCCTCTTCCGGCTGGCTATGTAATCCCCCAGGACGAAGCCCTCGCCGACACCGTGTTGGAGATGGTGCCAGGGGTGCCGGTGGATCAGTGGTTCGACTGGTACAAGAAGACGCTGACGCCGCTCAAGCCGGGGGTTTATCAGCTCATCGTGCACCTGGCCTATGACGATCCGGAGATGCGCGGGGCCACCTATAACCATCCCGATTGGGGCGCGGCCTGGCGCCAGGCTGACTTCGAAATGGTCAGCAGTCCCGAGTTTCAGCAGTTCCTGAAAGACCAGGGATTCATTCTGGTGGGATGGAAGGACTTAGCCAAAGCGCTGCCGGCCGACCACGCCCGCCGCAAATAACAACCGCAGAGGACGCAAAGGACGCCGAGATTCATATTTTCTCTGTAAACCTCCGCGTCCTCCGCGTCCTCGGCGGTTTTCATTTAGCGGGCAGGGGCAGGGGCATGCGGCCCCGTATGCCCTGCCCTTCTACTATCGTGTAGATCGCGTCCGGAGCAACGTTGGTTAGCGTCTCCACCCTGCCGCTGGGCCACCGGATTTGCACCGAATCAATCTTCGTTTCCGTTCCTAGCCCGAAGTGCTGCCGCAGATCATTCTGCGAAAGGTAGCTTCCTCCCCCCTTCACCTCGCTGAACTGTACCAGCTTGCCGGCCTTCACCGTCACCCGAGCGCCAATGGCGGCGCGATTGCTCTTCGTGCCCACCAGCTTGAACTCCACCCGGTGATTGCCGTCGTGGTTCAGGTTCTTCAGCAGCAGCGGCGGGCCGTCAATGTCCACCACCACAACGTCAATGTTTCCATCATTGAAAATGTCCCCGAATGCCGCTCCGCGCCGCGAACGCGCAGGCATGTCGGCCAGTCCGGCGGCTTTGGAAACCTCCTCGAAGGTCCCATCCCAGTTGTTGCGATAGAGCAGCATCGGCTGCTCGTAAGGGGCGCCGCCAGGAATGGTGTTGGCCTGGGGATAGACATGCCCGTTAGCCACGAACAAATCCAGCCAGCCGTCATTGTCCATGTCGAAGAACGAAGTGCCCCACCCGACCAGCGGGTAGGTGGCCTGTTCCACACCCGAGGACCGGCTCACGTCTTCGAAGCCTTGCTGGCCGAGGTTACGAGCCAGCATTGCACCCTGCTCGGCGAAGTTGGTCACAAATATGGACAAGCGGCCGCTGTGGTCGTAATCGCCCCAATCCACGCCCATCGAGCCCTGCTCCAGGCCGTCGCCGCTCAGCGCCGCTCCCAGCAGCATGCCCATGTCCGTGAAGGTGCCGTTGTGGTTGTTGTGGTAGAGGTAGTTGGCGGTGGTGTCGTTGGCCACGTAAAGATCGGGCCAGCCATCGTTGTCATAATCGCCCCACACCGCGCCCAAACCGTAGTAGTGACTGGGATCGCTGACTCCGGCTTTGACGGAAACTTCCTCGAAGGTGCCGTCGCCTCGATTGTGGAACAGTAAATCGCTCTCCCCCGGCATGCCCCAGGGGCCGCACTGCACCTCGATTCCTTTGTACTTGCAGAACTGCGCGCTGCCCGGCAACGGCAGGTGGTCCATGTCCACATGCACGTAGCGGGAGACGAACAGGTCCACGTTGCCATCGCGGTCATAGTCCGCCCAGGCCGCGCCCGTGCTGAAGCCGCCGCCGCGCACCCCGGCTTTGTCGGTGACATCCTCAAATGTGCAATTGCCCTGGTTGCGGTAGAGCACGTTGCCGTCGTAGCCGGTGACGTACACATCAAGGTTGCCGTCGTTGTCGAAATCGGCCACGGCCACGCCCATGCCCCAGCCTTTGCGAGTCATGCCCGCCTGCTGGGTAATGTCCTTAAAGGTGCCGTCCGGTTCCTGGTGCCACAGCGTGACCAGGGGATCGCCACCCTTACGATAGCGCTCCACGCTGGAGCCGTTGGCCATAATGATGTCGAGACGGCCATCGTTGTCGCAGTCGAACAGGCCGATGCCGCCGCTCATGGACTCAATAACGTAGTGTTTTTCCGGCGAAGAAATGTGGGAAGCGGCCAGGCCGAGCTTCGGAGCGACGTCCACAAATTTGGGTGGCGGCCCTGCCCCCGGCCGCGAATGCGTCTTCATGGCCCGCGGCGGCGGAGCCGCGGTTGGTCCCATGGCCGCCGGGGCCTGCGCCTGCCCCTGCGAACTGGCCGCAGGCTTCGGCGACTGGGAGGGTCGTGTGCCCGGCTGTTGCGCGCACACTCCAGCCGCGAGCAGGCAAACCAGGAGAAAAGCCCATGCGGGCAGCCTGAAGGGATTCCTGGGCATGAACTCGCCCATTTTAGCCCAAACCTCATTTGTGGCGCGGGCGCCCCCGCCCGCGAACCCTCAAGAAGGCGTCATGCTGAACGGCTTCAGCCGTGAAGCATCTCGCGTGCACCGCCGGACAATCTGAGACATAACAAGTTACGTCTCTACCATTCCGCGTTGGTCCAATTGCAGATAACTCCAAGCGTGCTGCGAAATTACACATTAGAAACTACAAAATTACTCAATCTCCGCGCTCTCTGCGTTAAGGTTTTGAAAACTCAAACTGATACGACCTCGGCTCCTCCCCGCGCACCTGCCGTGTGTTGTATTGCAACAGGTACTTCAGGTGGGCATCGTCCCCCGGATAGGTCTTG
>DASYWT010000196.1:0-2491 GCA_035935775.1 Terriglobales bacterium
TGGCGCGCGGGGAGATGACCGCGTACACAAAGCGGCTGTCCAGGAAGTCCCGCGGCCAGAAAAACGCGTCGGTTCTGCGCCCGCCGTCCCGGCTGGGGGCGGGGACGTCCGGAGATGAGTTGGGCGAAATCATGCGGCCAGGCTCGATTGTGGGTGCGTTAATTTATATGATTATGATGCGACATCTTTCCCAGGCTCCGCTCTCCATTCCTTGTCCTTTTTCGAACACGAATTGCTCCCGCGACGACCAAAGGGCTGGCATCCACAAAGCCGCCCAGCGTGACAGAGACCTGCCCTTAAAGGAGCCGGGCTGCCCCTCCGCTTAGCCCAACTTCGCGGATTCGGGCACTCGAAATGCGCAACTGCCTGCAAATCAAGGGCTGGTCTTCAAAAGTCTGCACTACACGGGCGAGTCTGGTTTCAGCTGCGCCGCGCTGATTTTCGGGGGCGGTTGCTCCGGCAACTGGAGCTTGAGCCTGTCCAGCAGCAATCGCTGGTCCGGCTCCGGTTGGGTGTAGCGGGTGAGGATGACTTCGCGGCCGTCGGTCGTTGGCAGATGCACGTCAATCATTTGCATCGCACCGAGCTTCTCCAAGACCGAGCGTGGCGTCAGGCCCGGTGCCAGGTCTCGCAGGCGCCGGCCCAGGGTCACCTGCAAGCAATAGGCCATGAAAGCAATGAAAATGTGGGCCTCGATTCGCTCTAGTTTCTTGTGATGCAAGGGCCGCAGCGACAAGTCGCCCTTGAGCTGCTTAAAGGCTGCTTCCACCTGGGTGAGCTGCAAATAGAACTCCCAGAGCTGGGCCGGGGCGCGTTCCGGCATGTTGCTGCGCAGCAGATAACGGCCTTCACGACGACGCGCTTGCCGCAACTTGTCCCAGCGCAACTGGTAGGAGAAAGCCGCCACGGGCTGCTCCGCCGCCGGTTCGGCTGACTGGCGACGAGGCCTTTGGGGCTTGGGCACCTGCACCTTAAACAAGCGCCATGCGGTGGGCCACTGCTGCCGGGCCGCGCCCAGCTTCATGAGCAACTGGTCGCGCTTGGGCTGCCTCTGCGCTAATTCCTTGAGCCGCTCGCGCAGCCCCTTCATCTGCCGGCGGCGCATCGCCCGCTCCTTGCTCACTCGGTCGCGACTCTGGGCAAAGACATACACTTCGCCTGATTGGGGCAGCAGCTTGACATCAACGCCTTCGCGCGCCTGCTGCCAGGGCAGCTCCGCCAGTTGCTTCTCCAACTGACTCAGCCGCCCCTTGGGCGTGCCCACCAGATAGAGCACCGGCGGCTGGCTCTGCCGCATTTGGCCAAGCACTTCCTCGGTGGGAATGCCCCGGTCCATTACCCAGATGCGTTGGGCCTGGCCGTACTGCTGCTCGATTTTGCCCAGAAACTCCTTCAACGTGCTCTTGTCGCTGGTATTGCCGGCCAGGACCTCGTAGGCCAGCGGAAAGCCCTCCGGCGTCACGATGAGGGCGATGACCACCTGCACACAATCGGGCCGCTTGTCGCGGCTGTAGCCGTGCTTGCGCTTATCCCCTTCGGCAAAGGGCGGCGCACTCTCGAAATACGTCGAGGTCAGGTCATAGAGCAGCACCTCAAACTTCGCGTTAAACAAATCGCGCCAACGCTGGGTCAGGTGGTCAAAGAGCTCGCTCTTATGCTTGAGCAGCAGGTCGTGGCACTCATAGAGCTTGTGGGCATCGGCCAAGGCTGCAAAATCGGCCCCCAGCAGGTCGCCCATGGCCGAGCGTTCAAACCACTCGCGGTGCAGCCGCCACTCGCTGCCCGGAGCAATCCAGCGGTAAGCGCAGAGCGTTTGCAGCACCCAATCCCAGCGTGTGCCTTTGCGACTGGGCCGCAGCCGCTCCGCCCAGAAGCGGTCCAGGCCCAACTCCTGATACAGGTGACAGGCCAGCCAGCAAGCGCCCCACTGGCGGGGACGGCGCAGTTGCAACTCCGCAAGCTTGACCCGCACAATCTCATCGGAGGAGGCAGCCGGCAGGTCCCGCTCGGCGGGGAACAGCGCGACGGTCCGCGGCAGCGCTTGGCCGTGCTCGAACACCTCGATGGACCTTTGCCAGGCCGCTTCCTGCGCATCGTTGATCTCTCCCAGGTACAACACGTGCCGCTGCGCCACCTTGCCGCCGGCGCACCGCTTGTTCTCGACAATGCTCCAATAACGGTGCTCTTTGCCGTCCTTCTTCCGTGTGGTGCAGCGCAGAAACATCGTTGGCCGCGAGTATACAGCCGGGCCACAGGGCGAGAAGGGGGTAGGTCTGCACTACAGCCCTTTGAGCGGCTTTTGCCCTGAGACCCTCATTGCAAATCAAGCACTTGCGTCGCGAAAAAAGTTAGGCCACAGGTCCAATCCGCGAAGTTGGGCTAACTGGCGGCAGAGGAACTGTTCGCGCACCGTGCGGAAAAAGCGCTCGACCTTGCCCTTGGCCGCGCCGTCCCGCACCGGGGTGTGGTGGAGCAGACAGCCGACCCGGGC
>DASYWT010000197.1:0-5538 GCA_035935775.1 Terriglobales bacterium
CCTTTCCGTTGCCGTCGAGGTGGACAGGGTCGCCGGGGGGCGGCAGGCGGACCTCTCCCCGTGTGGTTGGCACAAACCCGAAGGGATGGTCGTCGGAAAAACCCTGCGCCTTGGCCAGGTTGGCTTCCGAGCTGGAAGGAATGTGATAGCCCTGCCCCTGCACAAACTCGATCAGGCCATCGTTCACCGTGTCTCCCAGCGCGATGGTGCCATCGTGGCAGCTCAGGCACAGCTTGGACACGTCCTGCGCCTGGATAGGCGTTACCACGGACTGCAGCGTGCTGCTGGTGTAGGTGGAGAAATCCTGCAGCGAAACCTTGTGGTTCCAGAGTATCGCGCCCCCGTTGCCGGCGTTGGCATTGTGCGGCGTGTGGCAGAAGATGCAAACATCCTGTCCGGAGACAGAGCGGACCTCGGCTCCCGAGCTGGCGCGGAAGTCATGCTTGGAATTCAGAATGGCGGTCACATTGCCTTTGGCCGAGACGCGGATCGCGGCCATTGCTCCCGCAACAATCAGCGCCAGAATGAGGAGGCGGCGCATTACTGTCCTCCTCCCGCCGGTCCCGCGTCCGGGCGGAGGTGAAAAATCTGCACCCGCCGGTTATAGCCATCGGCCACATAAATCCGGTTCTGGCTGTCAGTGGCGATGCCTTCCGGCAGGAAGAACTGCCCCTCGGCCGCGCCGGTTTGCCCGAAGAAGAACAGCAGGCGCCCATCGTGGTCGTAAACCTGCACCCGGTCATCCCGGCTCTCCGCCACGTACACGTGGCCTTGGCCGTCCAGCGCAATGCCCTTGGCTTTGTCGAACTCTCCTATGGCATCGCCCAGGTGGCCGAAGCCGGAGAGAAATTTCCCGCTCCCGTCCAGGTGCTGCACGCGGAAATTCAGCGAGTCCATCACCCACAAGCTGCCGTCCACGTCTACCGCGATGTGGGTGGGATAGTTGAACTCGCCGGCGGCAGTGCCAGGTTTGCCCCAGCGCTGGATGACTTTGCCATCCATGCCCAGCACCACCACATTCATGGCCAGGGTGTCCACCACGTAGATCCGACCGCGCTCCTTGTCAATGGCCAGGCCGGTGCAGCGCTTGAAAATGCTCTCGTCTTTGGTGATGCCGCCGATAGTGCCGGTAAATTTGCCATCCGGCCGAAACACAAACAGCCGAGCGCGCGCGGAGTCAGTTACGTAGATTTTTCCGGCGGCGTCCGTGGCTATCGCGATGGGCGACAAGAAGGGATCGGAATCCGGCGCGCGCAGCGTCTTATATTTCTTCTGTCCCGCATCGAAAACGTGCACCACCCGCTCCTTGGTGTCGGCCACCAGCACCCGCCCCTGTGCGTCCACAGCCACCCCATTGGGCAGCAGCATGGCTTTCTGCCGGTCGTCCAGGCCCACGATCTTTTTCAGAATTCTTTTGAAGCGCCCGGGCTTGGGATTTACGTCGGCGGCGCTGCGCAGCATTCCTACCCATTCCAGTTGCGGCGGCAGCAGGACGGCCGGCGACTTCGATTCCGCCTCCGTGCTGGGCCAGGTGCAGAGCAACAGCACCAGGAGCGCCAGGCCGGTCCCCACTCCGGCCATTCCTTGTTTCGACATTGCCATCCTCTTCACAGCCCACCTCAGAAAAAGTTGAAGTCCCTCCTGATGCGGATGTAATAACGATTGATCCGCAGGCCGCTATTATTAAGGTTGGTATTGACCTGGGTGAACATGTTTCCCACCCCGCCATCCACGGTGATCTTGCCCAGGCGGTATTCTCCTCGCACTTCCCAGATACGGTAATTCTGCAGCGCTCGGAGGAGCAGGTCGTTTTCCCGCCGCCAGTCCGCGCCCAGATCCAGATTGCGCCGCAGGCGCGCGGTGAGGCCGACGCTGCTCACCCGGGTGAAACGCCCCAGCAGCGGCGTGGCCAGCAACTGCGCCAATGGCAAGGGCGCGGTCACAAATTGCTGCTGCATCACATCGGAGGGAAACAACGCACCCGCACCGTCGTTCACTCCGCGCGCGCCTGTAAGAATAATCTTGCGCGTCTCAATTTGTGCCATGTAGTTGGTGTAGTGGTTGTTAATGTCGCCGGATATGTTCAACAGTTCCAGCTTGCCGCGTTCCGCTCCTACCCTGAAGCGAAACCCAGGCAGGGCCGCGGTTTCCGCTTCTACTCCGTAGCGATTATCCGTGCTGAACCCGCCGATCTGCTGGACATAATTGTATTTGTCGTAGCGATAGGTGCCGGTCAGGTGTACGCGCCTCACATCGCCCCAGCCCAGCCGGGCATCCACATCGTTCGACCAGGTGTGGGCATTGTTACTGAAATTGGTGCCCATGAAGTCGTAGCGAAGGGTATAGGTGCCGGCCAGGTCGAAAGCGCGCAGCCGCTTCTGTACCGTGAAGCCGGTAAACGACTCCGCCAGCGACGTCTGGTTTTCAAACTGGGTGGTAAACGGAGAATTGTGGTAGTAACGGACTTCCTGGAAGACGCGCAGCGGTTCGAACCACTGGTACTCCACCCGCGCCCCGGTGTTGTGCGTGTCCACCCGAGGCACTGTAAGAAAAGCCACTCCCGGCAACAGGCCGTTGCCCTGGTTGTTTAGCTCCACCCGCGAGAACGAGTAGTAATAGCTGCTCATCAGCTTGCGCGTGTGCTGGATTCGCAGGGTCGCAGTGCTTAGCCAGTCCTTGTTGTCGCTGCTGCCGTCTCCGGGCAGGGAGTAATGAAACATTTCGCCGCGGTTATCAATCTGCAGCACCGCCCGGTCGCTCCAGAAGGAGCGCCAGCCGTTGGCGGAGAGCGTTTTGTAGTTCTCCTTCAATCCGGAGATAAAACTAAGCACGCCCGCGGCATTGGAATTGATTTTGCCGAAGTTGTAGCCCGTGTTCCAGTGCCACCCCGCGCGCGTATCCTGGGCGCGGAATCCCCAGTCCGACTGGTCGAAACCAGTGTCTGTCAGCGACTCCGCCAGGCGCACGTCATTGTTGTTGCTGAGATGACTGAAGGTGAAACGCGGCAGATCGGGTATGTCAAGTGTCCAGTCGGCGTTCAGCTGCGAGAAATTGCTGTTAGAACCGAACAAGCTGCCCGTCGTGTCGAAAGCGCTCTTGCGGTACACCAGGTGGAAGGGGTAGCGGCTCACGGGCAAAAATGCCAGCGAAACTCCGCCTCCCAGCAGGTCGCTATTGTAGTCGCCGCCCGATAGCGAGGTGGCGCCGCGCTGGGTGTTGAAATTGGTGTCGAACTGCAGCAGCTTGGGGTCTTTCAGGAAACCACTCAGATCGAGGCCGAAATCGCCGGCTACATCGTTATAAGAGGAGGGTTCGCCCTGGCCGTTCACCACCGGCGTGTAACCCGTGTTGAATACGTCCATCCCGACCGTGCCCTTCATGTGCCAGCGCTCGGTCTCTTCGTAACCGTATTGCGCGGCGCAGGGCAGGGCCCACAGCAGGGCCAGAATTGCCAGTCTCCGGGTTATGCTCGCCCACTTCATCACTGCCTCGCCGGTCTTGCATATTTGAAAGGGGGGAGAGGCCCAGGCCATAAGGCGCTACTGCGCCTCTCCCGAAGGTTTTACTTGTGGCAATAGGTGCAGAACGTCCCGCTGGCTTGCGACGGGAATGCCTGCGTCATGATGCCACTGGCATTATGTGGATCGTGGCAAGTAGCGCACTGCATCTTGCCTTCGAACAACGGAATTTCACCCGCGCCGTCCACCGAGGTCGTGCTCGCCGGAACCAGCAGTCCAGCGGCATTGGCCAGGGCGGCGTTGTAGGTGAAGTTCACCGGGTGCTGCTGCGTCAGATCGGTGACCGTCCGGTCTGAGGGCATGAACACCGAGTTTTGCGTTGCACGAACTGCCGAATACCAGGAATCAATTGCGATTGTGCCATCGTGGCAGGAGAGGCACAGGTTGCTGACCGTGGGCGTGGCTACCGAGCCCAGGTCGGTGATGTCCGTGCTGTAGCCCGAGAAGCTCGAGCTGGTGTAAACCCCGTAGGTCGTCTTGCTCGAGAGCGTGTGGTTCCAGAGCAAGGGGCCGGCTGTAGCCGGGGCTGTCACACTGGCAAACTTGTGCGCAATGTGACAATAGTTGCAGAGCGTGTAGGAACCGCCGCCTAATTCGGTCCGAAGATCATGCGGTCCGCCTACAATCGCACTCTTGCCGACCTTGGCGAAGCCCATTGTGGCTGTCAGGGCCACAACGAGAACCACCAGGCCGAGTGCTTTAGCCGTTCTCATAAGACCTCCCGATAGAAATGAGTTGCACAACTCTTGTAGCTACTGCATGCAGTACTGCGGTAAAACTTCTGCCCGCACGTTTCGTGCGCGTCAGAACTCATGTCAGTTCCCTCCCAGGAACTGGAAAATCTGCACCCTCGCGTTCAGGCTGTCGCTCACGAAAACGCGGTTGTTCTTGTCAATGTAGATATCAACCGGCATATTGAACTCGCCCGGGTTCTGCCCGTAGGCGCCCACGAACATCAGCACCTTGCCGTCGGGGGTGAAGATCTGGAAATTGTTGAAGGCGGCATCCACCACCCACAGGTGGCCTTCCTTGTCGTAGGCCACGCCTTTGGGGCGGACAAACTCACCGGGCCGCATGCCCTGCCGCCCGATGCGGCGAACGAATTTACCCTGGGGCGAAAACACCTCTACCGAGCAACTGCCGGTATCGGTTACCGCCAGGCTTCCATCCGGCGCCACCGCCACTGCTATGGGAAAGTTGAACTCGCCCTTCTTGTCGCCGCGCTTGCCGACTTTGGTCTCCAGTTGCAACGTATCCAGGTTGAAAATCAACACCTGGTGCAGCTTGGAATCCACCACCAGCAGACGCCGGCGGCCTTCGTCCAGCGCCATGTAGGTGGGATTCTTGAGGCCTGACTCCGCTCCCATCGTGCCCTGCAAATGGGCATCGGGCCCGAACTTGAAGACCATGTGCGTTTGCGCGTCGGCCACGTAGAAATTGTCTTTCGCGTCTACCACCACGCCCAGCGGGGTGCGGAACTGCAGCCCGCGGTCGCCGTTCACGCGCGTCACCTGGTGCTTTTCCGGATCCAGGATGTAAAGCATGGCCCGCTGGCTGGAAACCACGTAGATGCGCCCCTTGCTGTCGCTGGCCACACCCGCTGCCTTGTCGAACATCTCGGTCACGTTGGGGTCGCCGTTGCCCACCATCTTGTCCACCCAGGAGCGCTTTTTGCGGGGCTCGATGTCGTAATTGCTGGAGTAGGAGACGAGGAATTTCACCCGTGGCTTGTCCGGTGGCAGAGGCCACACCAGGTTCGTCGGGGCGACTAGCTTGTCGTCCTTCTTCCTTCCAGCCGCGGCTGGTTGCGCTGCGGCCATCAGGAAACTCAGCGCCGCCAGCCAGAAGATGAGCGTGATGGGTTTGCGAGGGGTCATTGCTTGTCCGGTCCGTTCTTGGGCGCCGACGGCTGTTCCTGCGCCTGGCGCCGTTGTTTGTCTTGAAAATCCTTTTCGTTCTGCTGCTCGGCAGCCCCATATTTTTTTAAGTTTGCTGCCCGCTGCTGCGCCTCGTAGGCCTG
>DASYWT010000198.1:0-21243 GCA_035935775.1 Terriglobales bacterium
TGGGCAATCGTCACTGCCTCCCAGACAGTTGAATATCCACTTTCCGTCCTTCTGGACGTAGCCTTGCGTCCCGGTAAACCTTGTCACACGCTCATGACCCCAACCGGATAGCTTTTCAAGTGCCCTGTGCGAGATGGTGTCATCACGTTTAATAGCTGCGATCACAGCAAGCCCTTTATCCTCCCTCACAGGGCCATCAACCGTGCTTAGCACATGGAAGTCTCCTGTGTCGTCGATGTACGGACGACCTTGAATGATGAAGGGATCGGCAACATCCATATCCCTGGGCTTCACGCACTTCATGAACAGCCGGGTTAGTACGCGACTCTCTTCCGTATACTCTTCGTCCCACCGCTTACCTTTCTTCCGTTTGGCATGCTCCACGCCCCAGGCCAAATCACACATCGCGCCAAAGTCGGTGGATCCGCGAAACGTATTTTCCAGATCCATGGTCTCGGCTTCCTTGCTCGCCTTCGTGCGGTGATGTAGGAAACCGACCCCGGCGGCACCTTCACGGATCAGATTGAACATGGACGCGCCCAGGCCCTGCGCCACCTCGTTGCTATCGTTGCCGCTGATGGCTGAATCGAATCGAATCGCGGTATCCAACCAGACGTAAGGGTGCATATCGCGAATGGCTTGGATGAGGTGCTTATCCGCAAGGCTGATCGCGCCGTCACGCACGGTCTGACAGAAAAAGCTTCCATCTTGTGGCAGACGCATTTTGATACAGCGGGCACGAAACGCACGCCCGCCCATCTCCGGCACTAGGTACAGCACTGGTACGCGCTCCAGCACCTTAAATTTAGGATTGCCAAACAGAGGCTCACCTGTGATGAGTGCATGCGACATGGAAAGGCCTATCCATGTCTTTCCGCTATCGCTAAGGGCACCGATTCCGGTGATTCCTTCGGCCAGAATGCCCTGAATGAATACGCGGGTCGGTTTGTCGCCCAGCTCCGAAACGGTGTGGAACTTGTCTCGCCAACCGATGCGACTGAATTCGCCCTTTTCGGCTCGTTCCCATACCTGTAGGAGCTTTTGCTCTGACGGCTCTACCAGCTTGTTGTGACCCTGATAAATGTTGCCTGTGATCGCGATCAGCTTGCGATCGCAATAGATCTCGCAGGGATCATCCTTCACCTGATGGTTTGATGTGCGTGGCAGCGTTCCAATGACGCAACCGTGTAGACCACATCCGGAGGCAGATACTTCCCAGTAGCCACCCAGTTCGTCCACGATCTTCTGTGCCCACGGCTCAACTACATCCAAATCCGGATTGCGAACGCCATCCAAATCGAACCACACAAGCCGATCGCCGCCATACACAACGAACTGCACACCCTTAACAGTGCAGTCGTAATTCGTACCGTCATCTGCTTTGTGAACGTGTGAAAGTGGAAGCTTCTGTATTTCCTCCAGCGTGCGCCACGTCTTCGGATCCTGTCGCCACGTCTGACATGTTTTCTTACGCGGTTTCTTTCCCGGCTTGTCCGCCTTTAGGTGGTACTGCACAAAGCGGTCGCGCTTTGCCAGCCAATCAGACAATGGTGGATAGACGGTTAAAGTACATGACGGCTGAGTATTATCGCTAAGCATATATTCCCTTTTCCCGTTGCCCCTAAATCCTCGTCCCAACTTTGCCAAGCATTCCGCTAACGAGTGCCCCAGGCCAACCGTTGGGAGGTCAGCCTGGAGCGGGAATGCTTAGCTGTACTACCACTACCCTGTTACGACTTTCTGGACGCGGTACAGAAAAACCGTCCCACGTCCTGCCCGCTTTGTTTACTTTTCTACTACAGCCCCGGTAATTACTTTGACCTTGGCAATCTCGCTTTCGGGGATAGCCATGGTGTAGCCGTCGCCACCGTGTTCGATGGAGAGTCCAGCCACCCGTTCTGGCAGGTAACACACCTGCCGCACACACCACGTGTCGTCATCCGTCAGAAGATTGTTAAGCCAACGATGAGAAAAGAGTCCGCTTCGCTCGCGCATTTCGTCGAGAGTCACCTGCCCATCGTCTTCGGCGAAATCGTAATAAAGAACAAACCAGCGTTCATCGGGGTCGGCGACCAGATCCCGCATGTTTTCCAGCATGTGCGGGCCTTCCCAAGGCTGACCAACACACGTGAAAATGTGCCCGCCGTTGTCCGCCAGCTCTTCATCCCACATCCGTAGCATGTCTCTGATGAAGAGGTTGCGCAGTTCTTCGGTAGTGAAGTCGGAGGTCTCCAGGGTTGGCTCCGTCTCACCATGGAAGGTGTCAACATCAAGTTTCGAAAACAACTCTTCGTGGCTACTTTCCGCAGCTAGCTTGGTTACGGTCTGCGTAAAGAGGTCATGATCGATGCAGTTGTAGTCAGCGGTAAAGATCGCAGTATGCTGCTCACTGATGTAATCGAGGTCAAAATAGACCCTGGTCGTTGCTTTTTGTTCTGGTGTCATAAGCTTTCCTTTCGTTGTGTCATACTAGGTTGTGGCCAACGTTCGACGCGGCGGCCTTCACGCGCATTATTTGCTCTCCAGTCGTTTTGTAAGGTGGAACCCGGCGCAAACCGGGCACTTATACACTCGTAACTGCCATCCGCTTTTCGCAACATATCCGCTGGCGACCGTGGCAGTTTGAAACCTAGTCTTCGATTGGCAGGTCACCACCCGTGCATAGTTATCGGGGTAGTACGGGCGCAGTGCTTCGCGGATAGACGTCATGCCTGCACCTCCCGCCCTTGCTCGTTTTCTGCCGCCAGGAACTCCGTTTCGAATTCCTTACGGGCTTGCCAATAGCCTTCTTTGCACTGCTTCTTAAACTGCAGCAGCCGTTCGCGCGGAGCCCCTGCGGCGTGCAGGGCATGCTGGACTGGGCGCATCCAGCCGAGAAAACTTTCCACGTTGGTGCAGCGTCCTTCACTGATGTACTTCTTGGCCAGTGCCTTCAACGCGCCCACTTGCTCAGCCAACGGAAGGATCAAAATGGAACGTGAGAGGCTCATTGCTCCTCCAGCATCTTTTTCAGCTTGTACATTGGCGTTTATGTCCACCGTTCCAAGATCTGGGCCGTCTGTCGGCGAGTCCATCGGCGGCGACCATTACGATGTTGTCGTAGCCCGATGATGGTCTCCACCATGCGGCGGAAGCTTTCCCTTTCGGCCACAAGGGCCTGCTCCTGGGCGGCGGTCATTGCGCGGCCTTCTTTCCGGCTCCCGAACGCTCATGGATCAATTGCTCAAGCCGCTCTTTGCTGATCTTTAAATGCAGCTGGCCCTTTCGGCCCCAATTCACGACACCAGGGTCGTTGGCCTCGTAAAGGTCGTTAAGGATGGCGCGGGCATGCCGCTCAGTGGTGCCGGAGATGACACCAAGCTCGTCAGAATCGAAAAACTGCTGTGTGACTGGTTGGGTGCTGCGCACGGGAATGCTCCGACTTCGATATCCCCGTGGTTTCTCGGTGGGTCAGTCCTGGGGCAGTCTATCCAGACCGAAATTGCCTGCTGGCTTATCGTCGCTGCCGCTACATCAGTCTCTGTATTTCAGAATATAAGGCATTAAACAAAGAGGCGTCAACAAAACGTTGTGTCATGGCCTTCCGTGCAGGAAGGTACCCAATCCTCGTTCTTGCGTACTAGGACGTACTAGAACAGAAAGAATAGACGGAACGCCCTTGTTTTCTGTTCCGTATATTCCCTTTATTTTCAAAGGACTTGTATTTTAACTGGAGTAGCTCACAATTGTTGGGGTTGTAATAGAAGCTGGGCCCTGTACTCTTCATCCGCATGCCAGAACAATTGTGGTTTACCGCACTCCTGAACCGTCTGTTCGCCGGCCCGGTGGACTCGATTCTTCACGCCATGGGCGTCCAGCCGGCTTATCCCCAGGCTCCCATCACCAACTTTGTGGCCATGCAGATTCTGGTGGCCATCTTCCTGGTGGCTTTTTTCGCTTTGGTGCGTAGCCGTCTTTCGGTGGAGCATCCCGGAGGCTTGCAACACATTGTGGAAGGCGCGGAGTGGTTTATTAAGGACCAGAGCCATCAGATCATCGGCCCGCACAGCGAAGGCTACACCGCGTTTCTGGTCGCCCTGGGCTTCTTCATCCTCATCTGCAACCTGATTGGCATGGTCCCGGGCTTCGACTCGCCTACCGCCGTGCCGAGCGTTCCCCTGGGCTGCGCTATTGTCGCTTTTGTCTACTATCACGTGCAGGGGGTCCGGAAAAGCGGGCTCGCCTACCTTAAGCACTTCGCCGGGCCTTTCTGGTGGCTGGGTTGGCTCATGGTTCCCATTGAGATCATCAGCCACCTGGCCCGCGTGCTTTCGCTCACCGTCCGGCTGTTCGCCAATATGTTCGCCGGTGACATGGTGACGCTAGTCTTCTTTTCGCTCATTCCTATCGGCATTCCTATTGCTTTTCTGGGCCTGCATATTTTTGTCTCCCTGCTGCAGACCTATATTTTCGTGCTGCTGACCACGGTCTATCTGCAGGGCGCAGTCGGGGAAGAGCATTAGAAGCAGGAGTCGGTAGTCAGCGGTCAGTAGTCAGCGCCGGGAGCGAGGTTTTGCTGACTCCTGAGTCCTGACTACTTGCTCTGTCTGGGTACTGGGTACTACGAACTTCGCCGTAAGCGTGATGGCGTCTGCACGAGGATGACGTCAACCACCCACTGGCGGCAATTCATAAAGGAGAGAACCACCATGCGTAAATTGAGCTACTTGTTCATGGCGTTGTCGGCGATGTGCCTGGCCACGCCACTCTATGCCCAGACCTCCGGCGGGGGAATGTCGCACGCCGACTGGGTCGCTATCACTTCCGGCTTTGCCATGGCCATTGCCTCCGCGGTTTGCGGTATCGGGCAGGCCAAGGCTACGGCCGCTTCCGCCGAAGCCCTGGCGCGCAATCCTTCCGCCCGCCCCGGCATCACTCTGGCGCTCATTCTGGGCCTGGCCCTGATCGAATCCCTGGCGCTCTACACCCTGGTCATCATCTTCGCCAAGGTGTCGTAGCGGCGCCGTCAATCGAATTAGAAGGAGCCTCTGTCTCTGTAAGGACGGAGGCTTTTTTCTTTAGCACTCAGCCCTTCAACGGTGCGGTTGTGACGCGGGCGCCCTCGCCTCAAGAGGTTTCGGCAGGGCACGGCTTCAGCCGTGCCAGGGGCAGCACAAAATAGGTCGGCCTTCAGGCCCTGAGGGTTGTTTGTTTGCTCGGAAGCGAACCTCAGCGGCTGAAGCCGCCAAGTAACGGCTCATTACGGCGCAGCTGAAGCTGCGCCCTTCCGAAGGACGGCGGGGCGCCCGCGCCACAAACGCTGATAGCGATCAGGCGAGCTGCGCTCGTCCGGACAGGCGAGGGCGCCTGTCCCCACACATTATGAGGAGAGCGCAAGACTCCGTTGTCTGAATCCTGAGTGCTGAATGCTGATTGCTGCTCTACGCCACCGGCCCTGAGATGCGGTGCAGTTGGTCAGCGAGGATGCGCCGCAGCTTGGAACGCTCTTCCAGTTCCATGTCCACGATTTCGAAGCTGATTTCGCCCTGGCGGGCGCGGCGCAACAGCACTTGGGTCTTGATGTGGCGCAATCCCATTTGCAAGTCCAAGGCCGCATCCGAGCCCAGCCGCAGGTCGTCGCCTTTCTTGGCCACGCCGCCGCCCAGGCTCAACTCCCGTACGGCCAGCTCCGAGCGCCCCCAGGAGCTGCTGGCGAGCGCAGGCAGGGCGCGGGTCGGAATAATGCGCTGGTAACGGCGCTGCCGCACCCACGGATGGGTGTATTCCGCGTCCAGAGGCAGCAGTTCCAGTTCGTTGACTGTGAAGCCACCTTCGGTTACCAGTTGCGGGCCGTATTGCGGTTCGATCTTCACCAGCGCCTGCGCTGCGGAAATCCGCAGTTCGCGCTGATAAACCCACTTCCACATCTTCCGGGCTTCCACGATGGCGCGCAGCAGCGGAATGGCGGCGGCGTCTTTCAGCCGGCCCAGCGCCTCCACCACCTTCAGGCGCAGAAAAGGCGAGCGCGCTTCCGCCGCGCCCTCATCGGCCAGCACCATCAGGCCGGAGGTCAGGGCGTGGTCGCCGCTGAAGCCGATTTCGTCAATCGCCTGCGGCAGCACCGCATGGTCCAGCACATCCAGCATTTCGAACAGAAGCTGGCCGCGCTCGGGCGCATTGCTGGCGGCAATCTGCCGCACCACCGCATCGTGATAGAAGCGGTCCCATTCTTTCAGCCGCGCCGGCAATAGCTCCAGCACCGCCATGGGATTCACCCGGCTGAGCAGACCCACGCTGCTGGCCGCCTGCCGCACCGGCGCCAGGCGCAGCAATTCCCTTAGGTGGCGTGTGCCATCGCCTTTGAGCTGCTCCATCAGTTCCACCAGCCGGTCACATTCCTCGCGGCGGTGGCAGCGGGCAAAGCGTTCCGCGATTTGCTCGGTGGCTGCTTGCGGAATGCCTTTCAGCATGTCCACCAGTTCGCCGGGCACCTGCGGAAGCTGCAGTGCTTCTTCGATGAATTCCGGCAGACGATTGTCCACTCCCACCCGCGGCTGCAGATCCTGCGCCAGCACCGGGCGCTTTTGCTCGATGCGCTTCATGGCGGCCAGCACCTCTTGCACCGCGCCGTAACGGCGGCGGTCGCCGGCCTCCTGGCTGATGCGCACGAAAGCCGCGCTCAACAGGCTCTGGATCTCCAGAACCGACTCGACCGTCAATTGTTCGGAGATTCGCCGGATGGCGTGCGGCAACAGGCTTTCATCGCAGGTGATGTAAAGATCGGCCAGTTGTGAAACCCCGGTGGCCGTCTTACGCCGCGATTCCGCGTCGTCGCTGGCCACGCAGTCGCAATAATTGCGCAGGATGGAGATGGCCGCTTCCCGGTCCTCTCGCTGCAGTAACTCTTCCACGAACGAGCGCACATTGCGCGGCGGCACGCAGGGTGCGTCAGGGGAGAGCAGCACGCTGCGCTTGCCCGATTCCGGCACCTCCGCCCAGAATTGCCGGTCCAGGATGTCGGCGTGCGATTCCACCAGAATGCCGGCGCGGCTCATCTTGTCTTCGTGCACCCGCAGCACACGCCGCAGCATCTCCATCTCCCGGCTCATGCGCTCCAGCATTTCGTGAATGGCGTTCACCCGCACTTCACCCCGCTCATAGCGTTCCAGGGCGAAGCGGATGGCCAGGTGCTCCGCGGCCTTCATCAGCAGCGGACTTTCACCTTGACCCTCGGGCAGGTGCCCCACCAGCTTCTGCAGAGCTTGACGAAGAACCATGGCTGCCTGTGGTGCGGCCTGGTTCACTTCCTGGGTGAGACGCATCTGGCTTACTGGGCCATCCGCCCCGTCGCAGGCCTCTCCCAGCCGGGTCAGCAGGCGGATGGCTTCGATCACTTCTTTTTCCTGCAGCGAAATCCAGGCTGGAGCGGCAGCCGCTGCCGCGCCCTGCCCGCCGCCTTGCACCGCAATTACGCCCCCTCCCGCCGGCCCCGACCCGCGCTTGGCCCCCTCGGCGGCGGCAATCAGTTGCAGCAGTTTCTGCGGGTCGCTGAGCCACTCCCGGAACTCCGGACCCAGGTTCTGCGCCGCGAGCTGCGCCGCCAGCGGCACTTCACCGGTGGCCGGATCATGGGCTACAAAACGAATCTCGTTGACCTTGATGGTGGCGTTTTCGCCTTCACCTACCGCCGCCTTGATCTGCTCCGCCACCACCTGGGCTTTCGATCCGCCCAGGGCGAAGCCACGGACCAGGCGGGAAAAGTCGGCCATCGTCACCCGGGTGGAGAATTGCAGGCTGGCTAATCCGGCGGCAGAGAGCAACTTGGCAAAGCTGCGCTCGGCTTGCCCCGATTCCAGCGGTGTCCCATCTACCAGCAGTTGCTGTCCCGAAACTCCCAGCAGCAGGCCTCCGGGTCCGCCCGTAGACAGCGCTGCCTGCAGCTCCTCCCAGGTAATGCGGAATTGTTCTTCGGTGCGCCGGTGCTTGTAGCCATAAAGGCGCACGTATTTCACCAGGATATTAAGGCTGTGGACGAAGGCCTGGGCGGCGGGCAGACGGCTTTGCGACTCTGTATCTGGCGCGCGGATAGAGGGCTCCCTATTCTGTAATGCTCTTAAAAGCCTAAGGCCCGGAGCCTCAGATAGCACCATTACGGAGGTAATGGCGAGGCATGGGATTTTGGTCATGTTTGGCACAGGACCATCGCGGAATCTGCCGGAGGTCTGTGTTTGCTCAGTTCGGCGTCACCGAAGGGAGTCCAACAAAAGCCGCGCCAACTGCATCTTAGAAAGGTTCCTTCGGTGGCGGCTTTTGGCCGACGCCGGGTTGGCAAGCTAAGCTCGGCATACTCTGGATATAATCTTCGTTTTGGGAAAAGACTGAGGAAGTTGCCAGAATGAGCAACGGCAGACCGAGAGTCCTGGTGGTGGATGACGAGCACGTGATCGCCGACACCCTGGCGATCATTCTCAACCAGAACGGCTTTGACGCCCTACCCATTTACACCGGCGAAGATGCCATTAATCGGGCACGCAAGCTGCGCCCCGATCTGCTTATCAGCGATGTGATCTTCAAAAATGAAGCCATTACTGGCATTGATGTAGCCATCCAGGTGCGCCGGTCCGTTCCTTCCTGCAAGATCCTTCTGTTCTCAGGACAGGCGGCGACAGCGGACTTGCTGGAAACGGCGCGGGCGCAAGGGCATGAGTTTGAGATTCTAGCTAAGCCCGTCCATCCTCAGGACTTGCTGGCCAAGCTGGGGCAATAATCCCATTTTCCAACCGGGGCAAAACCAACTCCGGGAAGGCGAAAAACCAGGGAAAAAGCGCGCAAAAACCCCAAAAACACAATAAAAAAACCGGGCTGGTTGGCCCGGTTGGGAGCGTCGGGCGGGATGCGGTTACATCCCGCCCGGCGCGAAATCTGAGCGCAAAACGCGCATTTCTGGCCCGAGTAAGGGCCTTCTTTACGCCCTCGCGCTCAGCTTAAGCCACTCAGAGAGCGAGGAAACGGACGAGGGCACCACTGCAAACCTCATGCCATTAGCTACTTATAGGGTTGCATTAGGGCATGATGTTTAAGTTATTGTAAATAATAACTCTTACAAAATATTAGCGGAAGCTGCTACTAGGCCCGGCCAAGGTGCGCAAAGCGCAAGTTCAAATCCTTGCACAGTCTTACGAAACGGTGAGCACAAGTGGTGTGGCCCATGGGCGCGAGGAGGTCGGCGAACCTCAAAGGTCCCGGGACAACTTTCGAAATTGACGGATCAGGCCGCGGTGCCCGAGGCGTTGGTCATCTCGCGCTCGGCGCCCCGGAATAGAGAGCGCATGGCGCGGATGACGAAGCGAATCATGAACACCACCAATAACAGGGCCGCGATCACGATGGCCGCGCTGATGTAAGGGTGCTGGGTGGCGAACCAGGTGAGAAACACGGCTAGAGCGTCCTCCCCGAGGCTCAGGCCGATGTTGGAAAAGGGCTCGGGAGAAGGGGTGACAGCGAGGCGGGCGGCTATCTTGCCGCTGTGCGACGCGAGAGCGACGCCGCCGCCCAAAACCGCGGCCAGGAGTTGCATTCCAGGAGAAAGCTGTGCAGTCGCGCCCCAGGCCAGCAGGGCAGCGACGGGGATGCGGACAAACGTGTGCAGAGCATTCCACACCAGGTCGAAGGCGGGAATCTTGTCGGCAAAAAATTCCACTAGAAAAAGGGCAATGCACGCGCCAATTACATACCAACTGGCAACCGGGTGAAGTGCCGGGGGCAGGACAAGAACCTGAGCCCGGGACAAGAGGCCGAGGGTAGCGACAGTGGCATAGACATTGAGCCCAGCGGAAAAACTCGTAGCCAGCAACAGGGCGGGCAGTTCAGGCGTGTTCATAGAGAAAGTAGTCAGGAGTCAGGAGTCGGGAGTCAGCAAAACCTTACCTCAGCCCGCAGCGGCTGCTCCTGAGCGACTGGCCTCAAAAGCTCCGTGTAAGGATACGCTGGTTTCCGGAAAACTGTTCCACTCAAATCTTTCTGTTATGCTGCGCCGGAATGGCGGCGAAGCCCGAGATTGCGATTGTAGGAGCAGGAAACCTGGGCAGCGCGCTGGCGGGCGCGCTGCACGCCGCCGGGTACCGCATCAGCGAAACCATCTACCGGGCGGGCGGTTCGCACCGGCGCGCGCGCCGGCTGGCGGCACAGGTTCATAGCCGGACGGTGGAAATGGCGCGGGCGCGGTGGTTAGCGGATGTGGTATGGATTTGCGTGCCCGATTCCAGAATCGCGGCTTGCGCGAAAGAAATAGCCGGCCTGACGGATTGGCAGGGAAAAATTGCGCTGCATCCCAGCGGCGCTTTGGCGAGCGACGAGTTGCAGGTCTTGCGGCGGCGCGGAGCGGCAGTCGCCGCGGCGCATCCCCTGATGACGTTTGTGCGGCGGTCCAGTCCAGGTCTCTCGGGCGTTCCTTTTGGAATCGAAGGCGACAGGGCGGCGGTGCGGGTAGCGAGACGAATGGTACGCGACCTGGGGGGAGATGCATTTGCAGTACGACGGCAAGACAAGGCGCTGTATCACGCCTGGGGCGCATTTGCTTCACCCCTGCTGATTGCGCTGCTGGCGAGCGCGGAGCAGGTGGCGATGGGCGCCGGCGTGCGCTCGCAGGCGGCAGCCCGCAAGAGAATGCTGCCTATCCTGGAGCAAACGCTGCGCAATTACGGCGTGCTTGGCCCGGCCGACGCGTTCAGCGGGCCGCTGGTGCGGGGCGACGTAGCCACGGTTCGGCGGCACGTGGAAGCGCTGAGCAAGCTACCGCGCGCCAGGCAGGTGTACGTGGCGCTGGCGCGAGCGGCGCTGGAGACGCTGCCCATACGCAATCGGGAGGCTCTGGAGAAGGTTTTAAAGCCCATTTCACCGCCGAGACGCCGATGGCGCTGAGAAGAAAATTTTCAAGATCGCACACGCGGACACCCTCGGCTAAGCCGGTTACTCCGGCGTCGGCTTTTTATCGGTGAAGCCTTCCAGAGCCGCCGCCAGGCTTGGATAGAGCTGCACAATACTCTCTACCCTGGAGGTCTTGAAGACCGCATCCACAATTCCTTTTGCCCCTGCCACTCGCAATTCTCCGCCTGCCTCCCTCACCTTTCCGGAACAGACCACGATGATGCCGATGCCGGTGCTGTCAACCTGAGTGACACGGGAAAGGTCGAAAATGATTTTCTTTTCCTTTTGGCGCAGGAGGTCCCCCACCAGCGTCTCGATTTCCTGGCATTCGGTTCCCAGGGAAACCCGACCACCCAATTCCAGCAGGGCGATGTCAGTTGCAAGGCGCTTTATCCGAATAACCAGTTCCCGGCGTGGCGGTGCGGGGGCAAGGCCGACTTGTTCCACAGAGGCAACAAAGCGATAGCCGCGACGCGCCAAAGTCTCGAAATAGTGGTGTTCTTCGGCGGAGTCTCCGAGTGCTTCGCGCAACTTACTGACCGCGGTATTGAGGCCGTTATCGAAGTCTATGAAAGTATCTGCCGGCCACAGGCGCTGGCGCAAACTCTCGCGGGTTACGAGTTTGCCAGGTTGCTCCAGCAGCGCAATCAGCACCTGGAAAGGCTTTTCCTGCAGGCGAAGTTTGCGATCATTTTTTCGCAACTCCCCTGTTTCCGGGTCGGCTTCAAAGGCACCAAAGCGAAACCGGCAGGCGAACGGTCCAGTCACGCCACCCTCCAACCCGGGGGCAGTCTATCATCACGCAGAACCTACCCGAAGCCTTTTTGAGTCGCGTAAGTCATGCCGGCTCATGCATTTACCACTTAAGACAGAGTAAAGACAGAATTATGGCGCCGTCCATTGTTCCTAACGCAGCCGACGGGCAATATGCGTTCCAAATTTCGTGTTCCATCTGCGACTGGGCGATTACACGCGAAGCTTAATGGGTGGGACCAAGGGTGGCATTTATCCCGAAGCAAGGTGAGAGAGGCATATGATCCGCTTTCAAATGGGCGAACACACGAACGCAAAGGGATGTTGTTGGTTCCTGGCCATGTTTGCTTTTCTGGCTGGAACTCTTCTCGCGGCCGGGAGGTGCTCGGCGGCTGACCGCGCCCTGCCCGCAATTTCAAGCAACGATAATCGAGTTCCCGCGGGCCGGCTTGAGGGCGGGGTGCTCACGTTGCACCTGGAATTGCGCGAAGGCCTGTGGCATCCGGAAGCAGCGGACGGGCGCGTCATTGATACGTATGCATTCACGGAAGAGGGGCACGAGCCGCAGACGCCGGGTCCCCTGATTCGTGTCCCGCAGGGCACGCAACTGCACATCTCATTGCATAGCCTGCTGTCCACCGCGATAACTCTCCACGGTTTCCATCAGCATCCGGGCAAAGCCGAGGACGTCATGCAACTGGCTCCGGGCGAGACCAAGCAGGTGCAATTCGCCGCGGGCGAGCCCGGGAGCTACATTTATTCGGCTTCCATTTCGCCGCCACCGCCTTACGACATTGATGGCGCGATGTCCGGCGCTTTCATTGTGGACAAAGCTGGAGCCGTCATCTCCGACCGCGTATTCGTGATCCAGCTTTGGGACCAGAACGTGTTCCATCGTAATTTTGACAGCGCGCTCACCATCAACGGCAAGTCCTGGCCTTACACGGAGCGTTTGCAAACTCGGGTTGGGCGTGCCGAGCATTGGCGCGTTCTAAATGCGAGTCCCCTCGACCACCCGATGCACCTGCACGGCTTCTATTACCAGGTGGACGCCATAGGGGATGGGGAAACCGCGACGCACTATACCGCGACCGAGCGACGGACCGTGGTGACTGAAGTTTTAGTGCCTGGCCACACCTTTGATATGACCTGGATGCCGGAGCGGCCGGGAAACTGGCTCTTCCACTGCCACGTGCTGGACCACATGGACTCCTATTTTTCCCCTGTGCTCTACGGTCCCAAGGGACCACCGCCCATGCAGCACAATGGCTACGGCCACATCATGGGCATGGCCAAGCTGGTGCTGGGCATAACTGTAACGGGCGAGCCAGCGCTAAAGCCTGTAGCAGCGGAAGTGCCACCGCCAGCCGCCGAGAAGCACCTGTTCGTGCGCGAGCGTCCTGCCACGCCCTATGCGCCCGCCGGGCCGGGCTTTTACCTCGAAGGCGTGAGCCGGCAGGTGGGCCTGATCGGGCCGCCGCTGGTGCTGACCCGTGGCGCGCGCACCGCGATAACCGTGACCAACGAATTGCAGGAGCCTACAGCCATTCACTGGCACGGTTTGGAGATTGAAAGCTATTACGACGGGGTTGCGGGGTGGGGCGGCACGGCGCAACACACCACGCCCCCCATCGCGCCCGGGGCCTCGTTTGTCGCTTACATGACACCGCCCCGCGCTGGCACCTTCATCTACCACGTGCACTGGCACGATGCGGAACAGTTGGTCGGGGGGATGTACGGGCCTCTGCTGGTGCTGCCACCGGGCCAAACCTTCGATCCCACCACCGACAAGGTGTTCGTGCTTGGCCGCAGCGGTCTCAACGAAATGCTCGACCCGCTGGTGCTCAACGGCAGCCCGCAACCGAGCATGATGATACTGTTGCTGGGCCCGACCTATCGCTTGCGCTTCGTGAACATCGCGCCCAACGATGTGCTGGTAGAGGTGTCTCTGAGTTGCAATGGACATGCGGAAAAGTGGCGGCCCATCGCCAAAGATGGCGCCGATCTTCCACCGCAACAAGCCACCATGCAGGATGCGATGTGGCCGATCAGCGTTGGCGAAACCGGCGATTTCGAGTTCACGCCGAAAACCCCGGGCGCTTACCAGTTGCGGTTCACTTCGCGCCTTGGGCGAGAGGTAACGCAGGGCATTCTGGTAGTCCCACACGATGATCCGGTCAGCGTGTACGCCGAAAAGCGCTGAAATTGTAACTAGAAGCCGTCTCATAAATCGTGAAACCGCGAACACGACGTCCCTCAGGGGCTAAAGCCCGTATATTTTGCGGCTCCAGACGGCACGGCTGAAGCCGTGCCCTTCCGAAAGACATTTATGAGATAGCTTCTATGTAAGACCGGGTAAGCAGATTGAATCGAGAGCCGGAGACGCAGCCTTAAACGCAGCGCCTGTGGTTCTTATCGTGACCAGAAGCTCCTGCCAGTAACGCCAGCGATCCCCCAGTCCGTCCTCTCTTAGACTGTGCTTTCGCTAAAAGAAGTGTTTTATTTACAGTATGCACGTTGACCGTTATTGTGATAAACCACTGCCACGGTCAGCGGGAGGGAGCGTGAAGAATCAGGAACAGTCGGGTAGGTTGTTGGAAGGTTCGGTGTCGCGCCGCGAATTTCTGGCGCAAAGCGCAAGCGCGGCTCTGGGTTTCGCAATCGTGCCGCGCCACGTGCTGGGCGGCGCCGGGTATGTTCCGCCCAGCGACAAGGTGAATATCGCTTTCATCGGAACCGGGTCGCAGGGGTTGCGGGTGATGCTGCACTTCTTGAAAGAAGCGGATGTGCAGGGTATCGCCGTCTGCGATACGAATAAAGGCGGCGCCGGCCATCCACAATGGGACACGCACGAGTTCTGCAACCGGGTGCGCGAATTGCTGGGAGTAACTTCTGGCTGGGACTGGCTCAGTCCCGACGACCCCATCCAGTTGACCCATTCTCTGCGGGTGACCAGCGGCGTCTCCGGGCGCGAGCCCTGCCAGAAAATTGTCGAAGCCTACTATGGAAGCCAGCAGCGGTCGGGCCAGTACCACGGCTGCTCGGCCTACGGCGATTTTCGCGAGCTGCTGGAAAAGGAGAAAGATCTCGACGCGGTGGTTGTGTGCACCACCGACAACCTGCATGCAGCCGCGTCGGTGGCAGCGATGAAGAGGGGCAAACACGTTTTTTGCCAGAAGCCGCTGACCCACACCATTTACGAGGCGCGGCGCATGGCCGAAATTGCCCGCGAGACGGGCGTGGCAACCCAGATTGCGGTGGCCAATCAGGCCTCGGAGGACACGCGCCTGCTGTGCGAGTGGATTTGGAGCGGGGCGATTGGGCCGCTGCGCCAGGTGGAAAACTGGTCCAGCCGTCCTTTCTGGCCGCAAGGACTGGAACGCCCGAAGGATTCGGAACCGGTTCCTGACGGCCTGGACTGGGATTTGTGGCTGGGGCCGGCGCCGGAACGCCCATACAACCATGTTTACGCTCCGTTCGTGTGGCGGGGGTGGGCCGACTTCGGTTGTGGCGCTCTGGGCGACATGGGCTCCTACAGTTTCGACACGATTTTTCGCGTGTTGAAGGCGGAGGCGCCGCTGAGCGTGGAAGCGAGCTCGACGGATCGGTACGCGGAGACGTATCCGCTGGCCTCAATCATCTACTTCGACTTCCCGGCGCGGGGCGAGATGCCGCCGGTTAAATTCACCTGGTATGACGGCGGCCTGAAGCCGCCGCGCCCGGAGGAATTGGAAGCAAACCGCCCGTTCAAAGGAGAAGGCGAAGAGGATGACGAGGGGCTGCTGTTTATCGGAGATAGCGGCAAGATTCTGTGCGGATTCAATGGCGCCAATCCTAAGCTGATTCCGCAAGCCAAGATGGATGCTTACAAGCCGCCGCCAAAAACGCTGCCCCGGTCGCCGGGTAATGAGCGCGAGTGGCTCGACGCCTGCAAGGGAAGCAAGGTGAAGCCGGGAGCGAATTTTGAATTTTCAGGCGTGGTGACGGAAACGCTGCTGCTGGGGAATGTGGCCACACTTGCGGGGCAAAAGCTGAATTGGGATCGCGCTAACCTTAAGGTCAATTCCGACGCGGCACAGAAGTACGTCAGTCCGGAACGTCGCAAGGGGTGGGAGCTGTAGTCTGAGCCGTCTTAGCCGTCTATCGAGAGAGGAGGCATTCGTGTTCACCATTTCGAGAAGAGAGTTTTGCAAGACGGCCACCGGGTTCGCTGCCGCGGCCGGCCTGCTTTCCGCGGGGGTACCGGAACTGTATGCTAATCCGCTGGGGATGCCCATTGGATGCCAGACCTGGCCGGTCCGGGAGATGATTGCCAAGGACTTTCCCGGCACCATTAAGCAGCTGGCTGGGGCGGGATTCCAGAGCATCGAGCTATGCTCGCCGGCAGGTTATGCCGATTCGGGCTTCGCCGGTCTTGCCAGATACAAGGGAGCCGAGCTGAGGAGAATATTGAGCGACGCGGGCGTGACGTGCGTAAGCTCTCATTTCGTTATCAAGGAACTCAGAGAGAACCAGGAGGGCCGAATCGCCTGGGCGAAAGATGTTGGACTCACGCAAATGCTGGTGCCCAGCCTGGAGGGGCCGGAGCACCCGACCCTTGATGATGTGAAGCGGGCGGCCGAGGAGTACAACAAGATCGGCGAGAAGGCGGCCCAGGCCGGCATCCAGCAGGGCCTGCACAATGAGGACTTCGAGATGACGAGCGTGAATGGCAAGCGCACCTACGACCTGCTGTTTGAGCTGCTCGATCCCAAGCTGGTCAAGTTTCAGTTCCAGGTTTCGACCATCAGCGCCGGCTACGATGCGGCGGAGTATTTCACCAAGTATCCGGACCGCTTCATTTCCATGCACGTGCAAGGCTGGTCCGCCAAAACCAGAAAAATAACGCCGGTGGGGAAGGGCACGCTGAATTGGAGGAATATTTTCACGGCCGCCAAAACCGGCGGCATAAAGAACTACTTTGTCGAGATGAACCTGGAGATGATGAAAGCCAGCGTGCCTTATCTGCGCAAGCTCCGGGTGTGATGAGCGTTAGCACCGCATGGCAAAAAATTGGAAAATTTTAAGACCAGAGCCGGTCGCGGCTGAATACAGGATTTTCACAACACAACACTAGACAGTCGTCTTGCCAAGCAGGATTCCCGCCGAGTATTATTCCCCGGTTTGCCCGGCCCCCTGAACATCTCGGCCGCATGCCCTGGATGCAGCCTCTCATCCTGCGCCTTTCTGATCCGCCGGAGAAAATCCGGCAACTTGGGTGATATTCACGGAATGGTCGTTTTCCGGACCGTAACCAACCCCTGGCGGAAAGCTGAAGAATCGGAGCATTGGCCCTGGGGTCTTTCTGCGCTTAGGAGAATTCCATGAAGCTGAATAGGAGTCATCGAGGTGGACACATCCTTGGAGGCGCTGCTGTCTGCCTCCTCGCGGTGGTAGCGGCAATCGGTATGACGGCAGCAAACACCTCCCGCTTATCTTTTTGGACGCGAACCGGCCAACTTGTTAATGGCGACCTCGGAGCCCGCAACCTGGCTAGCACGTTCAAGCGTCCACATTTCGCCGGTCTCGATAGGGATTTTTTTGAAACTTCGCTTGGCAAGCTGAGTCAGAGCGGCGAGCCCGCTTCCGTGCGTGTCCATAACGGACGTGCGCAGGAGGCTTACGACGATCGCGCTTATCCGAGGAAGTGGATCGGGGCCGCTCAGCAGCGCAATGCGGCACTCGCGGCCGCCGCAGTTGCCAGCCTCGCGCCCGCCACCGCCACAAGCTGGCAAGAGGTCGGTCCGAGCGGCGTCCCTGCCGACGCTGTGGTCGCTTCCGAATCTACGGGCGCTTCAGCCGGAACAATCTTCTCCGGTCGCGGAACCGCCATCGCTGTCTCTCCCACCTGCCGGTCCTCGGCGTGCATTGTCTTCATCGGCGCAGCCGGTGGCGGAGTGTGGAAAACGACGAATGCTCTGGCCGCCACCCCGGCCTGGACACCAGCGAGCAATGGCATTGCGTCCAACGCCATTGGCTCCCTCGTCTTCGATCCTAACGACGCCAGCGGCAATACGATCTATGCCGGAACCGGAGAGCCCAACGGCTCGGGTGACTCCGAGGCCGGAGTAGGTCTCTACAAATCCACCGATGGCGGCTCAAGCTGGACATTGGTCGCCGGCAGCACCGCGCCAACCGCGCCTTGCGCTTCCAATGCCGCTTCGTTTACTTGTCCCGTGGCCACTGGCCGTTCAATCGGCGCCATCGCCATTGACCCAGCCGACCCTAATCACATCTTCATCGGTACTGACGTAGCCCGGCACGGATCATCTTCGGTTAACGGCGGCCGTTTCACCCCGCCAGGAAGCGCCCTGGTCGGTCTCTATGAATCGGTCAATGGCGGGGCGAGCTTTGCCCCCGCTCTGATCCTCGCGCAAGATTCTGTCAATCCGTCCGTTGCCACCGGGGGCGACTTCTTCCGCGGCGGCTGCTCGCACATTGAGCTGTACCGCCCCGGCGCCGAAACCCAGGTCTATGCGTCCTTCTTCGACAATGGTGTCTTTCGCCGCTCCATGACCCTGGACAGTAACGGCACCTTCAATCAGATTTTCAAGTCCGCGGGCAATGGCACTCTGCCGCAGTCCTCCTTCTCCCGCACCGAGTTCTCGCTGGCCCCGATTACGGCTGGGCCGAACAGGGGCAACCTGCGCATCTACGTCGGCGATTCCAGCAGCGCCCCGGCTGACTTTTATACCGTTGCCAACGCCAACGTCACCGCGGGAACCCTGCTGGGCGGCAATAACGGCGGCTGGACGAAGCTATCCAATTCCAACAACGGTACGCCCGGCTTCGCCTCCTTCAACTACTGCGACGGACAGTGCGACTACGATATGCCCGTCTACTCACCACCCGGAGCTCCGGACATCGTCTACATCGGAAGCGCCATGCAGTACTCCGAACTCCATAGGCGGTCGAACGGACGCGCCATCCAGCGCTCGGCCGATGACGGCGTAGACTTCACCGACATGACGATTGATACCCATGGGGTGAGCCTGCACCCGGACCAGCATGCGATTGCCGCAACTCCTTTCAACCCGAATATCGTTTTTATCGGCAATGACGGCGGCTTCTGGCGGCTGAGCGGCTCCTTCACCAACGCCTCCGCCGATTGCGCCTCGCGCGGCCTGACCGGAGCGGATGCCACCGATTGCGCGAACTGGCTGTCCGCGGTCCCAACCAAAATCTTCACCATGAACAAGGGGTTGGGCACCCTCCAGTTCCAAAGCTTGTCAGTCAACGTGCAGAACCCGGCCAATGACATCATGGGCGGCACGCAGGACAACGGCACCCAGGCCCTCGGCAGTGGCGGCTGGTTTGTGACTATCTTCGGCGACGGCGGGCAGTCCGGGATTGACCCGGTCGTCTCCAACAACCGCTTCCACACCTTCTTTGACGCCCAGATTGACGTCAACTTCCAGGGCACGGCCGAGACCGGCTGGGACTGGGTTTCCGATACCTTCTTTTCCGGGGCGGGAGCGAGCGAGCCGCGCTCCTTCTACATCCCCATCATTCACGACCCCAAAGTCAGCGGCACGATGTTTACCGGCCTGCAGCACGTGTGGCGTACTCAGGATAACGGCGGCAGCCAGGCCTTCCTGGATTCCAACTGCAGTGAATTCTTCGGGACCTTCACCAGTCCTTGCGGTGACTGGGTGCCCCTCGGCAAGAACCTGTCCACCGATAACTCCTTCGGCAAGGATAAAGAGCCGGGCCAGTACATCGTGGCGACGCAGCGGGCGCCCAGCGACACCGGCACCCTCTGGGTGGGTCTGCGGCGTGGCCGCGTCTTCGTCACCTCTAACGCCGATAAGGCCAGCGGTTCGGTCGCTTTCTACCGCATTGACACCTCCGCAACCCCCACTCGCTTCGTGAGCGGGATTGCCATTGACCCGTCCAATCCCAACCACGCGTTCATTTCCTTCTCCGGTTACAACGCCTACGCAACCGCTGCCGGCACGGCGACGGGGCACGTCTTCGATGTGCACTACGATCCGAATGGTCACACCGCAACCTGGACCAATATTGACGCGAACCTGGGCGATGAACCGGTCACCGGCATCGCTTATGACTCCAACAGCGGCAACCTTTACATCTCCACCGATTTTGGTGTGGACGTGCGGGAGGGTACCGCTACCAATTGGGCCTCGGCGGGTATGAACTTGCCTCCCGTCGCGGTGTACGGTTTGACCATTGACTCAAACGCCCGGATTCTTTACGCCGCCACGCATGGCCGCGGCGCCTGGTCCCTGAGCTTGCCCTAGAAGCTGGTGGTTACCGGAAGCTCCGCCCCAACCTTCGGGTTGGGGCGTTTTTGTTTACACACCTCAGGCGAAGCCGCCTGCGCCACGCAAGTATGCGCATTCGCCAGGTTACGATAACGTGGTTCGATGTATTTCCAGTACGCTAACGAAATCCGGAGGGAGTATCCCGAGCTGGTGCCGGCGGGTCCTACGGGCAGAGGCTGAGGTGAACCGCTTAAATCTCTGCTTTGCGGTCCTATCTGGAACCGAACAGGTGGCCGAGCTTTTCCTGCTTAGTTTTCAGATAATTTGCGGCGTGGGAACTGGGTTCGACCTCGCAGGGCACGCGCTCCACAACTTTAATGCCGGAGTTCTCCAGGGCTGCGACCTTGTCGGGATTGTTGGAAAGCAGGCGCACCTGGGAGATGCCGAGGTGCTTGAGGATTTCGGCGGGCAGGGCAAACTCACGGTGGTCGGCCTTGAAACCCAGCTTCTCGTTGGCTTCCACCGTATCCAGGCCGGAATCCTGCAGTTCATAGGCGCGCAGCTTGGCCATGAGCCCGATGCCGCGGCCTTCCTGCTGCTCATAAATTAGTACGCCGGCGCCGGCGTCGGCGATCATGGACAGCGCCATCTCCAGCTGCTGGCGACAATCGCAACGGAGGGAGCCGAAAACGTCGCCAGTAAGGCACTGCGAGTGGATGCGAACCAGAGGCGGCTGAGCCTTGAGATCGCCCATGGTCAGCGCCACCGCTTCCTCGCGGCGATGCTGCTCATCTTCACCGCACTCACCTTCGTAGCCGAGGATGCGGAAATGCCCCCACCGAGTGGGGAAGTCCGCTTCCGCCGCTTTATGGAGCTTGCAGGGACTCACCCGCCCATTATAAGGGCAGGGCACTTTCGACGATTCATGTCGAATTGATTCTTCCATTTTTGACCTTGCGTCGCATCCTGATGGACCCCATTTCGGGATCGAAGCGAGGTTATAGGTGTGCATAAGGAAATGCTGGGAAGAATGCACTTGATCCGCGGAAAGGGACGACGGCAGCCCCCTGTCTAAGTGGACACCAGACCAATCGGGGCTGGACATAGGCTTCGGTAATCTCGCTGTGTGACGGTTTGTGGAGCATTGTTCGCTGAGCACCCCGCACCATTTCGTGAAGAACAGATTCCCCAAGGGAGGTATCAGCGTGCGAACCTTGCTACGGACCATCGGGTGTTGCTTTCTGGCAGCACTAACAGCCACTGCTTTCGCTCAAAGCAGCGGAAATACGAACTGGAACGTCGACCAAACACAGTGCTCTAT
>DASYWT010000199.1:0-59730 GCA_035935775.1 Terriglobales bacterium
ACACAGCAATACTGCGGTCGGGTTTGTTTTCCCATGATCGAAGCCGGCGACCAAGGGCCAGTAAGGCGGAATCTCGAACTTTGGGTCAGTGATGATGATCTTGTGACCAAAGCGATTCAGGATCTCGGCAAACACAAGTTCTCCCCCTCCGGCATCATGGACAATTTCCTGCTCTCGGTCCCAAGCCGCTTTCGAGCTGTATTTTCGCTTCTCTTGCTCGACCCAGGTCGCATCGCGTTCTGGGTCAGCGGTGTAGTGGACGCGCGCTACCAATATCCCAGACCGTGTGCGCCGTGTTGTGAACCCCTTCAGGTCGCTCATATCGCCTCCGTCACAAAATCAGCAAACCAGCCCGGCCCCGCCGAGCTGACCACGATGATCTTTTGACAAACCGGTACCGCCGCGTCGTAAGCCTCGCCCGCTTCGGGCTGAAATGCGGCTTCGTCCATGAGTAAACCCCAGGGATGGAAAGATCGGATCTGGTCGGCGCCTTCGGGAATCCCGACGATGCGGCTGCCATTCGCAAATTCGAGCTTGAGAGCCGCCTGGTCTTTCAGCGGTTTGGCCAATGGAAAGCGCTGCTTCAGGCCAGGATCCTGCTGCCCATACAAGGTCTTCGCGTAGTCCACCAGCTCCGCGGCCTTATCTTCCTTCTGCGACTGAAAAAGCACCTCGCGGCGCTGATTGGTCATAGCTGCATGGGTGAAGTACCCCACGCAGAGCCAGGAGAGCATCAGGTCGCGCGATTTCTCAATGAAGATAACCGCTTCGGACTCAAACCGTTCCACTAGAAGAGGGAAGTACGGCTTGTCTGGAAATCGGCGGTAAGGGCCGCTGGCGCCGGCTTCCCGCCAGTGACTGTCGCGGGTGCGGGTGTGGTGCTGCAGCCAGACCAGCGGGTCCAGTACGGCTCGGTCAAGTTGCGCATTTGGCTGTGGACGCTTTGCCTCCGCGAGCATCCGCGCGGCGGCGCGAGATTGCAGAGAGCCAATGGGGAACTGCCCCGGCCCCACTTGCAGCCCTGCGGCGACCAATCTGATGTCCGGCGTGGCTATTAGAACCCTTCTACTCGGATCCATTTCCCTCCTTGCTCCCTCCACCCCGTGCTACCCCGCTGATCACGTCGTTGAACCAGTCTGGCAACTGCCCGTCTCGCACGTAGGCGTCGAGTTCGGCCGATGTCATCCGCTCGAACAGGTGGTTGAGATCGACCCGTTCCGAGCGCTCCACCCATTGACCAGAGGCATTAATTCGCGAGTAGGCGCTCACAGCACTGACAACTGCCGAGGCGTTGACCTCGACCTCGCCTGCACGCTCAATGATGCGTTCTAGGGCAGCCCTGACGTTTCGCTGGCGTTTTTGGAAGAGGTCCAGAGCGTGAGCGTGCCTATAAACGGTGGAACGGTCCTTGAGGCCATACTCTTTCGCGATCGCCGCGGGCCTGCGCCAGCCGATGAAATCGTTCTCGATCTCTTCCCGATGGGAGTGAGCACAAATCTTGCATCCGGCGGCATGGCGGCCAATGTTAACCGCGCTATCCTGTGTCATTCGCCATCTCCTGGTACAGGAGACTGCTCGTCGTCGGGCTTCTTGTTGCGTCCAGGTTGCGTGCTTTGCCGGACTTTGCCGGAATCTGCAGAGGGAAGTTGTTGATCTGCTTTGTTTTCAGTGGCCGCCTTAGGTCTCATAATCCGTAGGTCGTTGGTTCGAGTCCAACCGCCGCCACCAATTCCTTCGTTCCCGGACTGCCAGTAGCCTACCGTTCTACAACCTCCCAGGAGCTGTCCGGATTGTAGGCGGTCATTGACGTCGCAACGCGCTGGGTTTCAGGACCTAGATCCTTCTCGAACACGATGCCATCCTGGTTGACCAGGAAGGTCATAACTCCGGAGTTTTTGTACTGCGCGGGATAGGCGAGAAAAGCAAAGCCGCGAACCAACTTGCCCTTCGCCAGATAGTTTTCCGAGCCTCCCCTGGCAGCGGACCCTTGCTTGGTAAGGATGCGATAGTAATAGCCATGATAGGGAATGGGCTGGCCCTGCTTTGCGGTGTAGCCTTCAGCAGCCGCCTGCACGATAAGAGGCCCAATGGGGCTGAGCGGTTCGCCCTCCGTTGATTTCCAGAAAAGACCATTCTGTTTGCCGGGATCGCTGAGAAATTTCATCGCGTAGTGTCTGGAGGACTCACCGCTGCGGAGGTTAGCTGCGTATTCGTGTTGCGCGTCTACCAGTGCTTCGCAGGTTTCGATCGTATGGTTTTCGTTGGCGCCCACACGGCGGAAAAGGATCTCCTGCTTGCCGTTTTCAGCGTCGAAGTACCAGGCCCCGGAGGAGTTTTTCACAATCGAGACCGGGAAAGGCCAGTTTTCCGCGCCAATGTAAAGAGTGGCGGTGCCATCCGGTTCGATCACCACGCGGTGCATTTGCTCGTAGCGGCGCAAAAAGTTCTGGACCATGTTCTTATCGGCGACGTCGTCGCCGGTGTGCAGCAGGGCGCCGGCAGAGTTGCCAAGAATCTCCGAGAGGGCCGCTTGGTCATTCGTTTTGGCGGCATCATAGAGGGCCAGCACCGCCGTACCTGGAGATGAGAAGGTTTTTTCATTTCCCTTCTGAGCGCGCAGGCGCGGCAGAGCCAGGAACAAACAAGTAATCGCCAACAGGAATGCCAGGGTGCTGCTGGGCCGGAGTATGACGCTGGAGGAATCTAAGAAATTGCGAATTCTTCGCGATAGTTTCATGTGCGTTTCTCCCGGTTCCGAAACACTGCTGCCCTGGTGACCGCCGCGTTCTAGCGCCTGCGACCGCCGCGGGAGCCACCGCCTCCTCCGCCCATGCTGCGCTGCCCGCGCGCGCTGTTGACGCGCGCTTATCCCCCGCCGCCATAATTGCTGAAAGCGCCTGAAGCGGTGCCCCGGTTCTGCTGACCAAAGCCGCGCGCGGCGGAATTGCGCTGCCCTTCGTTGAAATTCGGACGATTCTGCGGGTTTGTCCGCGGCGCAGTCCGATTCTGATTTAGCTCAGCGCGATTTTGGCCGCCGAGGTTAGCGCGATTGGCGGCATTTCCCTGGTTGAATTTGGGCTGGTTCCCCGCTGCCTGGTTCAGACCGCCGGCAGACCGCGTTCCGCCCAACTGCTGGCCTGTTGAGGCGCGCCTATTTTGGAACTGCTGCTGGTTACGCTGGGTTCCGAAATTGGGGGTCGTAAAGTTTGACCGACCGGCATTATTGAAATTGTTGGCGCGGTTATTCAGGTTGTTTCGGTTGAGATTGTTGGCGTTGCGATTGTTTCGGTTGAGATTGTTGCGGTTGATGTTGTTAGCATTGAGGTTGTTGCGGTTAATGTTGTTGGCATTGAGGTTGTTGCGGTTAATATTGTTGACGTTCCGATTGTAGTAATTGTTGCGGTTTACAAAAGCATTGGAATTGGAGACATACACGTTGCGGTTGTAAATGACAGCTGAGTTGTTCCATCCGCACCCCCACGAATTCCATCCCCACCCGCAGCAGCCGTTGTTGTTAATTGCCGCTCCAACGGCAACTCCGAGTCCGAAAGAAATGAGGCCCGTTGCGACCAGCTCTCCAGTCGAGGGAGGGGCGGGGCAACGTATCCGGGATAAACGGCAACCGGCGCCCCATAGACTACGGTGGGGTTGTAAGTAGGCACATATACGACGTCAGGCTGAGAAGGCTCGATGACAATGGTCTGAGGTGGCGCTTGCACGATCACCGGCTGCGAATCGGCGGCAGCCTGCGGCTGCGGCGGAGGCGCCTGTTCGCTGGCGACCTTTTGTTGGGTGTTGGATTTCAGATTTCCCGCCTGCGACGCGCGCGCACGCATCACCTGAATGGCGTTCATGACGTCTTGCGGAATGTTGAAATAGGCGTCGCCGAGAGCCGAGGTCCAGGAAAGATTAGAGGCCATCTGGCTCAAGACGTCGGGGAATTGGGTGAGTCCCTTGACGCTGACATCCCAGGGCTGTTGATTAACAGCCTGCATAAGGGCATCGCCCTTAAGATTCTTGTTCTGCTGCAACCAGTTGTTGGCTTGAGTGATCTGGTCAGGGTAGGTGGAGCCCGCCAGAACCTGCGCCACAAGGTTGTCAGGAAATAGGGCTATCGGGGCAACCAGCTGATAAAGCTGCTCGGCGCTGGGCTGAGCGTAGGTGGTCGCCGGCGCCTGTTCCTGCCCAGGCTGGGATTGCGCCGGCTGAGATTGCCCGTGTGCCTGCTTCTTGCATCCGTCCAAAGGCCACGTTGCAAAGGTGAGGCTTACGCTTAAGAAAACCGAGAGAAACTGCTGGTTGGCTGCCATGATCCATCTCCCGTCAGGGGCTCTCAAATGGCACGTTGCGCGGGCGTTGAGTCGCCAGAGGGAACTCCTCAATCGCCGCGGCCGGCGCACACGCTGCTCTTGCGCATATGGTGTCGGCCTGGGAAAACATCAAACCAGTTGAGATTGGCAACCGGGTCGAGGGATCGCCAGACTCCCATTCATCGTGGCATCAGCCCCGTCCCTCGGGCATCTGTCAACATTGCCAGAGTGGATTGGGGTAATCACCGCGGCCAGTTCTCTGCTTCGCAATTGACGGCAGGCACAAGCTTTTCTCTTGTTGCGGCAACCATTCTGCGAATGAAATCAGAGCGCGCCCTCCTATCAGTTTTCCCAGTGTGACCGCCTCTCCGCCTGACGTAAGGTACCCGCAACCGGATTATCTTCGGCGGGCCCCAGTTAACAGGAGAAGAGTGATGAGTGAAAACGAAAGAGGGATAACTCTGAGTTCGAGCTGGTGGCGCTCTGCTTCTTTCCTCACCGTCTGTCTGGCCATCACGATGTTCGCGGCGGGACAGGATCATCCGCCTGGCGTGTCGGCCCCGGTGCCACAACTGCCCGCCGCTCTTGGCGCTCGGCTGAAGACGCAAGTCACTCCCGCTTACCAAAGCAAGACCAGTACCCCCCGCCGGCGGATGCCAGTTCCGACGTCGCTGAGGTGTATCCGGAGGCTGCTACCGCTCCGCGTGGGGTTCAGGTCATCACCCTGCGAGAAGCGCAACAGAGAGCCGGCGCTGCAGACCCCAGCCCGCTGGCGCGCCTGGGCCGGCTTCAGGTGGAAGTGGCGCGGCAGAATCGCCTGGCTACCGCGTCCTCCTTCTTCCCTCAAATAGGTTCGGACTTCGCGAACCTTCACTTCAACAAGTTCATGGGACAACTGTTGCAGGTCAGACATCCGCTTCTTGGCACGAGCTCAATTGTCGGGTTGCCTCTGTTGGGGCAGAATCAAACCCTCGTTGCCGTTACCGCGACCCAGCCGATCACGCCCCTGTTTCAGATTCAGCAGGCCTACAAGATCGCGGTTGCAGACGAGCGCATTGCCAAAGCCAAGGCGGGGATGCCGGTCGCGGAAACCGCCCGCAAGGTCGAGAAGAATTACTACGAGTTGCTGGTCGCGGAGCGGCAACTCACTTTTGCGCAGTTAAGAGCCAAGGAATTTGAAAATAAGTGGATGTTGGCTAGCACTTCGACTACGTCTGTGGCGTCGCCCGGCGACGAGGAGGAACTGCTTCAGACCAGCAACGCGCTGGCTGTGGCAACCACCAAGGTAAAGGAATTGACCGCATCACTGAACGACCTGCTCGGCTGGCCGTCAGATACAGAGCTGCAGTTGGTGCCTCCCGATCCGAGCTTCGAACATATTTCCCTCAAAGAAGCCACCGCAAAAGCGATGGCAGCCAATCCTGAGGTGATTGAGGCCGAGCAAACCCTGGTAAAGGCGCGGGCAGCGGCTACGCTGCAGAAATTGTCTTATGTTCCCACCCTGGCGGCCACAGGCGGATATTTTTATAACGGCAATGTATTGCCGCTTTTGCCGCGCGACTTCTCCTACGTGGGGCTGATCGCGACCTATAACCTCTTCGACTTCGGCAAGCGGGAACACGTTATAAAGGGTGCGAACGCCCAGGCTGAAATGGCCGAACTGGCCTTGCAGCTCACCAAGGCGAAAGTTGCCGCAGCCGTCAGGAATAGCGTGCTGGAGCTGGAGCGCTGGCGGCAGGTCAGTGAACTCTCCCACCACATGGCTTCGGCAATTCGGTTGCAAAAAGCCAGCTACGATGAAAGCAACGTCACAGTCATGCTGGCAAAGAAGGTCAAAGTAGAAGGAGAGATGTTTCAGGCCGACCTCAACTACCGGGAGGCGCTGGCTAAGCTGAAGGCCCTTATGGGGCAATGATAGGGAGTCCGCAGCCACAAAAACCATGCGGGCATCGCTGGAGTCCAAGGCTGAGGGGTCGGGGCGGCTGTACCCCAGTGGAAAACGAAACGACGGCACGAACGCATTGTTCTGGAAGTCCCCTTGCTGGTATCGCCGGGCGGCAAAACACAAAAAATGTTTCTTCTGGCTTGAAACCAGACTCAAAATACTAGGCTGAACGCTCAGGAGTTTCCGGCCCGGGGTGTGACCTATCACCCACTACCTTCCCCTCGCTGGCCGGAGTAGAGGAGGTCTTTGTGCCTGTTAGGCGAAAGCGTACTTTGCCCGCAGTGGCTTTTTTCTTGGCGATCATTGTCGTTGCCTTCCTGGTGGCGACACACAGCGCCCCCACGGTGCGGGGCGGCGGCCCGCCGTTGCCCAGTCCGAAAATGGATTCTCCCTTGGCCAAAGCCAAGAGCCAGGAGACCGCGGTTATCGCGGGGGGCTGCTTCTGGGGCGTGCAAGGTGTTTTCCAGCATGTTCGCGGGGTTATAAGCGCGACATCGGGATACGCCGGCGGATCGGCGGCGGCAGCTGAATACGAGGTGGTCAGCACCGGCGCCACGGGCCACGCCGAATCGGTAAGAATCACCTACGATCCTGCGCAAATCACTTACGGACAACTTCTGCAGGTTTTCTTTTCGGTGGCACACGACCCCACGGAACTGAACCGTCAGGGACCGGATGTCGGCAGCCAGTACCGTTCCGTGGTCTTTTATGCGAATGACGAGCAGAAGCGAATCGCGCAAGCGTACATTGCGCAGCTGGATGCCGCCAAGGTTTTCCCCAGCCCCATTGTCACCCAGGTAGTTTCGTTGAAGGGCTTTTACCCGGCTGAGGCGTATCACCAGAACTACCTGGAGCGGCATCCGGACAGCCCGTATATCGTCATTAACGACCTGCCCAAGCTGACACATTTGCGCGAGCAGTTCCCCAGCCTCTACACCGGGAAAGAGTGAGGACCGCATGGATGCGAGTGATTTCGAGGCCGGCGCCGCGGCCGGCAAAATGGGCCGGCGGGCTTTTCTGTTCGGCTCCGCCTGCGCCGTTGCCGGCTTGGCAATTTGGTCCTGGGAGAAAGGTCCGGCGCCGGTGCAGGCCAAGCCTGCAGTTGGAGCGGAACGGCCGGTCACCATCATGCGCTTTTCCGATGCGGGCAAACGATTGGGAAAGGTCCGAGTCCACAGGGTGGTCAAGAGCGAGGAGGAGTGGCGCAAGCAGTTGTCGCCGGCCGCCTTCGAGATTACGCGCCTCGCGGGCACGGAACTTGCTTTTACCGGGCAATATTGGAATCTGCACGAGGCCGGACTCTATCGTTGCATCTGCTGCGATAATGCGTTGTTCAGTTCCCAGACCAAGTTCGAGTCCGGCACCGGGTGGCCCAGTTTCTGGGCGCCCATCGCCGAGGAAAATGTGCGCACCGGAAACGACACCAGCCTGGGCATGGAGAGGACCGAAGTCCGCTGCACCTTGTGCAATGCCCACCTGGGGCACGTGTTTGATGACGGCCCACCGCCCACCGGCCTGCGCTACTGCATGAATTCAGCGGCACTGCGGTTCGTGAAAAAGCAGAGCTGATGCCTGGTAGCGTGTCCGCTCGTCAAGGCGGCGTCTTTCACAGCTGTCTTTGTTCCTTGATCCTCTTCTTGCGACACCTGTCTCAGAGCGGCGATCGCTTTCCTGGTGTTATCCTAAACTCTGCAACTAAGGTTTCAACCTCGCATGCCCAGTCCAGATACCCCCGAATCCAAAACTGCCGAAGACGAGCCCGAATCGTTCCAGGAAGTGTTGTCCAACTACGAGCGCAGTCACCAGAGCAAGCCGGAAGAGGGCAAGGCTCGCCAAGGCACCGTCATTGCTGTCTCCTCGGATTCGGTTTACCTGGACATCGGATTTAAAACCGAGGGCATTTTGCCCTTGTCGGCTTTTCAAAACGATCGCCAGGCGCCTAAGGCGGGCGACAGGTTTCCGGTAAGCATTAAGGGACGCAACCCGGAGGGTTACTACGAGCTCAACCGCGGCCGAATCGGCCGGCCCACAAGCTGGGAAGAACTGGAGAAAGCCTTCTCCGAAAAAACCACTGTCGTGGGCACGGTGACAGGGACAGTCAAGGGCGGGCTGACGGTAGATGTCGGCGTGCGCGCGTTCCTGCCGGCTTCACGCAGCGGTGTGCGCGACGCCGCCGACTTGGAGAAGCTGGTAGGACAGGAGATCCGCTGCCGCATCACCAAACTGGACGCGGCCGATGAAGACGTCGTGGTGGACCGCCGCGTGATCGCAGAAGAAGAAGCGGGCGCGGCGCGCGAGCGGCGTTACGGCGAGGTCAAGGAAGGCGAGCAGGTGCGGGGCGTGGTGCGCAGTCTTACCAATTATGGCGCCTTCGTGGACATTGGCGGCGTGGACGGGCTGCTGCACGTGGGCGACATTTCCTGGCAGCGCATCAACAAACCCGCTGACGTGCTTTCTGTGGGCGATGAAGTTGAAGCCCAGGTGCTCAAGGTTGATGCCGAGAAGCAGCGCATTTCCCTGGGCATGAAGCAACTCCAGCCCAATCCCTGGGATTCGGCGGCACAAAGGTACAGGCTGGGAGAGCGGGCGCGGGGCACAGTTACGCGACTGATGGACTTCGGCGCTTTTGTGGAACTGGAACCCGGTGTCGAGGGCCTTATCCACGTTTCCGAAATGTCGTGGGTCAAGAAGGTAAAGAAGCCGAGTGATGTCCTTAAACCCGGCGAAACCGTGGAAACGGTGATTCTGGGTGTGAACGCGGCAGAGCGCCGCATTTCGCTCGGCCTTAAGCAGGCGTTGGGCGATCCCTGGGCCGACGTGGCTCAGCGCTTATCCGTGGGCTCGGCCGTGGAAGGTCCGGTGACCAGCCTGACCAAGTTTGGCGCTTTCGTCCAGGTTGCCGAAGGCGTGGAAGGCATGATCCACGTCAGCGAAATCAGCGCTGAAAAGCGCATCAACCATCCGCAGGACGCGTTGAAGGTCGGCCAGGTGGTCAAGGCCCAGGTGCTGGCTGTGGATCGCGAAAAGCGGCAGATCAAGCTCAGCATCAAGCAGATGGTTCCCACCAGCATCGAGGAATATCTTGCCGAGCATCGCGCCGGCGACCTTGTGACCGGGCGCATGGTGGACCTTTCGGGCGGGCAGGCCCGGGTCGAACTGGGCGAAGGCATCCAGGCCACATGCCCGGTTGACGTGCGCGGCGGAACGAAGGACGAAAGGCCCGTGGAAGCGAAGACGGACCTGGCCTCCCTGAGTTCCATGCTGCAGGCGCGCTGGAAAGGCGGGCCTCTCCCCGGCGCAGGCAAGCCGGAACCGGCTCGCGCCGGCCAGATCCGTCAATTCCGCATTACCAGACTGGATGCGGCGGCCCAGAAGATTGAGCTCGAGTTGGCCTAGCCGCATCATTTTCCCGCTCCCTACCTCGTCCCTGGTTCCGCAATTATGTTTTTGTGAGGTTCAAGCGCGCTCGCGCTGGCAACTCACTTCCGTAACCCACCCTCCAACTCGCAAGACATGGTGTGAAAATGGCGAGACGCGGGGCGAGCGTGCTGGCAGTTTTCGGCGTCTTGATTTCCTTCGTAATACCCGCGGGCGCGGACAGCGTTCGAAAGAAAGCCGGTGGGGTTGCGAAATACGTAATCATCAATCTTCTGCTGGCGGCGGCGGACTATGAGAGCGCCCGCGCGGTGCAGCGTCCAGGTAGCTGCCGGGAGAGCAATCCCTTGTTCAGCACCCATCCCAGCCGGGGCAGATTCTATGGAGAAGGCCTGGCAATAGATGCCGGGCCGGAACTGGTGGGCTGGCTGATGCACCGCAGACACGCCCGGTTATGGCAGGCGCCATTTGCCGTGGTCGCGGCCTGGCACGGAGAAGGCATTGTGAGTAATTTGCGATGCGCCGGCGCCCAACCCTGAGCTAAACTTCTCAATGGCCTTCGGAGGCCAGCGCCCCTGAATTGTTTTGCCGCCAAAAGAATGTGCCCGGCCCGCTGCCTTGGCCTACAATGCTGTTCCGCAGTGGGGGTGAGGTATGGCAGGTGCGGCGCATGGAGTCAAATCGGCGCGCGAACTTTATAGCATGGCCAAGCGCCAGGGGACGTGGGACCCGGAACAGATTCCGCTGGCGGAAGATCGCGCCGACTGGGAGCGCCTCACGCCGGGGCAGCGCGAGCAGCTTATAAAGATCTGCTCTCTGTTCTTCGAAGGCGAAACCAGCGTGGCCGATACGCTGCCGTTCTTCGTGGCCGGCATGGCGGAGCCCGACCGGCGCATGTTCCTGGCCACCCAGTTCCTGGAAGAGGTGAAGCACGCGGAGTTTTTCGAGCTCTACTTCCGCGAGGTGTTCGGCAAAGTGGACACCACCGCCTACCTGGTTGACTCCTACCGCGGCGTACTGGTGGACGAACTGCGGGAGCGGGCCCGAGCCATTGGCCGGGCCGTGCTGGAAGGCAACAACGATGCCCTGGAGCGCGCCATGCTTCTCGGCGTGGCCCACTATATGGGAGTGGTGGAAGGCCTCATGGCGGTGAGCGGCTACGATTACTTCGACGAGATGCTGGGAACGCGTGGCATCTTTCCCCGCCTGCTGGAAGGCATCCGCCTCATCCGCGCGGACGAAGGCCGCCATCTCACCCACGGCATGGAGTATCTGCGTACCAAAATTGCGCAACGGCCGGAACTCGCCGCGGAGGTGCAGCGCCTGTTCCTGGAGGAAGGCATGAAAATTCCGGGGCGCACCCAATTTGCTTTTCAGCCCAACGATTTTCAGCTCGACCAGAACCACATGATGGCCATTGCCTATGAGCACCTGGCGCAACGATCGCGGGAAGCAGGGCTGAATGGTTGAGTAATTGGGTAATTTGTAATTGTGAAACCCGTCAAACTTTGGAAGAGCACAGCTAAAAGCCTTCAACCTTGGTTTCGCAAGGGCGCAGCTTCAGCCGCGCCCCACAGCGATCCTCATTTCGTCATCCTGAGCTGTGCGGCCGAGCCTTGCGAGGGAGCGCAGCGAATAGACCTGCTTTTCGGCCCGCCCCAAAAAGCACTTGAAAGATTGATGCGGACGGGGTTTGGAAAAACATCTTTCGCAAACCCCCTCCTGCTGCCGCCTCCTGTTAATGCACGCTGGTGTGACCTTCGAAGGGTTGCGGGAATCCCAGCCGCCCGTCGGACCAGCTCACGAAAAGCGTCGAGCCCAGTAAGTAGTTGTCAGTGTAATCACCGAAATTCGGGACGATGAGCGAGGAGTCGGCGCTCCAGTTGCTCGCTCCTGTGGTGATCTGAACATCGTTCTTGGTGGGAGTTGCGGTGATGCGAGGATTCACTTTGAGGGCTGCGAATACGTTTGTCAGGAAACTGTTCGCTGGCCGGCTGTAAAACGAGACGTTGAGGTTGCCGTTCACGTCCGCCTGGCGCAGTGCCGGCAGGAAGTGCCAGCCTCCTGTGTCGCTCTTGCTGTTGACGCGCACCGGTGAACTCTGTACTGCAGTCAGGCTTCCGGTATTGAAGCTCTGCAGAAAGATGTCGCCGGTCCCGTGTTGTCGCGCATCATTCCAAACCATGCTCGCCGCCCCCGCTGCATCACTCACTGCGACTCGTGGGAAATCATTCATCGGAAAGCGGTTATAGCCGGGAATCTGCACTGCTTGCAGAGAAGTGATGTCTACAACCTGAGTGGCGTCGGGCGTCGCGCACGGTGAGGTGGACGATGATGTCAGACAGGCAGCTCGGATGAAGTTCATCACTTCCTGGGTGGGTTCAGTATTGCAGGGGGGGCCGCCAAAGACTGCAGTGAACCAGTTGTGTTCATAGGCGACATAGAGATCCCCGGTTGATCGGTCTACCGCCGGATACGAACCTTCATTTTCACAGAAATTGGGGTCGCCGGGAGCCACCACAAAATAGGGGGGCGCAGGAGCGCCGGCTCCGAAAATGCTTCCATCGCTGCCGTTGTGGCAGGTTGGGTTAGCGGGATTGCTGAGGTCGCAGGCCGCTACTTCGACGATCCCATTAGGACCGGTGGTTACGCCAAACTCGGTGTAGGACATGTAGAGTTTGCCTCTCGCTGCATCAATGGCGAGGAACTCCTTGTCCAGGAAGCTGCAGAAGGTGAAGCCGTCAAAAGTTGTGCAATCCGAACTGATAGCCGCCACAATCGGTTGGCTGCAGGCCAGGGTTGCCGTTGCGCCCGACCCGCTAACTTTGCAGGCGGTCAGGGAAAGCGCGTTTTCCGGGACGTTGAAGGGGATGAAAATGCTGCTGATGTAGAAGTAAGTGTTTCCTCCTGCCTGGTAGGCCTCGACGCTGGGGTCGCCTTCGGCGAGGCTGAAAGCGCAGTTGGCGTTGGGCACACCTCCCAAGTCAACGAAGGAGGCGCCTCCATTGTTGGAGAAGGCAAGTCCGGTCAACTCCTCTTTGTTTTGAAGGGACCCGCACGGCGCAAAGAAGCCGGTGGAGTCGTTCCAGGCCTCAACCACGTAAGGTCCGGCCGCGGCTACTGAAACCTCCGATTGACCGTGCGCCTGAACCCCCGATGGCGTGACGTCTTCTGAAACTGTGGCAGCATCCACATTGGAGCCCAGTTTCAGGGTGCTAGTGCTAGCGCTAGTGCTAGTGGTCTGGGCGCTGGTTAGAGTTTTGGCAGCTGCGGCCCCATTTTGCTGTGGGCCGAAGCAATACATCTGGGCGCCGGAGGAAGCTTGTACGGTCGTTCCCAGGTGCCCGCAGAATTTAAGCCCCTTGCGATTGGCTTGCGCGTTTGCCGCCAGCGGAGTTGCAACCACGACCAGCGTCGCGATCATGCTGGCTACGATAAAACGGTGGAATCGTCTGTCAGAGCTGCCTGCCGCAGCCTGAGATATGCGCAGCTTGAATTCTCTTGCCCACATAATGTCATCTCCTGTTCTTCGTCAAAGGCTGGGAGCGACGGTGCTGCTTGGCAAATCGTTCACCGGAGGAGAGCACCGAGGCTCGGGTTTCCTGAAATTCTCCGTGATTAACGGAAACTGACTGGCGTAGGTTGACGATTAGGGACGGCCGAGGAGACTACTTGCGGTGGGGAGCATAGCCCAATAAAGACCAAACACAACAAAAAAGTTTGTATTGTTTTGAAAACCGTAACTTGTTTAGGCTGAATAGACTGTGTTTCGGTTTCCCAGGTAAATAAGAACTTCCGCCCTCAAGGAACTGGGCATTGAGCCGCTGGATCCGCTGCGCGCCGAACTCCGGGCACGCAAGGATGTTGCCACGAACTGGAACATTCCCGGTACGGTTGCGGTCGCCCGCTGGATGGCGCTGCCGCTGGAGAAAACCCAGGTGCCGGACGACGTTCTAGCCGATGCCCGCCGCATTCAGGAGAGGGTTCCGGGGGGGAACTCTGGGTGGACGAACTGCACACCTACAAGCGCGTGGATCCGTTCCTGGTGGCGCGCTACCGCAACGACGCCACCGGCAGGCTGGAAACCTACTATGTGCGCGTCTGGAACGAGGGGCTCTAGCGGATACGGCTGGCGCGTCTGAATCCGTGAGATTACATCCTTTAGAGCTCTCTCCTGCATCTAGCTCGGGGGCAGGAGTAGTCTCACCCGGCCACGGGACCCAAAACTGCGTGTCGCGGCGCCCCACGACGCAGCAGGTGTTCACTTTGCCTAAAAAGAAGCACCTCCCGGCTGTCAGGGAAGAACCTGTACCCGAACAGTCGTTTCCGGCGCCAGCCCGCGCAGACGAACCCGGGGAACTGAAGGAATTCGTTGAAAACTACCTGAACCTGGCTGACAGGGCGCTGGGATTCGTGCGTCGCCCCGCCCCAAACAATCAGCTCACCATCTCCACCTGCATTCACTGTCAGCACACCATCGCGGCCACCGATCTCAAGCTGCTTGGCTTCGCTGAAAACCTGCATGTGTGTCCGGCAAAGCGGTTAGAGGTTCCTTCGCGAAAAAACGAAGCCGCCTGAGCCTCCCTTACGCTGTTTTTCGCGCTATGCCACCACCCAAGAGAGTCCTGCCGGAAAGGGTTGATGAGCGAGTACCGAGCTCGGGCAGCGCGGCATGCCCGCTATCGCGGAGCAATTCAGCATAATTCAGATAAGTCTCAATGGATGCCACCACGATGCGAGCGTCAATGGTGATAAGGTCAATGCCAACCAGCTGAAAGCGTATCCAGGCATCAATCACGATGCCCTTGTCCAATATGCGGTCCAGAACATCGAGAAGGCGGGTGCCGCCGGGTTGGCGCTCTACGACCATTCGACCGCCCTAAGCCGTGCTTGGATGTGCCAGCCAACAGATCAGTGAGCGGTCGCCGCAGAAGTTCTGCGAAAGGAAACGATCGCCAAAAATTTCCCGATCCGGCGCGGAATCGGGTTTGCCTATAGACGGTGGCGTGCCGCTTTGTAACCGCAGCCATACGATGCCCGCCGTTCCGACCAGGATGCCCTCCCCATCCCCGAGTTCCAGAACTGCTAACATGCGGAGACACAGCAACTTCGGGCATGGCAGGTACAAACCTCAATTCAGTCCAGCTTGGCAGTTTTCTTGCGGCCCTGGGGCTGCTGTTGGGCGCTTTCCTGCTCCCTTGGCTGCCGATTCACTCCCTGCTGCATGACAAGCTGCGAATATTGCCCACATTCCGGCGGGTGGCGCAACGCCGGACCTGCGCCATCCTCCTCGTCGGGCTGATTGCCTTCGCGGGCGATGCCCTGGTTAGTTGGCGACGACCGCCCCTGCCGGTTGTGCCCGATGAGTTCAGTTATTTGCTGGCCGCTGATACCTTTGCCTCCGGACGCCTCACGAATCCCACTCCCGCGCGCTACCAGCATTTCGAAACGCCGGAAGTGCTGGTTCGCCCGACCTATCAGTCGAAATATCCGCCGGGACAGGGACTCTTTCTCGCCCTGGGGCAGCTCGCGGGGAAGCCGCTGGCGGGCGTGTGGTTGAGTTCGGCGCTGGCTTGCGCCGCCCTTTGCTGGATGCTGCAGGCTTGGGTGGGAGAGACCTGGGCTCTCTATGGAGCGCTCCTGGCGGCATGTCAGCTGGCGTTCTTTGGGCATTGGGCTCAGAGCTACTGGGGAGGCATGGTCGCGGCCCTCGGCGGGGCTCTGCTTTACGGCGCTGTGCGGCGAATTGCGGACAATACGCGCGGCCGGGCCCGCGTCCGCGACGCCCTTTGGCTGGCCCTCGGGCTGGTCATCCTGGCCAATACGCGCCCTTTTGAGGGCCTTCTGTCGGCCGTGCCGGCGGGGATAGCTTTGCTCGCATGGCTGTTGGCAAATCGGGGTGGATTGCTCCAGTTCAGCCGTCAAGTGCTGCTGCCCGCCGCAGCTCTCCTGCTGCTGGGGGCCCTCCTGATGCTGACCTACAACCAGCGTGTGACTGGCAGTGCCTGGCAGTTGCCGTATCAGGTTTACGAACGGCAGTACGACGCGGTGCCTGGCTTCATCTTCCAACCGTTGCGGCCCTGGCCTCAGCTGCAGGACGCCGCCATGACGGCGTCCGCGGTGGATACGCTGGCGGCCTGGCGCTGGGCCCACGGCTTCTACCGCCTGGTGTTCATCAGCAGCAAGGTATTCGGTCTTTGGCAGTTTGCCTTTGGAGCCGCTCTGTCTCTCCCCTTCGTGATGCTGGTTTGGGCCGAGCGCTGGCCGCGCACGGTGCAAATTTTGCAGGTCATCGTCTTTGCGGCCGTGCAGGGAATGGCAGTGGCGCGGTTTCTGTTCTGGCCATCCCCCAGCCCGGTCTGGATTTTGCTGCTGTTGCTGGCGCTGCTGGGGCAGGCAGTGCTGCTGGTCCGTTTTTTTCCAGCATTCTGGGAGCGGATTGCGCTCCTTGCCTTGGGTCTGGTCGCCTTGGGACTGGCACTCGAGACCTGGCGTTTCCATTCTCACTACATCGCCCCGGTGGTTCCGTTGGCTTTCGTGTTGTTAGTGCAAGCCCTTCGTCGAAGTTGCGCCTGGACGCGCGGAACCCGGGCCCCCGGGAAAGTCCTGGCACTGGGCCTACCCGTGCTTGCTCTCGCCATTGCGGCGGCGGGTTCCGTCGGGAGGCCGGGACGGCTGGAGCGCTGGGCGCAGCAGCGGGCCAATATGGAGACACGTCTGGCTTCTCTGCCCGGCCGACAGTTAATTATTGTTCACTACGAGCCGCAGCACGACTTCTACGAAGAATGGGTGGAGAACCGTGCCGACCTGCAGCGCGCTCAGGTGATCTGGGCGCGGGAGCGCAGCCCGCAAGAAAACTGCCTGCTGATTGCCAGCTACCCCGGTCGTGCAGTTTGGCTGTTCGACGTCGACCGCGGCCACCTGGAAAAGTACAACCCGGATTGCGCTGGAGGCGCGAAAACGCAGCCCTCAGCCCCCGTTTTGGAGTTGCTGCCCGAGCATTGAACGGTTAGCCACTGAGGCACGAAGGCACAGAGAAAAACTAAAAATACTGGGCCAAGATTCAGGGTTGCGGAGTCGAAGCTTAAGGACATCTACCTGCGTGATCTTCTTACTTGTTTCTGGGTTGCTCTGTGTCTCCGTGCCTCCGTGGCTGATTTTCTCAGGCGTCAATGCCGAGTTTTTCCCGGCCTTCCTGGCTGATGCGGCTGGGGTCCCAGGGCGGGTCCCAGACCACGTTCACTTTGACCGTATTCACGCCCGGCATGTTGAGAATGGTGGTGCGGATGTCGTGGCTGATTTCGTTGTGTGAGGGGCAACCGGGCGCGGTCAGGGTCATCTCAATTACGACATCGCCTTCTTCGACCTTGACCTCATAAATCAGCCCCAAATCCACGATGTTGAGCGGGATCTCCGGATCGTAGCAGAAGCGCAGCCGCTCCATGATGTCGTCGCGCGTGGGCATGGCTTCTGAAATTGTACTCGATGTTGCGGGCGGAATTGGCCGCCGGCTCTCGGCAGCCGGCCGTTGACGATTTGTGGCCGTGTGGCGTGTGTGCCCTCTGAGATTGTTACCATCCTGCAAACAGCAGCCTGCCAGCGCCGGCAAGAACTCTTTTGGCGTGTCATCCTGAGCGAGGGCGAATTGAGCGCAGCGAAATGAGCCCGAGTCGAAGGACCCTGCGTGTTTCGGCCATGGGGAAACGCAAGGTGCTTCGACTCGCCGTCACCGCTTGCGCGGCTCCGGCTCGCTCAGCATGACAGAGGAAAGTTACCTGATTATTCAGCACAGCTTGTCGATCAGAACGCCTCAGCGCCGCTTGTGCTTGCGTTCGCTCCGCGCCGGTCGCTCCGCAAACAGCGCGAACTGGATCTTCTTCTGCACCGGGTCAATGCGGTCCACAAGCACCCGTACCTGGTCGCCCAGGCTAAAGGTCCTGCGGCTGCGCTGGCCGATAATCTGCCTGGTGTTCTCGTGGTAGGTGTAGCGGTCGTCGGTCAGGGTGGAGAGCGGCACCAGGCCCTCAACAAACAATTCGGTCAGCTCCACGAACAGGCCAAACTTGGTCACGCTGACAATCAGCCCGTCGAAATCTTCCCCCACGCGGTCCTCCATGAATTTGACCTTCTTCCACTCCATCAATTCGCGTTCGGCATCGTCGGCGCGGCGCTCGGCCTGGCTCGACTCTTCAGCGATTTCGTGCAGCACTTCGAGAGGAATTGGCTCCGTGACTTTCGATGAAGTCCTCGCGGGCGAGAGCCTGCCCTGAGCTTGCCGAAGGGGCGCCCGCGCCACAAAGCCTGGCTTGGCCTTCGGGCTGGAAAACACTTCCTGCCGCTCTGACCACGGGCTTGCCGCAGCCTCGCTGGCCAGCGGTACCCCTTTCCCGACCGCCACGCCATGCTCGTGAGCTTCCGCCGACTGATGCAGCGCGTCCTTCAAAATACGGTGGATGATCAGGTCGGGATAGCGGCGGATGGGCGAAGTGAAATGTGTATAGGTAGCCGTGGCCAGGGCGAAGTGCCCTTCGTTCTCCTCCGAGTAACGCGCCTGCTTCAGCGAACGCAGCATGAGGTAGGAAAGGATCTGCTCTTCCGGCTTGCCGGCGATTTTCTGCGTCAGCTTCTGGTACATGCGCGGAGTAATGTGCACTTCCTTGGGCAGTTCCGTTTCGCGCGGGCGCTTCCCGGTGCCATAGCTGGCCCGCCGGTCGGTCTTAAACTGGAAACGCTGCACTGGCAGGGCGCCCACACCGAGTGAATAGCCGAACGCCGCGGCGATACTCTCAAACTCGTAAACCCGCTTGGGATCGGGCTTTTCGTGAATGCGGTAGAGCGACGGGATGGCCTTATGCTCCAGATAATGAGCCACGCACTCGTTCGCGGAGAGCATGAACTCCTCGATCAGCCGGTGCGCGATATTGCGCTCGGAGCGTGTGATGCTGCGCATCAAGCCGAATGCGTCGAACTCGATGACCGGCTCGGGCAAATCGAAGTCAATGGACCCGCGGCGCTCGCGCTTGCGGTTGAGGATCATCGCCAGGTCGCGCATCAGCTCAAAATTGCCCGCCAGGCGCTCATAACGTTTGCGTACGCCCGGATCGCCCTCCAGAATGAAGTTGACGTCCGTGTAGGTCATGCGCTCGGCTGAGCGGATCACCCCCGGATTCACCTCGTACCCGCGAATCTCGCCCTGGTGGTCAATTTCCATGGTGCATGACATCACCAGTCGGTCCACGTGCGGCCGCAGGCTGCAAATATTGGTGGAAAGCTCGATCGGAAGCATGGGCACGGCGCGGTCAGGGAAGTAAACAGAATTTCCGCGAAGGCGCGCCTCGCGGTCAAGCGCCGAGTCTTCGTTCACATAGTGGGCGACATCGGCGATGTGCACCTGCAACTCGAAGTTGCCGTTCTCCAGGCGCCGCACCAAGACCGCATCGTCGAAATCCCGGGCCGTCTCGCCGTCAATGGTGACAATCGGCAGGCTGCGGTATTCGCGCCGGTGCTGCAGTTCGCGGGCGGAGATGATGTCTTCCACCGCCTGCGCTTCTTCCAGTACCTCGCCTGGAAAGCGATGGGGCAGGTGGTACTTGCGGATGACAATTTCCACGTCCACGCCGAAATCGTCCTCATACCCCAGAATCTCGATCACCCGCCCCCGCGGGTTCTGAGTCGGCGTGGGCCACTCCGTGATCTCGGCGTCAACCACCACGCCTTCCAGGTCCTCCCAGGCGACAGCGCGGTGCTTCACCTCCTCGCCAATCACACGATGCCGACTGGTAGCGCCGGCATCTTGCCGGCTGTCTCGCGGGCGTCCCGCCCGGGTATGGGCCGCCGGGACGGCGGAGCTACTTCCGGTTTCAGGGACTTCCATCCCCCGCGGAATGATCACATCCAGCGTGATCTTTTCATCCATGGGCCGCACGTAGTTGTAGCGCGGTCCGTAGTGGAAGGTGCCGACCACCGTCGGGTGCGCGCGTCCCAGAACGCGCAAGATGCGTCCTTCGGAGCGTCCATCGGAGCGGATTGTCCCCATCTCCACCAGCACCCGGTCGCCGTGCATAGCCGAGCCGATGGCATTGGCGTGAATATAAATGTCGCCCTTGATGCGCTGCTGCACCTCCGCACTCTCGGGAATGACGAAGCCGTAACCGTCGCGGTGCATGGTCAGCCGGCCCGTGACCGCGTTCTTACTCTTCGCGGTCTGGGGAATGGCATAACGGTCGCCATCGGTTTCCACCAGTTCGCCCCGCGCCACCAGTTGCCGCAGCCGCTCCGCCAGTTCGCGCCGGTCGTTGCCGCGCACGCCCAGTTCACGCACCAACTGCTTGTAACCCGCCGTATGTCGCGGCTGGCGCTCAATTTTCTTCAGAATGGCGGAATCGGAAACCATAGTACGTACGTGCTTTAGATAAAGCCCTGGCAACGGGCCATTCGCGGCCCGCAGGCATTGGGACTAGTCCCAACGTAATAGTTCAACGCGGGCGATTCTCACTTACTCTATCGTAAGCGCGAAACCAACATGGGGATAGGGCCTTTGCCGAACGCAAGAACCCGCTGCCCAGGAGTTATCAAGCAGCACGGCGGGCTGGTTCAGATGTGGTGAGCGCGGCGTGCCGTTAACAGCCGGGCAGTTTTCCTCAGGGGGCCGTGATTTCCACAACTCGCGGCTTGGACCTGCAGGGTAGAATGCGGAGTTAAAGACTCCCAAACATGGCTGGAAGCGCCACCTTACTTCAACCAATGAGAAAGGATTTATCTTGAACATGTGGAAGCCCACAAATCAGCCAACTCCTAGCCCGAAGCCGTTCAGCCCCGAAGCGGAGCGTCCGGTTACTCCATCGCTTTCTTCGTCTGCTCCGGAGAGCTCGCCGGCCCCGGTCAGCCGTCCCAGCACGGTGGGCACCACCGCCGAGCAGGCCACGATCGGCAAATCCCTGGTCATCAAGGGCGAGGTTACGGGATCGGAGTCTCTCTATATTGACGGACGGGTGGAAGGCTCCATCAACCTGGCCGGCAATCGTGTCACCATCGGACGCAACGGCGTGGTGGCCGCCAACATCAATGCGCGCGAAATCGTGGTGCTGGGCAAAGTGCGCGGCAATCTCACTGCCAGCGACCGCGTGGATATCCGCAATGACGGTTCGCTGACTGGCGACGTGATTGCTGCCCGCATCAGCATCGAAGATGGCGCTTTCTTCAAGGGCGGCATTGACATTCGCAAGCCCGGGCAGAAGGCTAACGGCGACGCTAAGGACGTGGAAACACCCACCGTCAGCGCCGCCCGCGCCGGCGCCAGCAACTAGCTCGCGGCGACGGAGCGAAACAAACTGCCGCGCTCGTGTCGCTGCATGCCAACAATAATGCTCCCCATCGGGCGCCCGCCGCGGCGCCCGAAAATTTTTGAGAGCAGCGCTTGCCATTTAACACTTCGCACTTGGCCGCGAGGTGATGTTGTATTTCCTGACTCCTGACCCCTGACTCCTCACTCCTGACTCCTGCTTTTACGGTTCTATCCCCGCGCTCAACTCCTCCGCGTGTTTTTCCGCCACATGAGGATAGGTAGTTCGCTGTCCGCGGGCCCGCAAGGCCTGCGGTAGCTTGGAGCGTGTGGCCCACAGTCCCATTGCTACTGCGGCTGCCCAGGTAATCGAAACCAGGAAGAGCCGGAGAAAATCGGCTGCCCGGCTGCCGGTCAGGTCAATGGATTGGGCCACGCCGTAGCTTAGCGCCAGGGCGAACAGCGCAGTGAAGGCAGCCTTGCCCAGTTCTTTCCAGGGCAAGGCAGAGGTCATCACCAGCTTGCGCCGGTGCAGCAGCAGGGCCAGGGCCACCGTGTTAGCGAAGATGCCCAGGTCGGAGGCAATGGTCAGGCCCTTCACGGAAAATGTCCTGAACAGCGCGGCATACAAGGGCAGCGAGGCCAGGGTAATGATGCTGCTGGCGATCATGGGAGTGAGCGTGTCGCCGGCGGCATAGAAAGCGCGCGCGTACAGCGCCTGCGCTGACCAGAAAGCCAGAGAAATAGCGAACCAGAAGAAGTAAACCGCAGTTTCGCCCGAATCGGAAAAGTGGAAGCGCCCGCGCCGGTAGAGGATGTCAATCAGCGGCAGCGCTGCGGCCATCATCCAGGCGGTGGCCAGGAACGAAACCGCTGTGATGCGGTACACGGAATTGTTCACCGTGTCCCGGAACCCCTGCAGGCGCTTTTCATTGAACAGCCGCGCAAAGAAGGGCAGCGATGCCTGGCCTGTGGCCTGGCCCAGCACCGCGATGGGCACCAGAAACAGTCGCTTGGCGTAGTTCAGCCGCGTGATATCGCCGACGCCGCCCGAGGCAAAGTAGCGCAGGATCCAGTCATCCGCCGTCACCAGCGACACGCCCAGCATCAGCGGAATAGAAAGCTTCACCCAGCTGCGAAAGGCGGCATTTTTCAGATCGAATGATGGCCGGTAGCCGGTGCCCACGCGCCGCGCCCCGATGGCGTTCACCAGGAACGGTCCCACAAAGCTGCCGAACAATGCGCCAAAAGCCAGGGAGGAGATCCCAAAATGGCGCCCCAGGGTCACGCCGCCGAGAATAATGAAGACGTTGTAGAGCAGCGGGCCGAACGCCGGCAACAGGAAGAGACGGCGCGATAGCAGCACGGCGGAAACGACGCCACCGACGTAGAAAAATACCTGCGCCGGCAACAAAATGCGCGTGAGGTGAACACACAGCCGCATTTCGTCGGGGCCGAAATGGGGGAAGAGATGGCGTTCGATGTGGGGTGCGAAAATTTCTGCCAGGACGATGCCGAAGCCCAGCACCACCGTCATTACTGTGATGATGACGGAAAAAGTCTTTTGCGCCTCGTCTTCCTGCTTTTCCGCCAGGAACTTGGTGTAGATGGCGATAAAGGTGATGGAGGCGGTGCCGCCCGCCACCAGATAATTGAGCCAGTCGGGCAGGGTGAAGGCGGCGTTGTAGGCGTCGGTGGCGTGGCCGGCGCCGAAGGCATAAGCAATGTAGGCCTCGCGAAAGAAGCCGATCACCCGCGAAAGCATCACCGCAACCATCAGCAGCACGGTGGCGGAGAGCTCGCTGTGCTCGTGGGACGGCCGCAACTGCCTCAGGATTCGCTGGCGCAAGCCCATGCTAGTTGCAGGTTAACCCAGATGCGTGTGGATTAGGGCCGCCGGTACTCTAATAGACACCTGAAGGATTGTCATCCTGAGCTCAGCGAATGAGCTTTGCGAAGGAGCGCCGCGAAGGACCTGCTTTTCGTCGGCCATGGCAAAGACGTTGCCAGCACCGTTTCTACCGATGTACACATTCACCGCGCGCCACCTCGCATACCCGTAGAGACGTAACTTGTTAGGTCTCACTCGCGGTCAATTCATCCGCGCAAATCCGTAGCATGCTTTTGACTTCGCCCCAGCGCGCACAAGATAATTCCTGCATGTCCGAGCCCGCTCGCTCCCAGCCCCGCTCCGCGGTTTTCCGCCGCTCCTTCAGCAAATCCTTTCCCGCCGCCGTACGCGGAGAAGGCGCCCTGCTGTGGGATTCCGCGGGCAAGCAGTACCTCGATTTTTCCGGCTCCGCCGCCGTCAATTTAATCGGCCACGGTGTGCGCGAAATCGCGGATGCCATGACGGAGCAGGCGCGCGCGCTGGAATTCGTTCATACCAGCCAGTTCACGACGCCCGTGGCGGAAGAGTATGCCCGCGAGCTGCTGGAGTTTGCCGGTGAGAATTTTCGCTGCGGCGCTGTGTTCTTCACCTGCGGCGGCTCAGAAGCGGTGGAGAGCGCACTGAAGCTGGCGCGCCAGTACCAGGTGGAAATCGGGCAGAAGCAGCGTTTCCAGGTTTTCAGCCGCCGCCAGAGTTATCACGGAGCCACGCTGGGCGCGCTGGCGGTTTCCGGCAATGTGCGCCGGCGCGAAATTTATTTGCCCATGGTGCGAGAGTTTGAGCAGGTCTCGCTGCCCTATTGCTATCGCTGCCGCTACGACTGCAAGAATTGCGGGCAGCAGTACGCCGCCGAACTTGAGCGGGCGCTGGCAGCAAGCAAAAATGAAGCCTCCGCCTTCATCTTTGAGCCCGTGAGTGGCGCGACGCTGGGGGCGGCCGTCCCGCCGCAAGGCTATCTGCAGGAAATCGCCGCTATTTGCCGCCGCCACGGCATTCTGCTCGTTGCCGACGAAGTCATGACCGGCATGGGGCGCACCGGCCGCAACTTCGCCGTTGAACACTGGGGCGTCGCCCCCGACATCATCGTTACCGCCAAGGGCATGTCCAGCGGCTACGCGCCCCTTGGTGCGGTGATTGCCGGCGCGCGCGTGGTGGACGCCATCGCCAACGGCTCCGGCAGCTTTACCCACGGCTTCACTTACAACGCGCACCCGGTGTCGGTGGCGGTTGGCCGGGCCGTGCTGCGGCACATTCGCGAGCGCAAGCTGGTAGAAGCGGCATCGCAGCAGGGTGCGGCAGGCGCGGCGCTGAAATCCGCCCTGGAAGAGTTGCGCGATCTGCCTGCGGTTGGCGATGTGCGCGGCATGGGGCTGCTCTGGGGCATCGAGTTCGTGGCCGATAAGAAGACCAAACAGCCTTTTCCCATGGAACTGAACTTCGCCGGGCGTGTAGGCCAGGCCGCAGCCGCTCGCGGTTTGCTGGTCTATCCCATGCAGGGATGCGTGGATGGCTACGCCGGCGACCACCTGCTGATCGCCCCGCCCGCGGTGATTGCAGGCGAACAGATCCAGTGGGCGGTGGACGCGTTAGCAGCTGCCGTGAATGATGTCGCCACGGCCCGTGGCGAAAAATAGCTATTCTTGACCTGATTGTGTTTTCGCGCGTCGTCGGAGGTGGGTCGGGCCTTGCTTATCGAAAACAAATCACTCAGAGCTACCCGGTAGTCCTGGTACTTGGCGATCTCCTGTCGCGCTTCGTCTACGATTTTGTCTGCCCGCTCCTGGTCGCCGGGGCGCAGAGGCCGCAGCGTCGTCATCTGCATGTGCGGACCCATGTCCATGTGGTGCGATTCCATCGCCTCCATGGCGTGGTCGGCGCCGGGCGCGCTCGACATTCCTGGCATGTTGGACATTTCCTGGCCCTGCCCCCATCCCAGTCCGGTTAGCAGGCACGCGCTAAGGCAGATGGCTATCCGTTGAACTCGGCTCATCTTTCCACCCTCGCAATGGATAAACCCTACATCAGCGCGCACGTTGCTGGGACAATGGTTCTTGGGAACGAGTTACGGCCGTAACAGCAGGTGGGGGCGAAGAAAGGCCTGGACAAGGCGCGCTGCGGCGGCGCACGCCCTACCCAATTAAGGCTGATAAACTAAACTTCTTGCCCGGCAATAAGCCCAATTCGCACGATAAGGACGCCGCCGTTACTGTGGCCGAAGCGCCCGCTGCCCAGCCCACCCCAGTCCCGGCACCCGTCACCCCTAAGTTGCCCCAGGGCGCTCCCGGCAAGGGCCGCGTCTTCCTGATTGACGCCATGTCTTTTATCTTTCGCGCCTACCACGCCATGGCGCGGCAGCGGCCCATGTCCACGCGCACTGGCGTACCCACGGCCGCCACCTATGTCTTCGTCAACATGCTGCGCAAGTTGCGCGATGACTTCGCCCCCGAATACCTGGCTGCGGTGTTCGACGTGGCCGCGCCCACCTTCCGCGACCAGCAGGCCGCGGCCATCACTTCGGTGAGTCGTTTCGATTCCAAGACCCAGACCTGGCAGGAGCAGGCTTACGCCGGCTACAAGGCCACGCGGGCGGAGATGCCCGGCGACCTGGCGCAGCAGTTGCCTTACATCCGGCGCGCGCTCGAGGCCTACCGCATCCCCATCCTGGAAATGCCGGGCTACGAGGCGGACGACGTCATCGGCACTCTGGCGCGCCAGGCGGCCGCCCAGTCTTACCCCGTTTACGTCGTCTCCAGCGACAAGGACATGCTGCAACTGGTTGACGACAAGATCTGCGTGCTCAATCCCCCCAAAGACAACCTGATCTGCGACCGCGCCAAGGTGGAAGAAGTTCTGGGGGTGCCGCCGGAGCGCGTAGTGGACGTGATGGCCCTGCGCGGCGACAGCATTGACAACATTCCCGGCGCGCCTGGCATTGGCGACAAGGGGTCGGTGGAGCTGATTCGCCGCTTCGGCACGGTTGAAGCCGCTCTCGACCACGCCGATGAGGTGGAAAAGAAGACCTACCGCGAATCCTTGCAGCACAATCGCCAGGCTGTTCTGGAAAGCAAGAAGCTGGCTACCATTGACACCAATGTTGCGGTGACCCTTGACGTGGAGCCCATGCGCGCCCAGGAGCCCGATTCCGAGGCCTGCCGCAAGCTGTTTACGGAGCTGGAATTCAGCACTCTGCTGAAGGATTTCATTTCCGGCGTTGAAGTCGCGGAAACTCAGTACAGCGAGGCAAAATCCACTGCCGATGTTCAGGCCGTGCTGAAGGCGGTCAAGAAAGATGGCGTGCTGGCGGTCGCGCTGGCTACCGCCGAACCGGCTGAAGTTGCAGAAGAGGAACAGGAGCCCGAGGAAAGTGAGACCGGCACGCTGGCCTTCAGTGCGCCCCCGACTCCTGCCCCCGCCCCCGACCATAAGGCCGCCATTTCCGCCCAGCCCGGCAAAGCTGTGTCTGTTCTCCTGGACGATGCTCCCGCCGCGCAGGCTCTTCTCAAGGTATTGGCTGACCCCGCTCTGCCCAAGGCAGTTCACGATTACAAAGCCGCTCTGCATGCGCTCGAAGATGCCGGTCACACACTGGACGGCGTACGCGACGAGCCCATGCTCTATTCCTACCTTCTCGACCCGACCTACAGCTCGCATCGGCTGGCCGACGTCGCCCTGCGTCGTTTTAATCTGAAGGTTTCCGGAGGACTGGCGGAAGCCGCCGATCTGACCGGCCGCCTGGCCGCGACATTGCGCCAGGAGGTTGAAGATGCCGGCCTGATGCCGGTCTACCAGCAGATTGACTTGCCGCTGCTTCCCGTGCTGACCCGCATGGAGCAAGCCGGCATAAAGATTGACTGTGACGCGCTGGCCGAAATGTCCACCCGCCTGGAGCGCGATTGCCGCGCCAAGGAAAAGGAAATCTGGGAACTGGCCGGATTTGAGTTCAACATCAATTCACCCAAGCAGCTCGGCGACGTCCTCTTCAACAAGCTGAACCTCCCCAAGCCGGTGAAGTACGGCAAAGGCAAGACTGTCTCGACCGCCGTGGACGTGCTCGAGGGATTGGCCCTCACTCACGATGTGCCGCGCCTGGTTCTGGAGTACCGCCAGCTTACCAAGCTGAAGTCCACCTACGTGGACGCTCTGCCGTCGCTGCTCAACTCCTGCACCCAGCGTCTGCACACGACCTTCGGCCAGACGGGCACGGCTACCGGCCGCCTCTCTTCCGCCAACCCCAACCTGCAGAACATTCCCATCCGCACCGAACTGGGCAAGGAGATTCGCGCCGCCTTCATCGCTGACCCCAGGCACGTGCTTCTGGCGGCCGACTACTCGCAAATTGAGCTGCGTCTGCTGGCGCATTTTTCCGGCGACCTGCTGCTCACCGAGGCCTTCCGCCGCGGCGACGACATCCACTCCCTCACCGCGCAGCAGGTCTTCGGCGTGCCTCCGCTCATGATTACCGCCGAGCATCGCCGCCGCGCCAAGGCGGTGAACTTCGGCATCGTGTACGGACTCTCGCCCTTCGGCCTCTCACAGCAGCTTGGGATCGAGAAAGGCGAGGCCAGGCAGTTCATTGACGCCTACTTCGAAAAATACAGTGGCGTTCGCCGGTACCTGGACTCTACGCTGGCCGAAGCTCGGCGCGAGCAGCGCGTCAAGACCCTGTTTGGCCGCATCCGTCCCATTCCCGACATCAATAGCAAGAACGCCAATATGCGGGGCTTCGCCGAGCGCACCGCGGTCAACACGCCGCTGCAGGGCACGGCGGCCGACCTCATCAAGCTGGCCATGATCTCAATTGACCAGGAGCTGGGGTGCCGCAATCTTAAATCGCGTATGCTGCTGCAGGTTCACGACGAGCTGGTGTTTGAGGTGCCGCAGGCGGAAGTGGAGACCATGCGTGAGCTGGTGCGCGACAAAATGGAGAAGGTGCACCCGCTTAGCGTGCCCTTGCTGGTGGAGATCGGCGTCGGACCCAACTGGCGCGACCTGGAATACACCTAACACAAGACCTTCAACGCCGAGAACGCAGAGAAATTTTTGGAGTTAGGTTTTTCCCTGCCCTTCCTCTGCGTCCTCTGCGTTGAAGGTCTTCGATTACACCGCTTCCTTCAGCAAGTCGCCGGGCATGTCCTGCGCTTCTTCCCCATTCGCCGGCAGGAAAACCGAAAACACCGTGCCGCTTCTGCCCGGAGTGGTGTTGCTGCGTAAACGGACAGTGCCCCCGTGTCTCTCCACAATGCCCTTGCAAACCCATAGGCCCAGCCCCGTCCCTACTTCCTTTTTGGTAGTGAAGAAAGGCTCAAAGATCCGCGAGCGGTGCGCCGGGTCAATGCCGGGTCCGGAATCGGCAACCGTGACCCGCACCCCCGGTTGCCTGGAGGAGTTGAATCCTCGCGCATGCGATACCCGCACCCGGATGGTTCCATCCACCGGCACCGCGTCTATGCTGTTACTCAACAGGTTGGCGAATAGCTGCCGCAACTCGCCAGGCACCGCCACAATCTCCGGATCTTGATCCACTTCCACCTGCAGGTCAATCCGCTTGTTCGTCACCCGTGGAGAAAACACAGTACGCAACTGCGAGATGATGGGACCTAAATGAATGGCCGTGGCCGCGGTCTTCTCCCGATAGAAGCCCAGCGCCTGACGTGTAAGCTGAGAAACCCTGTCCAGTTCTTCCTCCGCGGCGCGCAGATATTCCTTCACATTGTCCGGCAGACCGCTCTGGCTCTTGGCCAGGTACACGAGGTTGACCACCGACTCCAGGGGATTGTTGATCTCGTGCGCCACCGTGGCCGCCAGACGCCCAGTAGTGGCCAGCTTGTCGCTCATGCGCAGAGCATCTTCCGTTTTCTTGCGCTGGGTAATGTCGCGCGCAATCTTGGCTGCTCCCACCACCCGCCCGCTCTCGTCCCTCACTGGCGAGATGGTCAGGGAAACCTCAAGGCGCTCACCAGATTTCTTGAGCCGCACGGTCTCGAAATGATCAATGCGCTCCCCCCGTCGCAGCTTGTCCAGAATCCGGACTTCATCCTCATGCAACTCCGGCGGAATGATGGTTGTGATCGGCCGCCCCACCATCTCCGCCGCCGTGTAACCGAATATCCTCTCCGCCGCCGCGTTCCAGCTGGTGACGATTCCGTTCAGGTCCTTGCTGACGATGGCGTCGTCCGACGATTCCACGATGGCAGCCAGCCTTAAACGCGCGCTTTCCTCCGCCTTGCGGCTGGTGGTGTCGGTGCAAGCGCCTACCAGATACACCGGCTCCCCTTTCGCGTACACCGCTTTGCCGCGGTTATAGAGCCAGCGGACCTTTCCATCGGGCAGGACTACCCGGTGCTCCATCTCGAAATCCGCGCCCTGGCGGCTGCGTTCCATCCCGGCCAGCAGCTCCGGAACATCGTCGCTGTGGACCAGACGCACAAAATCCCCCGTCTGGCGGACCTCGCGGTCGGCCGGCACGCCGAACAGGCGCTTCAGGTTTTCATCGAATTCCACAAACTCGCCGGTGCCGAAATTCCAACGATACGTCCCGGTGTCGGAAGCTGCCAGCGCGACGCGTAGCCGTTCTTCGCTCTCCCGCAACTCCTCCTCGGCTCTCAGTTGCGCGGTGACATCGTTATTGGTGCCGAACCAGCGCGCCACCTTCCCGTTGGCGTCGCGGACGGGGACGATTCGCGTCAGGAATTGCCGGAATCGTCCGTCGGCGCCGCGCAGCGGAAAAATCATTTCAAAGGGCTCGCCGCTTCGAAGCGAAGCCTGCCACCGCTCCATTACTTTGGGCAGGACCGCGGGATCGCGCACCGATTGCCAGCCCCAGCCCACCATCTCCTCCGGCTTGGCGCCTGTGTATTCATACCAGCGCTGGTTGTACCAGTAAATCGAGCCATCGGCGCTCGCCATCCAGTCCAGCTGCGGGATGGATTCCGCCAGCATGCGGAACTGCTGTTCGCTCTCTTCTATCGCTCGCCGCGCTTCTACCTGGGGCGTGACGTCCACGGCGTGGACAAAAACGCCCTCCACCTTCCCGGTAATGTCTTTGAGCGGCTGATAAAGGAAATTGAAGTAGGCGTCTTCCGGCTTCCGGTTCTGCCCGCGATTCCGCCGGACCCTTGCTTCCGTTTCGCCGATCGCCTGGCCCGTCTTATAGGCTCGGTCCAGCAGTTCGAGATAACCTTGCCCCTCCAGTTCCGGCAAGGTCTCGCGAATGGGCTTGCCTAACAGCTCATTTGCATGCTCACGTCCAATCACCTTCAGATAAGCGGGGTTCACATAATTCCAGCGATGCTCCGGGCCCCGCAGCATGGCAATCGCGGCGGGAACCTGCTGCAGGAATTCGAGCACTCGGCGCTGCTCCAGTTCGGCTTTGACCCGGAGGCGGTCCTCCAGTTTGTCTACCTGCCGCCGCACCTCCGCCATTCGGATGTGGGCATCAACCCGTGCCATCAACTCGCGTGCGGTAAAGGGCTTTACCAGGTAGTCATCGGCGCCAGTATGCAGGCCCTCCACACGCGACTCCTCGCCCGCGCGCGCCGAAAGCAGAATCACCGGAATGGCTCGGGTTCGCTCGTCCTCCCGAATCGCTTTCAGGAGCCCAAACCCGTCCAGGCCCGGCATCATGATGTCGGTGAGCACCAAGTCGGGATGCAACTTCCGCGTCGCTGCCAGCGCCTCTTCGCCGTTGGCCACGGCGTGCACCCGGTAATCCTGGCTGAGCAGGCGACTCACGTAGGCACGCAGATCAGCATTATCGTCAGCCAGCACGATCAGCGGCCGTCTGTCCCCCACACCCGCCGTGTCCGATTGCGCTGCGCTCGCGCCCGGCGTCCTCTCCGCGCCCGATTGTTGTGGAAGCCATCGCACCGCTTCCTCCACGTAAGCGTCGGCTCGCACATCTGCTGGTGCCCGCCCACTCCTCGTTTCGATCCGCTCTGCCGGCAGGTGTTCTTTGCCCAAGGGCAGGGAAACCGTAAATTTGCTGCCCCGGCCCAGAGTGCTCTCCACCTTTACCGAGCCGCCGTGCAACTTCACCAGTTCATGGACCAGCGCCAATCCGATGCCCGTGCCCTCGTAGGTGCGGCCGCGTGCGCCTTCCACGCGGTGAAAACGGTCAAAGATGCGCGGCAATTCATCCTGCGGAATCCCCGTTCCCGTATCTTCCACCGAGAGTTCCACTTGGCCATCGCTGCCGCTCAGCTTCAGACGCACTTCGCCGGCGAACGTAAACTTAAAGGCGTTGGAGAGTAGGTTGAGAACAATTTTTTCCCACATCTCCCGGTCCACGTACACCGGTTCGGGCAGAGCCTCGCACTCCACAGCAAAGCGCAGCCCGGCGCGTTCCATCGCCGAACGAAAAATACTGGCCAGTTCCATGGTCAGCGCGGCCAGGTCGGTAGGCTCATAGACGGCGTGCACCCGACTCGCTTCCATTCGGGAGAAATCCAACAGGCTGTTCACCAGCTTCAACAGGCGCAGGCTGTTGCGATGAACCAGTTCGAGTTGCTCGCGGTCAACACCCGAGCTGACGCCGCCTGCGCTCTGCAGCATGTTCTCCACCGGGCCCAGCATCAGGGTGAGCGGGGTGCGGAACTCGTGGCTGATGTTGGTGAAGAACAGCGTCTTGGCGCGATCAATTTCCGCCAGCGCCTCCGCCCGCCTGCGCTCCTCTTCATAAGCGCGCGCATCCGCCACACTGGCTGCAATTTGCCGTCCCACCAGGTCGAAGAATGCCCGATAGGATTCGTCCAGAGCCTTATGTGGGCTCACTCCCGCCAGCAGCACTCCCGGTAATCCCTGCCCCGGCGTGGCCATGGGGACCAGCTGCGCACTGCGGGGAGGAACCTCCCAGGCGCCGTGCGGCAACTCCGGCGCGAACTTCTGCAGGCCTTCCACGGTGACGCTGCTGCCCGAATCCATCGCTTGCCGGGCCAGCGCGAATGGCTGCGAACCCGGCGAACACAACTCCTTGGCCAGAGCGTGTTCGCGGCTGATTCCCACCGTTTCCAACGCCTGCAAGCCGCCTCCTGCTCCCGGCCGGCACAAGATCGCGAAGGGAATATCCTTCGGGTTTTCTCCGATGGTGGTGGCCGCGATCCGCCACGCCTCGCGCTCGCTCCCGGCGTCTACACCTCTGGCCGCCAAATCGCGCAACGTGCGTAGCCGCCGCTCTCCGATCACCTCTTCCGTGGTTTCCAGGACTGCCGTAAAGACTCCGCCCACTCCGCCCGTCTCCACTCGCACCGGCCCGAACGAAAACGAGAAGTAGCACTCTTCCGGGTAGCCGAAGCGCTCCAATTGCAGCAGCAAATCGTTAGACCAGGTTGCTTCTCCGGTCCGCACCACGGTGTCCAGCATCGGACCTATCGTGTCCCAGATCTCGGCCCAGCATTCCCGGCAGCGCTGTCCCAGCGCCCAGGGATGCTTGCTTCCCAGGATGGTGCTATAGGCGTCGTTATAGAGAACGACGTACTCCGGACCCCAATACAGGACGATGGGAAAGCGCGAGGCTAAGCAGATGCTGAGAGAAGTCTTCAGGCTTTGCGGCCACTGGGAAACAGGTCCTAGCGGTGTCTTCGACCAGTCCAGCGAGCGCATCAGCTCGCCCATTTTTCCGCCGCCCGCAAATGATTCGTCAGGGATAGCTGTCCGCTCTCCCGTTTTCGCGCTATGCATAGCAGGTGTGAGGTTTACCAGCGTGCCGATCGCTCGGGGCGATCGGTCCATGCGTGTGGCCCGAGCTGACTCGGTGTTAGGATTCCGAGCCCCCGCCTGGAGGTTGTCTGAGACGCCCCGCGCTGCCCCTCAGTGGTGTTATGCTAGCACGCGTTTCGGCGCACCGGCCATCGCCGCCGGGCGCGAAACCTTGGGCTTCAGCGCTGAAATGCCTTGCCCAGGCAGCGCGGACAGGGCGTGTAGCCGCGCCGGGCGGCCTCCTGCGCGCTTACCATCTCCGGCTTGCCATGAATGTACCGGCAGGAAGGGTCGTGGTAGAGCTTGCCCTGAGCGGTAATGGCTACCTCGCGAAGGAGCACATGGATGGCCGGCTTGCTGTGCCGGGAAAGCAGCGTGGCGGTTGCGCCGGGACGAGAGTATCCGTAGCTGATTGCTGCTGCGATCAGCACTGCCGCCGCCACCACGGATGCCCATACCCGCCCGCTCATATGCACTCTCCTGGAAGCAGAGTCCGGGCAAGGCGGCCTCGCCTCGCCCGGACCTTCTGCATCAATGCTGCATCTCGTCCGTTTTCTTGTCCCCCTTTTTCTTCTTCTCTTTCTTCGGCTTTTCCTTCTTCTCCTTTTTCGCCTTCTTCTTAGGTGTCTTGGCAGTGTCGCTTTGGGCGGCATCCTGCTTCATCGCATCCTGGCCGGTGCGGGGCTGAGCAAAAAGCGTGAGCGAGCTGAGCAGAAACATCGCTGCCAGAAGGCTCATCATGTACTTGCGCATTGTGTTTCCTCCAATTTCGAACCCAAGGGTTCGGGGTTAAGTAAAGATGCCCGACTGCAGAAAAAAAGCCCTTTACTCGGCGCTCCTGCGCGACAGGTACTCGGGATTGCGTTTCCATCCCGTCAGCATGGAGGCGAAATTCGACCAGCCATGCAGCGCCACCATGATCAAATGACCCGGAATAAATGCCAGAAATCCGCACATCGCCGCAAAATGCCACACCCGTGCCAGGTGATAGCCGCCCATCGGCCATGCCAGCCAGGAGAATTGCACCGGTTTGTATAGCACCAGGCCCGTCAACAGCGACGCGACGCCGCACAACACCGTCAGGGTATAAGCCAGCTTCTGCAGGGGATTGTATTGTTCGGTCGCTGGCGGTTTGGGGCCAAACAAAAAATAATGCCGCGTCATCGGCCACACTCCGCTCACGTCGCGCGGCATGAACAGCACTGTTTTGTAGTGGCCGCTGAGCAACTGGTACGCGATGTAAAGCACCCCGCTGCCCGCGAACAGCCACATGAACGTGAAATGCCACTGCAGCGCGCCCGCCAGCCATCCTCCCAGTGTCAGCGCCTTGGGAATATTGATCAGGTCGTGCTCGGGAATCTTCGCGCCAAAACTGGGAAAGGCGCGGAAAATGCGCAAGCCGCTGGCCGCCAGCACAAACACAGCTGCCGCGTTCAACCAGTGTGTGAAGCGGATCGCCCACGGATGCTCATAGGCTGCCGTCACCAGCTTCAGCGGTGGTTCTGGGCGCTTGTCTTCCGAAGCCCCGGTTTGTGCCCCGCTCGCCATGTTTCTCCTAAAGCCCTGCGTACCAGCTGTAACCCTGGTCCTCCCAATACCCCCGCTGCGTTCCCAAGACGTGGGTTACGGTCAGCTTGGTCAGGTACTTGGCCGATTTGTACCCCAGTTTGGTGGGAAGGCTCAGACGCAACGGCGCCCCGTGTCCGCGGTCCAGCGGCTTGTCGTACATTTCGTAGCACAACAGCGACTGCGGGTGCAGCGCCGTGGCCATGTCCAGCGATTCGTAATAGTCGTCGGCGCACTCCACCCACAGAAAACGCGAGCCCTTGTCCGCTCCCACCAGCGCCAGGAAATCGCTGATGCGTGCTCCCCCGAACCTCCCAATCACGTCCCAGCCTTCTACGCACACGTGGCGCGTGTTCTGGCGAATCTTGGGCAGCGCCTGGATTTGTGCCAGTGTGTACTCGCCTGGTTTTTGTACATTTCCCCCGACCGTCAGCGTCCAGTTCTCCAGGTCCACTCCCGGATCGAGGTCGTCATAGCCGTTGTAGGGAAATTTCTCGAACGGAACCACATCGGCGTCGGTGAAAGTCTTTGCCGGATGGCGCCGCCGAAAAACCAGGCCAGATGCCCAATCGCTCAGGCGCACGCCCCGTCCCAGCAGCGGGTCCTGCCAGCGTGTGACCGCAAAAGCTCCCACCGCCAATACCGGCGCCAGCTTTAACAACTCCCGCCGGCTGAGCCGTTTCAGTTTCGAATCTTCGATGCTGGCCAAAACCGATTCCTAACTCGCCGCCGGAGTCAAAAACACGGACTGCACTGTCAGCGGCAGCCCTGCGGATGCAACGTGCTGAAACCTTTAGCCTGTCTGAACGGAATGGCGATGCGGAATTGTATACGAGCCCGGACCGGCCTGCCCGAAATTCGCTGCCCTTTTTCCTTGCCGTCAAACGTTGATTGTCATGTTGAGAGGTGCGAACGCCGAGTCACAGAACACTCCTGGGGTTTGTAAAAACTTCAAGACCACAGCTAGATAGTTCCCGGCAATACAGCGAGGGAAAAAGGTAATAGGGCGCACCACAACCGCTTGGTGGGCACCGGCCCCGCTTTCGCGCACCCTCTGGTAATATCGAATTTTGGCGCGAGGCGGCGTAAGACTGAGCCCCGATTCTTCGCCACATTCTTACGCGGAGGAACACATGAACGACGCGGGCAGTTTTCCCATGGGTGCGCGGCGCAACGAGGACATCGCTCTCGATATGATGCGCTTCATCGCTATGACCACCGGCTACGGCAAGACCGGTTCCGCCGGGGCCGGTTTCGGCGCCAGCGTGGCTTCCAAGCCCGAGGAGTACGCCACTCACCTGCTGGAACTGTACGGCCGCTGCTTATCCGCTGTAGAGCGTAAGAAATAGCCGATGTTTCGCCGCTCGTGGATCAAAACCGCGGAGGACGCGAAGGACCAAAGCATCTCCTGTTCCGGTTGGAAGTCCTGGCGCACACCGCGTCATCTGTGGTTTTCGTGTGAGGCTCCATCCAGGCCTGCAATTTGCGAAAACAAAAAGCCGCGGTAGCTCCCCGCGGCTTCTTCGAACAATGTGACTGGTCTTAGCGGCGGCGCTTGCGTGAAGAACTCTTGCGCTTCCCCTTGCCGCCCTTACGTGCGGACGACTTGCCCCGGCTGCGGCTGCCGCCCCGTTTCGCCGCCTTGCGGCCCGCCGCCTTGCGCTTCTTGCCCCCGCTTTTCTTGGCGCGCGCCGCGGGACGCTTGGCGGCCGCCTTCCGCGCCGGTGCTTTCTTCTTGGCAGGAGCACGCTTCGCTCCACCGCCCCCGCCGCCACCCCCTCTGGGTTCGCTGGGCTCCGGAGTCATGGCCGGCATCGCCGGCGCTTCTCCTACCGAACTGCTTACCGGCTCTTCTTCCTCTTCTTCCTCTTCCTCGTAATCTTCTTCCAGCGACTCGCCGTAGGAACCGGTGTCGCCGAATTCATCCATGTCATCATCGCGTAAATACAGCGTCTCCTCATCCCAAAATCGCATGGCTCCTCCTGATCTCCGCTTCAAAAGTTGCCGCCATTACACGGCAACGGATCCCTAATAGGAAATTAAACAAGACTGCCGGACCGCCTCACCACCTCGCCGCGCCTGACTTTTTCGCGAGAAGCGCGCGATTATAGCACAGCGATTTTGCAACGCACTGTGATGCGCCGCTGCATCCGCATATTACACCTTAAGAGGAAATTGCGTCGGCGTGAGCTGAATCAGACTGCTGCTCAGGGATTTTCCTGGATCACCAGCACAGCGCCGGCTCGCAGGTTGGCCGCCGCTTTGCCGTTCGTGCGCCGCAGCGCCGCCACCGTGGTGTTGTATTGGTTGGCGATGCTATACAGGGTTTCGCCCTGGCGCACTTTGTGCAGAATTTTCTTGTTCCCCGAAGAGGACGCTCGTAACTTGCTGCTGTGTTTGGATTTAGCGTGCCCGCGCACGGAGACAACCTCATGTTCTCCGGGGGGCAGCGGCCGATGCAGGTACAGCACCATCCCGGGACGCAATTTGCCGCGCACCCGCGGGTTCCACCGGCGCAAGCGCACCACGGGAACGCCAAAATCGTCCGCTACCGAGCTTAAGGTATCGCCGCGCCGTACCCGGTAGCGCGTGAGGCGCCGCGAGTACGCAATCGCTTCCACGTAACGCCCCGCAGCTACGGGAATAATCAGCTTCGTGCCCGCTTCCAGTTCTATCCCATCCAGGCTGTTGGCTTCCGCGATGGCGCGAGCGGTCGTGTGATACTGGCGCGCCACGCTGGCCAGCGTTTCACCTTCGGTTACGTTGTGGTAGCGCCACCACACCCGCTTGTCACGGGGTATGCTGGCGATCGCCGCCTGGTATTTTTCCGTCGTGCCCGCCGGGAGGTGGAGATCGAATGTTCCTTCCCGCGGCGTGGTCATGCGCAGCAGACTGGGATTCAGTTCCTGGAGCGTGCTCACAGAACTGTCCACGCACTCCGCTACCAGCCGCAGATCCACGGGGTAATTGATGGTGAGGGTATCCGTCGGGATGGGCTTGTCGGGGACAATCTGATCCAGCCCATACTGCGCCGGATTCTTGGCCATGATGGCCACGGCGACGATGATAGGCACGTAGTTGCGAGTTTCCGCCGGCAGCACGTTGCGCCGGTAAAGCTCCCAGAAATCAGCGTAGCCTGTGCGCTGCACCGCTTGTTGCACCGTCAGCGGCCCGGAATTGTATGCCGCCATGGCCAGGTACCAATCGCCAAATTCCTTATAAAGATCCTTGAGGTGGCGAGCCGCCGCGCGCGTGGACTTTTCCGGATCCTGGCGCTCATCTACCCACCAGCTGCGCTCCAGGCCGTAGCCTTTGGCCCGGCTGGACATAAACTGCCACAAACCGCGGGCGCCAACGTGCGAAAGCGCCACCGGATGGAATCCGGACTCCGCTTCCGCCAGGTAGATCAAATCCTGGGGCACTCCCTCCTGCTTCAAGACCCGCCGGATCATGTCGCTGTACAAACCGGCGCGGGTCAGAGCCCGTTCCAGCACCCCACGGCCACGCGTGGAAAAGTAATTGATGTAACTGGCCACGGCATCGTTCATGGTCAGCGGCAGGTCGGAGTGAATCTGGCGAACCTCCTCCGCGGCCTTGGCCTTGATGTTGGGGTCAACGGGGAAAGTAATCTGATTGGTCTCGTCAATCGGGGCCGGCTCGGATTTCTGCTCGGTGAACCCATCGCCCTGGCGCAGCGCTACCAGCTCCAGGCTGTTGACCCCGTCCACGATCTTGTCGAACTCTTTTTGCAGCCGCTCGTCCGAGCTGGCCCCGCCAGAAGCCTGGGTCAGGATGTCGAAGGCGCTGTCGAAATTAGCCTTGGCGGCTTCCAGGTGTCCTGCCGCGTAATTGGCTTGGCCAGCCTGATATTGCTCTTCTGCTTGTGCCACCAGGGTGTCAATGGGGTCAGGCTTGGCGGCAGGCTGGGGCTGCGCCTGGGGCTTAGGATCGGGAGCTGGGATGGCCGCTGGCTTGGCTGCAATCGGCGGCGGAGAACTTACCGGCGGTGCTGCTGCCATAACTGGCTTTTTAACCGCGGTCTGGCAGGATGAAGTCCCAAGAACCAGGGCGGCGAGCAACGGGCTAAACCAATAAAACTGTCGAATCCTCATTCGCCTCTGGGACTTAGGGCCTTTCGCTTTGGCTTGTGTTCCGGAACTTGTCAAATCGTACTACGGGTTTTTTCGAGGGGTCAATCGAACAAAGGTACCTTGGTTACCTTCCGAAGGACGTTGGCCCCCTGCAATCACCCCCTCTACTGATCGTAAATCACACAGAATCCAGAGCCGCACGCTGCGGTTGCCTCACAAGGAAGGGAGTCGGTGAGTCATCAGTCAGGCGTCTCGGCAGGTCAACCCTTTAGGATGGCGTGGTGGCGCTTGCGCGCCGAGCGGGTACGCCGGGCAGGTGCTGTCTCAGCAACGCGCGAAACTCCTCCACGCCACCGGCGGCAAACGCCCGCTTGGGAACCACATAGAGACACGCGGGAGTACCGCGAACGCGATAGGCATAGAGAGACGAGGCATTAGTCGGCCATACGCTGAGGAAAACGAACAAATTCTTGCTTTCGACGAAGCGGCTGAAGTCAGTCCACGGCAGCGAACTGACCGCGAACCTCTCTGAGTCGCCGATGGCGATGCCATCTTCACCTGCGTCGAGCGTTTTTAGGCCGCCTCGTCCTGGTTGGCGAAGTGCACCGATGGGGCCGCGCTTGGCGACAATCCACCCCAGCATCAGCAAAAACCAGCCCTCAAGGAACACCGCGAGGTCAGCGCGCGATAGATGATGCAGGCTGCGGCCCGAGGTTAAGGCATCCCACCTCGCCCATACCGGGCCTGCGATGAGCAGCAGGCCAACAACCGGCAGAAGGTATCGTTCGAATCCGCGGCGCAGGTGCTGGTAGTAAGCCCGCCGAGCTTCTCGCTCGTCCTCGGTGCGGAGCTCAAATTCGATCTTCATGGCCAGTCCGACGCAGCGGAGTTGAGCCTCCGCGAAGCGGAAGTGGAGGTCGCCACGCTGCTGGCCTCCCGCCGGGACTCCTTGGATGATTCAAACTTTCTAACCACGCCGCTACATTCTGGCGCCGCTCCGCCGCTCAACCCGTGCTGGCGTCAGCTACTTGTTTGCCTCGCGCGAGAAATCCACTCTAGCCTTTCCCTGACTCCTGACTCCTGACTCCTGACTCCTGACTCCCGACTCCTGCCTACCAGGAAAGCTTCAATGCCAGCTGCAATTGACGCGGGTCGAAGGCGGCTGTGGGCTGCCCGGCACTGCTCCACAGCGGGTTTACGGAAGCCACATTGAATCTATTGATGAAGTTGAACACGTCCACCATGGCATCCAGCCCCACGCGCTCTCCGAAAGCGATGTGGCGCGCCACCCGCATGTCGGTGAATAGGTTGGAAGGCTGGACCCCGGCGTTGCGCCCCAGGTTGCCCACCAGCGTGCCGTTCAGGAAGCAGGCCGGCTGCAGGAATCCCGTGGGGGAGTAGCGCGAGGCCACTGCCTGGTCGCCACAGAAGTTTTGCGGGGTGTTTGCCCCAACCGCCAGCGGACGGTCGGTAGTGGTGCCAAAGTCGAAGTTGCGGTCGGACCCGGTGACAATGTTGAACGGTCGGCCCGCCCCTGCTTCGATGATGGGGGCGAAGGTCCAGTCACTGCCCAGCTTGCTCCAGAAGCTGCTGCCTGAGAGCCTGCCTGTCTGATAAACCCCGCTGAAAACAAACCGGTGCCGCTGGTCGAACAGAGAGGCGGAGCGGTCGGCATTGGGGTTGTAGTTATCTTGCGGGGCCAGCGGCGATTCCAGGTCGGTGGAGTCGTCTATGGAGTGCGAATACGTGTAGGACGCCAGGAACTCGTAGTGATTGCTGAAGCGCTTGCGCAGGTTGGCGGTAAATCCGTGGTAGACGGAGCTGCCGTTGGAGAAGTTTGCCGGCATGTCGCTGAACGGGATGCAGCCGCCCAGCGAAAGCGGGTCACAGTTGGCATTTAAGCCGTCCATCGCCATGATCTCGTTCGCCAGCGTCACGCACTGGCCTGCCCCGCCCGCAATGGCCGCCTGGCCCAGTGACGGGTTCAGCCCCGACGGACGGAAAAAGCTGACCAGCGAGGAACTTACCCAAGGCTGCCCCAGGAACGGCCCCGGATTCAGGTCCACGCCGCAGGGTGCGCCAATAGAGCCAACAAATAACGGAGCGCTGGCGCCGCCCGTGAGCGCGCCCTTGTCACCGGCCGCCGCCGCTACCTGATAGTTGCGAATCAGCAGGTCAGAGCGCACCGCATTGGCATTGACGGGCCGGTTCAATCTCTTGCCCGCATTGAAGTTGTATTGCAAGCTCAAGGCGAAGTTGTGTCCCAGGTCACGCTCAATGGTCAGATTGGCTTGTTCGGAATATGGGTACTGGAAATTGGAAGCGGTCGGGAATCCAAAGGGCTGCAGAATCAGAGGAATACCCGCCGCCAGATACTGCTGCCCCACAAATGCGGAGGGTGCGTTGGGTGCGGGGTTGAAGCGCTGCTGGCTGGAGAGATAGTCGAGTGCCTGCGCCAGTCCCGGGGGGGTGCAGGTAACACTGCCCAGCGTGCCCTGGAAAGTGTTGGCGGCGTTCAGGTTCAACGGGCTGGGGCTGCTGGCGGCGGTGCACGGGCTACCGCCAAACAGCACCACCTGCGGTGCCTGGGCGCCATCGGCCACGTCGGAGTCAAAGGCCAGAGCCAGCAGCGGGTGGTCGTAGAAGATTCCATAAGAAGCGCGCACTACCGTTTTGCCGTCGTTGCCTGGGTCCCAGGCCAGGCCGATGCGTGGCGCCACATTGTCCCAGTCGCGGGGAATGCCCTGCGTAATTCCCAGGCTCTTCTGCGCCGCCTGGGAGAAGGAGTTGATGGCGGCAAAGGTGGGCGTCAGCTCTACGTCGTAGCGAACACCGTAATTCAGGGTCAGGTTGGGCAACGCCCGCCAGCTGTCCTGGACGAAGCCGCCTAAGGGAGTGTTGGTAAAGGCGTCGTGAGGATTGCCCACACCCTGAATGAAGTTCTGCGGCAAGCCCAGTCCGTAAGCCTGAATGGGCGACATGCCGGGAAAGTTGGGGACGCCGGGAATGCTGGGCAGGTTCGGCAAGTCCACGCCGCCAAAGTTGTAAACGCCGCCAAAATTTACGGTGAAGTCGGCCTGCAGGGGCAGGTAATTGCCATCCATCCCGAACTTCATGTTGTGGTTGCCCTTGGCCCAGGAAAAGCTGTCGGAAGCCTGGTAGCGCTGCTCGGTGCGGTTCACAAAGGAGAACGGCTCGCGGCCAAAGAAGGCGAATCCGGGGATGTTCACTGCCACGTTGCCCCCGCCCGGTCCGCTCGAGAAGTTGTAGAGCAGGCCGCGTCGGGAATAGGCAAACAGGAAATCATTCACCTTGTTGTTGCCGATGCTGGCGGTGTCGTGGGCGCTGACGCTGAAATCGCGATAGGTCTGCTGCGAGGTGCGCGAAAAGGCGTTCTGCCCGAAGTTCTGCGGCCCCTGCGCGTTCACCTGGATGCCCGTCGTCGTGCTGGGGCTGACTCCCCCGCGCAGCGACAGTTGCTGATTGGAACTGATGCGGTGGTCCAGCCTCAGTGAATAGAGGCTGGTACCTTCAAAAATCGGGTAGTTCCCGATCAGCGAATTCATGGGTACGAACGACGACGGCAGTAGCGCGCCGCTGCTGGCAAAAATCGGCAGTGGTACAGGGCTCGGGACCTTCATTGCGGCCAGGATTGCGGTCGGCACCAGCCCATTCAGCGCTACCGCTGACCCTGCCCCAGCCGCGGCGGCATAGCTGCCCACCGCGTTTGCGAATGCGAGGTTCGCCTGTTCCAGCGTCAACACGGAGGGGTTGGTCAGAAAGCCGATCTGGTCCGGGGTCAGGTTGAGCGTGCCAAAGGGCAGTCGTACCAGCGAGGTGTCGAAAGGCAGCAGCCCAAAATTGTTGGCTCCGATGTTGGAAAAGCCGGTCTCATGCCGGCGGGTGGTTTCGAAGGAGAAGAAATAGAAGGTTTTGTCCTTCACAATGGGCCCGCCGAACGCTGCTCCTGCCTGTACCCGCGTGTAGGCCGGGTCGGACACTTTTCCGGCGGCGTTAAAGCTGAAAGGATTCGTCGCCTGCAGGTTGCGGTTGCGCAGGTACCCGAACACGTCACCGTGGAACTGGTTAGAGCCGGACTTGGTGATGATATTGACCACCCCGCCGGAGGCTCGCCCATATTCCGGGGCATAGCTGTTATTGATAATCTGGAACTCCTGCACGCCTTCCTGCGAAACGGTTGAGCGGATGCCGTTTACCGAGTTATCCACCGAGTCGGCCCCATCCACGTTCACCTGGTTGGCGCGCGCCCGCTGCCCGCTGAAATTCAGCCCCGAAGTCGGCGCTGCCCCGATGCTGGGCGCGGTGTCCCGCTCCACCTGCGAGTCGGTTAACGCAAAGTTGATGTAATTGCGGCCGTTGATGGGCAGGTTCTCGATCCGCTCCTGATTGATGGTGGTGGTGGAGGAGGTGCGCTGTGTCTCCACCAGCTCGGCCTCGGCAGAAACGCTCACCGTTTCCGTTACCCCGGCTACTTGCAGCGTTACCGGCAACTCGGCCACCTGCCCGACGGTAACGGTCACGTTCGTGGCCTCGACCTTGGCAAAGCCGGGGGCTTCCACGCTCACCGCGTAACGCCCGGGCGGCAGTAGCAGGAACTGGTACTCGCCGTTGACGTTGGTGGTGGTTGTGCGCCCGAAATTCTGTGCCTCGTTGCGTACCGCCACGGTCGCGTTCTTCACCACCGCGCCCTTGGGGTCCTTCACCGACACGTGCAGCTCCGCGGTAGCCGCCGATTGCGCGGCAGCGCTTGCCGCAAGCAGAGCCATCATCGCTATTGCGTATGCGAGCGTGACCAGCCTTTTCATAGGCACTCCTATTGTTTTCTAACGTTTCCAGGGACCGGCAACGCACAATCCCGCCTCGCGGGTCTTGTACCCGGGATGGCGGGGGATCGGAACCGGATTTTTGAACGTGAATTCCGCTGGTTTTTACATCAGGTGCAGCCTAAAGGCAAGCCCGTACAGGGGAAATAGACGTGACCAGAAAGGCGCGGGGGAGCACCCACCATTCCATTTCGCGGCTATCTCTTGATCCCGCAGGCCTGCTGCTCAGTGGTAGCGAATCCCCACGCCATGCGCGGGGTGTTGTGGGCAATACCGAGGCGGCCTTGGGCGTCGAGCACGATGATGCCGCCGTGCCCGCTCAGCCGTCGCTGCAGGTAAGTAATGGCTTCGCTGGCCGCCTGCTGCGGAGGCGCGCCCGCGGCCACCCGGTCCGCCGCCCATTTCCCCAACACTAGCTTCATGATGGGTTCACCCCAGCCGGTGGTGGAAACACCCGCACTCTCGTTGTCGGCGTAGCAACCGCAGCCAATCAAGGAAGAGTCACCCACCCGGCCTGGTGTTTTGTTGAGCGTGCCTCCGGTCGAGGTGGCGGCCGCCAGATTGCCGTCGAGATCGAGCGCCACCGCGCCAACGGTGTCGTGAGAAGCAGAAAAAACATCCAACTTGGATTCGCCTTCTGCCTGCAGTTTGCGCAGGCGTTGTACTTCCCGCTCGATTACCAGCTCTTCGTTGTCAATCAGCGCCACCCCGTGTTCCGCGGCGAAGCGCTCCGCTCCCGGCCCCACGAAATACACGTGCGGGCTGTCTTCCAGCACGATGCGCGCCACGTGTATGGGATTGCGGATCCGCTCCACGCAGCCTACGCCGCCGGCGCGCAGTGTTGCCCCATCCATCATCAGGGCGTCAAGTTGCACGCGGCCATCGCGATTCAGGAAGCTGCCCCGCCCGGCGTCGAAGGCTTCATCATCCTCCATGACCCTGACCGCGGCTTCCACCACGTCCAGGGCCGAACCGCCCCGCTCCAGATCCTGCCAGCCCTCCGCCAGGGCGGCACGAATGCCGTTCAGGTGGGCTTCCACCATGTCGTCGGGAATAGCCCACCCGCCGCCGTGTACCACCAGCACCGGCTTATTCAAAACCTTCGTCTCGCATAAGGAGTGATGAGCGGACAGTCTAGCACTGGCAGGGGAAGTCGCTGCCAAGCGAAGGTAACGTCGCAGGTTTCAAGGTTTCGAAAACAGGCCCGCTCACACTTTCACTGTTACCCTGAGGATGCTTTCCCGGAAACTTTGAAACCTTGAAACTTGTTTCTTGAGACTCGAAGCGGCCCTGTAACCGCTTTCTGCCGCTCTCTCCTGTTGACATGCCACACGAGCCGGAGCATACTCCTGTGGGGAGGCCACAGGATGGGCGAGGGCAAATCCGAAGTACTGCAGGGCACGCTCGACCTGATGGTGCTCAAGACCCTGCACGCGCTGGGGCCGCTGCACGGCTATGGCATCGCCCGCCGCATCGAGCAGGCCAGCGGCGACGTGCTATTGCTCAACCAGGGCACCATTTACGCTTCCCTCGTCCGCCTGCTGCAGAAAGGCTGGATCAGCGCCGCCTGGGGCGCCTCGGAAAACAACCGCAAGGCAAAGTTTTATTCCCTCACCACGCGCGGGCTGAAGCAGCTGCGCCAGGAAACCGAAAACTGGGAACGCATCGCCGGGGTGATGGAGCGCGTGTTGGAGCTGTAGCGGAGGATCTGGCAATGTGGGAGCGGCTGCGCACCTGGGGCTCGCGGCTGTGGGCGTGGGCGCGAATGCGCCCCCTGGAGTGCGACTTCGCCGAGGAACTGGAATCGCACGCCGCCTTATTGGAGGAAGAACACCGCCGTCGCGGCCTGCCTGAGGAACAGGCTCGGCGCCAGGCGCGACTCCAGCTTGGGGGCATAACGCAACTGCGCGAGTCCTTCCGCGAGCAACGCGGGCTTCCGCTGCTGGAGCGGATGGCACAAGACCTCCGCTATGCCCTGCGCATTTTTCGCAAATCTCCGGGGTTCACGCTTTTTGCCGGCGCTGCCCTGGCCCTGGGTATAGGCGCCACTTCCGCCGTCTTCAATATCGCTGATGCCGTCCTGCTTCGCCCCCTCCCCTACCGCCATCCTTCGCGCCTGGTCATGCTTTGGCAGGACGACACGGTCTACGGCTTCCCCCGCAACAACGTCAGTCCGTGGGCGTTCCAGCAATGGCGCCAGCACAACCAGGTTCTTGAGGACATGGCCGCTTTGACTCATGATTCCGTTAACCTGCTGGGGCAGGGCGATCCGCAATACCTGCACGCGGACACGGTTACCGCCAACTTTTTCAGCGTGCTGGGCGTGAGGCCGGCGTTGGGGCGCGCCTTCACTGCGGAGGACGGCCGGCCCGGCGCGCCTCTAACCGTGGTTTTGACTTATGGAGTGTGGGCCCGGCTGTTCGGCGCACAACCGCAGGTGGTGGGACGGGAACTGCTGCTGAATGGCGCCAAGTATACGGTGGCCGGCGTGATGCCCCGCGGCTTTCAGTTCCTGGACCCCGAGGTGGACCTCTGGTTGCCGGCGCAGTGGACCAGCGCCTTCGTCGAAGAGAGAAAGAGCGACCACTTCCTCACCGTCGTGGCCCGCGTGCGCCCCGGGGTCACCGAGCAGCGGGCGGGCGCGGCCATGACGGTGCTGGGCAAGCAGCTCGCGACCGCTGATATGTCGGATATGACCGCGGTTGTCGTATCCATGCGGGAGCAGTTGGCCGGCGACATGCGTCCCACGCTTCTGCTGCTTCTGGGCGCCGTGGCGCTGCTGCTGCTGATTGCCTGCGCCGATGTGGCGAACCTGCTGCTGGCGCGCGGCAGCACTCGCGCTTCGGAGATGGCGGTGCGGCTGGCGCTGGGTGCGAGCCGAAAGCGCGTGATCGAGCAGTTGCTGGCTGAAAGCGTGCTGCTCTCCTGCGCCGGGGGCGCCGCCGGGCTCGCCCTGGCGGTGTGGGCCACCGGCTTTCTCGGTCAACTCATCCCGCCGGGCATCTCCCACACCGGCGCGCCCGGGGTCAACGCCCCCCTGTTGGTTTTCGCCACCGCCGTCTCCTGTGCCACCGGGGTGCTGTTCGGCATCCTGCCTGCCTGGCGAGGCTCGCGGCTTGAACTGGTAGCTTCCCTCAAGCAGGGCGGCGGCCGCTCCGGCGCGGCGGCGGCGGGAAAGCGGCTGCGCAGCATTCTGGTGGTCAGCGAATTGGCGCTGGCCATGGTTCTGCTCGCGGGCGCCGCGCTCATGATTCGCAGCTTCCAGAAGCTGTACCACCAGGACCCCGGTTTCCGCGCACAGCATGTGCTGACCTTGCAAACCCGGCTGCAATATCCCAAGTACCAGAGCATGGCCAGCCGCAGCCAGTTTTATCGCCAGGTGTTGCAGCGGGTGGAAACCTTGCCCGGCGTGGTCGCTGCCGGCTACACCACTTACCTTCCGCTGGCCGATGCCGGCGGCGGCAGCTTGGTTACGGTGGAGAACCATCCCGTCGATCCCAAACATCGGCTGATTGCCAATGTGCGCGTGGTCAGCCCCGATTACTTCCGCACCGTGGGCATGACGCGGCGCCAGGGCAGGCTGCTGGACAGAGACGACGGACCGGAGAGCCCCAAGGTTGCCGTCATCAACCAGAGCATGGCGCACGCCTACTGGCCCGGGGAAAATCCAGTCGGCCGCAGGTTCAAGCGCGGTTACCTGCAAGCGCAAACGCCCTGGTACACGGTGGTGGGAATCGTCGCCGACATGCGCCAGGGGGGCATGGATGTCCCGGTGCGTCCCGAGGCTTATTTCACCTTTGAGCAAGCCGATTTCTTCGCGCCGGACGCGCTGGCGGTGCGGACCACCGGCGATCCCCTGGCCATTACCGAGCAGGTGCGCCGGCAGATCTGGGCAGTGGACAGGGAAGAGCCGGTTGCCGCGGTCTTACCTCTGCAGGAAATGGTGGAGAGAAGTGTTGCCCCGGCGCGACTGCAGACCTGGCTGCTGGCCGGCTTTGCCGGCCTGGCGCTGCTGCTGGCCACCCTGGGAATTTATGCTGTGCTCTCCTTCACCGTGGCCCAGCGGACGCAGGAAATTGGCGTGCGCCTGGCCCTGGGAGCGCGCCCCGCGCACGTGCTGGGCACGGTAATGGCGCAGGGACTGAGATTGTATTTGACGGGCGTGGGGCTCGGGTTGGCGGCAGCGCTGATGCTTTCGCGGCTCGTGACCCACCTGTTGTTCGGCATCAGCGCGGCGGATCCGCTTTCCTACCTCTGTGCCATTGTGCTGATGGCGGCGGTCACGCTGCTGGCGTGTTATGTGCCCGCCCGCCGCGCCCTGCGTTTCGACCCCATGGCCGCCCTGCGCTACGAGTGAAGCGCGAAAGGTTCGAAAGTTTCACAGGTTGCAAGGTTTCAGAAGTGGGCTGCACGCCTCCATTTTCCTGCACAGGTATTTCCTCGAAACTTTGAAACTTGAAACCTTGAAACTTGCTTTACTGCGGCTCCGTTCCCGTAGTCGTCTTGTTCTCGACCTTGGTAGCTGCGTGCCGCGTCTCCTCCGCGCCCTTGTGTACCACTTTCTTCGTAGTGTGTTTGGTCTTGCTGGCGCCTTTCCGAGTTAACGATTCAGTTTTGCGCCCGGTCTTCTTAGCGGCATTCTCGGTGGTATGGCCGGTCTTTTTTGCGGCGTTCTCCGTGGAATGGCCGGCCTTCTTGGCGGCATTTTCGGTGGCCTGGCCGGCGGTTTTGAGGTCCTGCTTGATGCCGGTGTTCGGGCTGGTGGTAGAGGTATCTGATTGTCCCCAGGCCGCCGTCCCTAGTGCCACCGCCACACTCAAGAGCGCAATTCCCAGTAGATGTCTCATAGTCACCTCGCTTGTTGGATGCAGAATTCCTGCTTTGAGCGGCCCCGGAGAAGACGTTGCACAGTCGCCCCCGTAGGCATACGATTTCCCCATTCTACTGGTACCCGGCGCTTTCTCCCTCGAGCACATTTGGAATCTGTATGAACGTCCTTCTGCTCTCCATGCCGGATTACTTCGAGCACATGCCTCCGGTCGCCGTCCGCATGCCCAACGGCGCCCTGACTTCGCTGGCGGGCAACGTTGACGCTCACCACCGCGTCGCTGTTGCCGATCTTATTCTGAGCCACGGCCGCGTGCGGGAAACCGTCATCCGCCTGCTTCAGGAACTCGACCCTGAGGTCATCGGGCTCTCCGTGATGACCTTCCAGCGCCTTACCGCCGGCCGCATTATTGATCTGGCGCGCGCACTCAAGCCTGGCGTGAAGATTGTGGTGGGCGGTTATGACCCCAGTCTTGCCCCGGAAGCTTACGAGAAGATGGGCGTGGATTTCATCGTGCGCGGCGAAGGCGAGGTCACTCTTCGGGAACTGCTGCGTGCTGTGGAGAGCGGAAGCGGCTTCGAACGGATCTGCGGCCTTTCCTACCGCGCAGGTGAGCGCTGGGTCCACAGTCCGCCTCGCCCGCCGCACCGCCTGGAAGAAGGCGAAATCCGCCTGCCCAACCGCGCTGCCCGCGTTATCCACGGCTATACCCTGCTCGGGCGCGCGGTGGATGTAGTCGAAACTTCGCGCGGCTGCACCTATGACTGCAGTTTCTGCTCCATCATCGAAATGCGGGGGCGCAACTTTCACGTGTACTCGCCGGAACGCGTGCTGCAGGACATTCGCGATGCCCGCGACCACGGCGCCCGCACCATCTTCCTGGTGGACGACAACATTACCCTCAACGTGCGCCGCTTCCAGGCTTTGTGCTCGGCCATCATTGAGGCAGGACTGCATCGCCTGGACTACTTTGTCCAGGCCATGACCTCGGCCATTGCCGACCATGGCGAAACCCTCGCCGCACTCATGCGCCGCGCCGGCTTCCGCTACGTCTTTCTCGGCATCGAAAACGTTCTCGCCCAGGATCTTCAGTTCTTGCGCGCCACGGCCAAGAACACGGCGCGCAAAGACGGTGGCAAGGAGAATGCCACTCTCAAAGCCATCAATTGCCTGCATCGCAATCACATGTATGTGGTGGGAGGACTGATCGTGGGCAACCCCGACGACACGCGCGAGTCGGTCGAGGCCAACCTCGCCTTCGCCAGGCGCTACGTGGATTGGCCTTACATCCAGCACCCAACGCCCTATCCGCGCACGCCCATGACTGAGCACTTTCGCCAGCGCGGGCTCATCACCAATGAACGGCTGGAGGAATACGACGGCACCACCGCCGTGGTGCGCACCGAACGCGTGCCGGCGGAAGACATTGAGTTCCTGCGCTGGAAAGCGGAGCGCTGGATGAAGCTTCGCCATATGCCCGCGGCCCTTCGCCACGACCCGTGGTTCATCGTGCGCCACGCCCCCCAGATGTTCGCCCATACCTACCGCGGCTGCACGCTTCGTTCTGTGCTGGGACTGGAAGATAGCCGCAAAGCCTTTGAGCGCTACAAAGCCATACGGCGCCAGGAACGGTTCTACGTGTAAAACAAGGGCACTTTCCGGAAAACTGCCTTGGCGTTGGTTAGCAGGTGCCGACGGCTGTGGGTTGCGCCTGGTCAACCAGTAAGGAGTTAGCTATGGCTCCGATCACTCGCAGGCAATTCATCCAGCAGACGGCATTCACTGCCGCAACCCTTTACGCATACCCGGCCACCGCGCTCGCCGGGGGGCCGGGAAGGCTAAGAGGACGCAAAGAAAATGCCGTTCCTCTCGATCGAGCAGCGATCCGCAAGCTGGCTTCCCAACTCCGCGGGCACGTGATCACGCCCAATTCGTCCGACTACGAATCAATGCGCCAGGTCAACAATCACGCGTATGACCGACATCCAGCGGTGATCGTGCGCTGCGCCAGTCCCTCCGACGTGGCGCGGGCACTCGATTTTGGGCAACGACATAGTCTGCCGCTGGCGGTGCGTTCTGGCGGACATAGTGCCGCGGGATATGGGGCATGCGATGGCGGCATGGTGATAGATCTTTCTGGAATGAAACGCGTCGAAGTTGACGCCCCCAAGCGCCTGGCCTGTGCCCAGGCAGGCGCGCTGGTGGGGGATGTGGACCAGGCCACGCAGCGATTCGGTCTGGCCACGACGTTGGGCGCTTGTCCGACTGTTGGCATCGGTGGCTTGACCCTCGGCGGTGGGATGGGCACTTTGATGCCGAAATATGGCGCTGCCTGCGATAACGTGAAATCCGCACAAGTCGTAACCGTGGATGGCAGGCAAATCGAGGCCAACCGTGGGTCCAATGCAGACCTTTTCTGGGCCATTCGCGGCGGTGGCGGGAACTTCGGTGTTGCGACAGAGTTCGAGTACGGCCTCCACCCGGCAGGCGAGGTTCTGGCGGGAACGCTCGTGTATCCCGCTGGACCAATTCCGGAGTTGCTGCCCGCCTGCCTCAAGGTCACGGAGGCGGCGCCGGATGAACTCAACCTGGTTGCCATGATCGTACCCGGGCAAAACGGTCCGACATACGTCGTCCTCGTCGGCTATAGCGGCCGACCGGGCGCGGGCAATGACTTGCTCAAACCATTGCGAGCGCCGCATAGACCGCTGCGCGACACAGTGAACGTCATGTCATATCTGGAGTCGCAGGCGTCGGGATTTCCTCCGTCTCCGAAGCCTTTGTCTTATTTCACAACCAGCCTGTTTCTGCCGCAGCTTAGCGAGCCCGCGATTGCCGGTATAACAAGCGCAACCAAGGATGCACCGCAGAAATTTCGGGTGATGATTTCATGCCTTCACGGAGCGGTCACCCGTGTGCCATACAGTGACGCGGCATTTCCTTTGAGGATGAAGGGCTATGACGTGGAGGTGTCAACTTACTGGAGCGCGCCGGCAGAAAAGGATAGTGGGGTGCGATGGGTGGAGGCTCTGCGCGCTGCTCTGCAGCCTTTTTCGCACGGCATGTACGTCAATGGGCTGAGCGAACCAACCGGCGAGCTTATGAGGGCAGCCTACGGCGCCAACTACGCCCGCCTGGCGGAGATCAAGAAGAAGTACGACCCCGACAATGTGCTGCGCCTCAACCCCAACATCATGCCCGCGTAGCTCGCGTCACGTCCCCGCGGAACTTGGGGCGCGAAAGTAAGCCGTCGCCGCTGGACGAAACAGCAGATACGCGAACACCGCCAGCAGCGCGCTGTGTACCAGCAATGCCTGCCAGGAGTGGAGGCTTATGATGACGTGGAAACCAAGCCAGGCCACGGCCAGCCAACGCGCCCAATTGCTGCGCCGGAGCAGGTAGACTCCGCAAACGATGGCGATCAGGTTGACCAGCAGGGCCCACAGGGCGTCATACGCGCCTGGCCCCCTCAACTCAGTTGCGTGAGAAGCAGACGCGAGCATTCCGATGGCCAGGAAGATGCACCCGACAATCGTCACGGAGAGTGGACGCCGGTTCATGGGCTAAATTTTCGCATTCCCCCTGCCACTCACTGTAACTTCGCGTACTCTGCTTTGGCTTCTTTCAAGATGGGGACGTCGGGGTCACCATCCTTCCACAGCGCAAAAAAATCCTGATAGGCGGCTCTGGCCTTGGCTGTGTCTCCGGTCATCACATAGGCCCGGCCCAAACCTAGTTTGGCCAGTGAGTGCTCCGGCCCGACCGGAGCGATGCCGCGATGGTCCACAATTTTCTGAAATTCCGCCGCGGCCTCCGTTCCCCGCTTTGCCTGCAGGTAGGCCAGCCCGCGGATATAGATGGGCAGGAGCGCCTGCGCGGTCCCGAGCTCGTATGGCGTCGCCGACTGCAAGCGCTCGATAGCATCTTTGGGGGTCTTGCCGTTCATGGCGATCAATGCGTCCACAGTGGGAATGCTTACGGCGCGCAGCAGGGTGTCTGACGGGAAACGGCGGGTCAACTCCTCCGTAATCGCCTGCGCCCGGCTTGCCTCTCCGCTCATGGCCAAGGCCACAGCCACTAACTCCAGGTTGGCCCGGTCTCGCGCCAGGCCGGAACTGGTGGCGCACAGTTGGTGCGTCTTGGCCACATTCCCGATCTCGGCCTGCGTCAGCGCCAGGCCCACCTGTGTGACCGCCGGTGTGCCCTTGAATCCCAGCCGCTCGCTGACTTGCACCGACCGCTCCATCAATTCTCCCGCCTTCTGCATTTGTCCTCTTGCCGCCGCCGCACTGGTGGCTTCGTTGAGCAGCAGGTATTCGCTCGGCTTGCCTTCTGCCCACTTCAATTCCTGTCGCATGCCCGCCTCATCGCCGCTCAGGAAGGCCAGGTCGTAGAGCCCCTGGTGAACAAACAAGTTATCGGCTTTGGCGTCCACCGCCCTTTTCAGAACGGACCGCGCTTCCTCCACCCTCCCCAGCGCCATGTACCCAAGCGCGGCGTGCACGTAGCCAAAGGGTGTATTCGGCTCCAGCCGAATACATTCGTTGGCCACCGGGATAGCTTTTTCAAAGTCCGCGTAGTACAGGTTGTATTCCAAGGCCAGGTTGCAGAAGGCAGTGGAATCATTGGGATAGGCTTTGACGGCCAGCTCCAGATTTTCTTTGTCTTTTTCGATGTCACCGGTAGCGGTGTAATAGTGGTCAACGATGTAGAAGCGCTCGCGGTCGCTTATGCGTTCGCGCAGGTCAAACGCCTTTTGGGCCTCGTCCAACGATTTATCTTCTTCTCCCACGTTGCTGTACACGGCGGCCAGCCGCGCGTGCGCCATCGCAAAGTTCGGGTCCAGCTCAATCGCGTGCTGGAACAGAGGAATGGATTCGGCCTCGCCGCCGCCGTTGCGCATTTCGTCGGCCGCGGCGTACGCCTTCAGCGCTTCCAGGGATGTGGTGGTCGCCTCGGTGACGGGTGTGTTGAATTTCTGTACCGACGACAAAGACTCGCCCAATTTGCCGCGCAGGTTGGAGGCGGCTTTCCCCACCGCCGGCAGAACCGTCTCTTTCTTGTCGGCGGTGACCTGCTCGCGGGCGAGAGCGTCGCCGGTGGCGCAGTTGATGGCATCAATGGCCACCACGTACTGGCTCCCCAGGGCCGCGATCGAGCCGCCCAGCAGGGCGCTGATGTTTTCCCGCTCGCAGATCTCCCGCGCCACGCTGCCGGTCACCCGCTCATCCGGAGCGCGCCCCATGAAGCGCAGGGCCTTGCGCACGGTCTGATCGGGCACAATATTCAGATAGGGCGATTGCTCAAGTTGCACCGCCAGCGCCTGCTTCAGCGTCCCGTCAAAGACCGGATCGCCCGTCGTATTGACGAAGTCCGCCAGCAGGATGGAGTCCTTTTCCGTCAGCTTATGGCTGGCGCGCGAGCGCCAGTAAAACGCGCCCGCAACTCCCGCGGCCACAAGCAGGGCGGCGGCAACCATCCAGTATCTCTTGCCGCCCGCAGTACCCGGCTGCCCCGCTCGGAAATCTGCGACCGCCACCGGCGCGGGGGCTGCTTGCGCGGCGGCGGTACTGGCAAGCCGGTGCGAGGCTGAGGACGAACGCGCCGCGGCGGAGATTACGCCGCTGGGATGCGGAGCAGGCGCCTGCGCTTCAACCGGCGGCGGCTCTTCCACCGCGATCCTCTTCCCCGATCCCGAATCCCGCTTCAGCCGCTGCAACTCCGCCCGCATCTCCGAAGCGTGCTGGTAACGCAGCTCCCGGTCCTTCTCCAGCGCCCGGTTGATGATGCGCTCCAGTTCCGCGGGCAGATCCGGATTCAGCCGGATGGGCGGGATCGGGGCCCGTTCCAGGATGGCGTTGAAAATGACCGCCGACGTGTCCCCCCGAAACGGCAGCGTGCCGGTGGCCATCTCATACAGCACCGCGCCAAAGGAAAACAGATCGGTGCGCGCATCCAGTGCCTTGCCCCGGGCCTGCTCCGGCGACATGTAGGCCACCGTGCCCAGCGCGGTTCCCGGGCTGGTGAGGTGCTGCTCGTCCACCGTCGCCAGGGTCGCCCCGGCCCCGCCTCTCTTCGGTTCCTCCGAAACCTTCGCCAGGCCAAAATCCAGGATTTTGGCGTGCCCGCGCTTGGTGATGAAAATATTGGCGGGTTTGATATCGCGGTGCACGATTCCTTCCCCATGCGCCGCATCCAGGGCGTCGGCGATTTCGATGCCCAGGGACAATAGCTGTTCGTATTCCAGCGGGTGTCCGGCAACCAGGTGCTTCAAGGTAACGCCGTCCAGAAACTCCATCACGATGAAGGCCCGGCCCTCGTGCTCCCCAATGTCGTAAATGGTGCAAATGTTGGGATGATTGAGAGCGGAGGCGGCCTGCGCTTCGCGCTGAAAACGGGCCAGGGATTGGGGATCGCGGTAAACCTCTTCAGGAAGGAATTTCAAGGCGACGAAACGGTGCAGGCGCGAATCCTCCGCCTTGTAGACGACGCCCATTCCCCCGCCGCCCAGCTTTTCGATGATGCGATAATGCGAGACGTTCTGGCCAATCATCAGGCGCCGAATGTTACGTGCAGAAAACGAGCGAGGTCAATGAAAAATAGGGGTGGGCATGGGCTTCAGGGGGCCGACCCGCCTGAGTTGAAAGTCTCAGGGCTGAATGCTGACGGCTGAGTGCTGAATGCTTGTTTTCGAGGCGCGATAACCGTTCAGGGGGCCAAATGCTAATTGCTAAGTGCCAACGGCTTTCTATGCCGCGCTGATGTTCTCGGCTGATTCGGTGGGCTTGGTCTTCTGCCAGGTGTAGTAAATGCGGTGGATAACCGTAATGTTGGAGAAGACCGCCAGCACCCATAGCACCGGCGCCATGCGGTTGAAGACGGCGCCAATGATCACCAGCACCAGACGCTCCGGCCGTTCCAGAAATCCCACCCGGCAGGAGCCGATCAGAGATTCGGCCCGGGCGCGGGTGTAACTCACCATCACGGAGCCGGTCATCACCACCGCCACTAACACAACATAAAAGAAACGGTTGGCGCGCGCGTAGTAAACCAGCAGGCCAAAGAAGATCGCCACATCGCTGTAGCGATCCACCACGGAATCGAAGAAGCCGCCAAAGCGCGTCACTCGGTTGCTCGCCCGCGCCACCCGCCCATCCACCAGATCCATGAAACCGGCGGCGAACACCACCAGGCCGGCATAGAAGAACATGGCCCGCTGGTTGGCTCCACCGGCATAGCCGAAAAAGCAGGCGGCGATGAGGTTGATGACCAGGCCCAGAAAGGTGAGCACGTTGGGACTGACGCGGGCAATGGCCATCCGGCGCACGATGGCCGTCAACAGCACTCGGCAACCGCGCCCGAACGCGCCTGTCCAGCTCATTGCGCCCCGTCGTGGATGGTGATAAGGCTCAGGATCTCCAGTTCGCGCTTGCCGGTAGGGGTGTGGACCAGGGTGGTGTCCCCGACCTTCTTGTTCAGCAGGGCGCGGCCGATGGGCGAGGTGGTGGAAATCTTTCCCTGGGTTACGTCGGATTCTTCGCTGGTCACCAGTTCGTACTCAATCTCTTCTTCCTTGGTTGAGTCGTACACCTTAACCTTGGATCCCAGCCCCGCCTTGTCGCGAGGAATGTTGTTCATGTTGATCAGGGAAAGGTCGGCCATGCGCTTCTTGAGCTGCCCCAGGCGGGCGCGGACATACTCCTGACGCTGCTTGGCCATGTGATACTCGGCGTTTTCGCTAAGGTCGCCGAGCGCGATGGCCTTTTTCAGTTCCTTAGGCAGGTCGTGATTAAGTTCGTACTCCAGGGTGTCAATTTCTTCCTGAAGTTTGCGCTTGATGTGCTCCGGCATAACTCGCGCTAGCGATTATAACGCGGGCGGCAGAGGTTGGTGTGCACGTACACGACACGCGGCCTTTGTCCCAATATGGGCTATACCGTAACCATATTTCGCGACGGGAAGAGGAATTGCTAACCCGCAGGCCCGAAAGGGGAACAAGGGGCACGCGGCAAGGCGTTCGAAAATCACCTCTTCGGCGCTCAAGTGAAATGCGACAATGGCGCTCTAACACCAACCTGGAATTGACGTTTTGGGCAACTCCCGCTATAATTTTGACAGTTGTTCCTCTGGCCCAGTCCTGCGCTCGCGGGTGCCCTTCATGATGATCACTGATGCCAATTTCCACATAGGTGACAAAGTCGTTTATCCCAACCATGGCGTAGGAATTATCGAGCAAATCAGCAGCCGGACCATTGGCGCCACCGTTGAAAAATTCTACTTACTCAAGATTAAGTCCAGTAGTCTCAAGGTGATGGTGCCTTTCAGCAACGTCAACACTGTGGGACTCAGACGGGTAGTGCGCAACGGCGAAATCCAGAAAATCCTGGACTTTTTGACCGATGGGGAATGTAACAACAACGCCGATTGGAAATACCGCTTTAAGGAGAATTCCGAGCGGATGCGTACGGGTTCTCTGCTGGATGTGGCTGCCGTCCTCAAAAGCCTACTGGTTCTCAACCAGACTAAGCCTTTGTCCTTCCGCGAGAAGAAGATGCTGGAGCGGGCCCGCTATCTGCTGGTCAGCGAACTGGCCCTGGCCAAGAACGTGGACGAAGAGCACATTGAGCAGTTGCTGAATAAGGCGCTGTCCAAATCGAGGCTGCGCTTTCCCGAAGCAGCACCCGCCGAGGCCTGAAGGGCGTTCAACTCTGTCCCGGTTATCTGACTGTCCAACCATCGGCGGTTCTTCGCTGGCGCGAATAGCACAACCAGGTACTCACCTTTGGGCCCACTGCACAAACTTCACAGTCTTTTACACATCCAACTAAGCGGTTATGATGTCCGGAATCCTGCATGTCATTCGCCTGGGCCAGACGCGGGATAAGTATGACCGCCTGATTCCCGATTATCAGATCACCTACAACGTCTCCAGCGGCAATTCTTTCTCTCGCATAGTGACGGGCGAGGAGGCCCTGGAAGAGTTTCTGACGCACACAGCAGTAGTTCCGACTGGTGAGCGCGAACGAGCCATGGCCGCACTTCGGAAACATGGCAACACCACCATCACCGGCGTGGACATACCGCTCAAGGAAACCGCGCCTCTGGGCATGATGCAGAATCCCAGCGATTATTAGGCTGGTTTTCAAGCCTGCGGTTTTAAGTTTCGTCGAACGGGTGTTGCACGGGAAACTCGAAACCAGAAACTGGAAACTTCACTGCCTCCCCTATAATTCCTGCGTGACTTCGGACGATGCCTCGACGGCTTCCAGCCCCGGCCGCATTCTCGCCTTAGACGTGGGCTCCAAAACCATTGGAAGAGCCGTTTCCGACCCTCTGGGCATCACCGCCCAGGGGCTGGAGACCATTCGCCGCAAGAACAAGCGCACTGATTTTGAGGAGCTTGAGCGCACCATCCGCGAGTACGAGGTGCGCGAGATTGTGGTTGGCTATCCTTTGCACATGAGCGGAGCGGCCGGCTCACAGTCATTGAAAATGCAGGAGTTCGCCGAACAACTGCGCCGCCGTTTCGCCCTTCCTGTTCACCTCTGGGATGAACGCCTGACCTCAGCCCAAGCCAACCGGCTGTTGCGCGAAGCCGAACTGAGCATCCAGCGCCGGGCACAAGTTGTGGACAGGCTGGCCGCAGTCCTTATCCTGCAATCATTTATGGAGGCCCGGGGGAGCGGCCGGTGACTGCGGGAATAATGGGGGAGTAATACAGATTTCAATTTTGTAACGGCAGGATGCCTTCCGGGCTCTACAATAATTGCGGTTCAGCTCAGGGCCTGCATTTCGGTGACGTTCTTAGAGGCATTATTTGTACGGAGGTTCTATGAGCCGGACGGGTTTAGTCCTGAGCGCCAGCCTGCTTCTTGCAGTTGTGGTGATCGCCGCCCTCTCCGTGGGTTGCAGCGCAATGAATTCCTCCAACCGCGTGCTCCAGTCCATTGCGGTAACCCCTGCCAATGCGGATGCACAGGGTTCCGCGATGGGACAGGTGCAGTTCACCGCGACCGGCACATTCAGCAAGCCACCCTCTCCGGCGCTCGTTCCGTTTGTTGACCCATACTCGGGAAGTTGGATGGTCTCCAATACGAAAATAGCGAGCATCAGCCAAAACGGCATGGCGCAGTGCGTCTCCGGAGCATCCGGCACGGTGACGGTAACGGCCATTGCCTCCTCCAACTCAGCGATGGGCATGGGCCAGATGTCAACGGCGGTTTCCGGCACCGCAAAGCTTACGTGTCCCTGAGGAATCCAGCTGCATCAGCATGCGCGAACCCGCCAACCTCAACCTCTTTGTGCCTTGCCAATCAGGCAGTTAGCGACTGACCAGCATTTGACCTCGATTTGAGGCGCTTTGGATTGCTATCCCGGCCCGCCAGCGCCAAGTTGTTCTCGCGTAAGGAGGACAATTATGGCGCTGCAAGAAATTCCCACATTCTCTCAGCTTTATCAGCAGACGGAGGCTCGGCTCCGTGAATGTGAATTAGGCTTTGCCCCGGCCAAACGCATCCAGGAAAGCTTTGTGGCGGCGGCCGAAAAGAGGTCTCTGCTGTGGCTGGCCGCACGCACGCCAGCCTGGATCAACTCCGACCACCTGACGCTGCTGGGTTTCGCCGGCAACCTGGCGGCCGGCATCTGCTACGCGCTGGCAAGATGGGAGCCGCAGATGCTGCTGGGGGCCGTGGCCTGCCTGGCGGCTAACTGGCTGGGAGACAGCCTCGATGGCACGCTGGCGCGCGTGCGGAACCGGCAGCGACCACGCTACGGCTTCTACGTGGACCATGTGATTGACACCTTCTCCGCCTTCTTCCTCATGGGCGGCCTTGCGCTTTCCGGCTACGTGCACCCGGACGTTGCCATGGGCATGCTGGTGGCCTTCCTTATGCTTTCGGTTGAGGTGTACCTGGCGAGTTATACGCTGAAGACTTTTCGCCTGTCCTACGCGAAATTTGGTCCGACGGAAATCCGCATTCTGCTGGCGGTGGGCAGCGTGGCGCTTCTGTTCCGCCCTGTCGTCCACATATTGGATCGACCTTACCTGCTTTTTGACGTAGGCGGGGTAATCGCCATCGCCGGGATGGTGAGCATACTGATAGTGTCAGCCATTTGCCACACGGTGCAGCTCTACCGCGAGGAGCAGCCCCAGTGAGCACCAGTGAAGGCTGGCGCGCAACCGGCTGGCGCTGGTGCAAGTTCATTCTGGTGGGCGCGATCGGGGTGGTTGTGCAGTTGGGCGTCCTGGCGCTACTGACCGCTCTCGGCATGCACTATATGGTGGCGACGGCACTGGCGGTGGAGGCGGCCGTGCTGCACAACTTCGCCTGGCACCAGAATTTCACCTGGAGCGACCGGGGCGGAAGCATTCCGGGCAGGCTGGCACGATTTCATTTGACCAATGGCGTCATTTCCCTTGTCGGGAATCTGGCGCTAATGCGGCTAATGGTGGGATATTGGGGGCTACCCCCGGTTCCGGCGAACTTGCTTAGCATCGCGGCTTGTTCGCTTGCCAATTTTGTGGCGGCGGATCGAGTGGTGTTTTTGGGACGCAGCTCTCCTGAGACAGGGGCGATGTTCAGTCGTCTCTGACGGGACTGTGGTGCTTCGGGAGATGCGGAAGTTCAGGCAGTTGCACGCCTTAGAATCAGTAAGTTACCTGTTTACAATACCGATTGAGGGTCTCCAGTGCGACGTTTTTTTCTACCCAACGACTGTGGAGTATAATGTGGAGTAAAATGTGGATGAGGTTCGACAATATGGAGACAATCCAGATTGTTCTCGACCGAAAGCTTTTGCAGGCTGCCGACCAAGCCGCGCGGCGGACCAAGCGGAATCGGTCCGCCTTGGTACGCGACGCCCTGCGGGAGCACCTGCGGAGGTTGGAAGCCCGCGCTCGAGAGGAA
>DASYWT010000200.1:0-4602 GCA_035935775.1 Terriglobales bacterium
GATGACAGCGATAATGATGCCGATGATGATGGCGGCTTTGCGCATAGAACACCTTCCTTCCACAAGGCAACTCTCTCCGCCCTGATCAGCAGCTCTGCCTATCGGAAATCGTACTCCTCAGTTCGACGGCTTGCGCCAAGCTTACGGTTGTACTCATGCGAGTAGCGCCACTGTCCTGGGCGGGGCGAGCGAACTTCCCCGGCTGAAGGCCGCCCAGAGGCCACTTCAAAAGCCCCCGCGCCTCAAAGGGTTCCAAGTTATGGACCGCCAGAAAGCCCCGGAGCTACAATACTCTGGCCCTTCGTTGACGCTGGGTTTTTGCGGCTGTTACACTGATTTTCAGCCTCCCGGCAGAGCGCCCCTAGAAGGAACCTCGTGCGAGCAGAAGTTCGGCATCAACTTAAACAGGATAGATTCGCTGTAGCCACCGCAGAAACCGTTTCCTGGGCGGTAGAGCACCGCAAAGTTCTGACCACCGCAGGAATCATCGCCGCCGTGGTGGTCGCCGTCGGCTTGGCCGGCTACTACTACCTGCAGCAGCAAAACCAGGCAGCAAGCCTGGCCATGGCCAACGCCTTCCGTACCTACGACGCACCGATTGTGCCGGCCGGCACGCCCCCGCAACCGGGAATCATGATGTTCAACTCGGCCCAGGAGCGGGCTAAAGCTGCCCAGCCGCTGTTTCAGTCGGTAGTGCAGAATTATCCGCATACCCATAACGGGGACATCGCCCGCTATTTCGCGGCGCTGACCGATCTCGACCTGGGCAACTCCGGCGCTGCCGAAAAGCAGTTGCAGGACTTGTCGCGCGCTCACAATCAGGACTTGGCCTCGCTGTCCAAGTTTGCGCTCGCTAACCAGTACCGCAACACTGGGCACGACACTCAGGCTATCGAACTTTACCAACAACTGGTTGCTCACCCCACTACCTCGGTCAGCAAGGTACAAGCCCAGCTGGCGCTGGCGGAAGCATACACCGCGAAGAAGCCGGACGAGGCGCGCAAGCTCTACCAGCAGATTCAGAAGGATAATCCCACCAGTCCGGCGGCGGAAATGGCAGCCGCGCGTCTGGACGCGCTGAAGTAAGATCGAAGCACTCAGCATTCAGTATCAGCACTCTCAGCACTCAGCATTCAGTAATCAGCACTCAGCCGCCACGGGACTGTGCCAATGTTAGAGGCACGTTTAAGAGCCTCTGTAGCTGGAGCTTCCCGGCGGCTGAAGCCGGCGATTGTTGCCGCCTCATGCGGCACGACTGAAGTCGTGCCCTGATACAAACCCAACGTGCAGATTGCGGGTGAGATTGTGTCCTGAACCAACCTGGCACCGCCCGCCATAGAACTTCCCGGCATCGGCGCGGCAAACCCGTCGGCCATAGACTTTCGTTCGTTGTTCCTAGCCCCAGCCCCTCCTAACATTTCAACTCAGGTGTTTCCACTTTCTGGTTTGGGCGGACACATATGACTTGGCGGCGCGGAAGTAACCTTGTTCTGGTTCTGTTTCTGATGGCGGTGCTGGCGGGCCCGGCGGGGGCCGCGGTGAACGCCAATATCCCTAACGGCGCACGGCTATCGGTGCGGATCACCGAGAAACTGAGCAGCGAGACCTCGCACGTCGGCGACCGCTTCCACGGCACGCTGGCCGCGCCCGTGGTGGCCAATGGCAGAACCCTGTTTCCCCAGGGCGCGGCGGTGACGGGGCAGGTGGTACAGGTGAAGAGTTCAGGACGGCTGAGCAGCCCGGGCGAGCTGACCCTGGTGCTGCGCACCGTGAACAGCGGCGGCCGCACCTACAATGTTTCGGCTAATCCCTTCGTGATCAAGGGCGAATCCCACACCAAATCGAATGTGACCAAGATCGGCGGCACCACCGCGCTGGGCGCGATTCTGGGCGGCATTTTCGGCGGCGGTAAAGGAGCCGCCATCGGGGCCGCCAGCGGGGCAGCCGCGGGAACTGGCGTGGCCGCTGCGACCGGCAAAAAGCCGGCAGTAGTGGAATCCGAAGCCGTGCTGGTTTGGACTGTAGGCGCGCCCCCCGCGGCAGCGCAGCCCGCAGCGCAGTCGCAGCAACCTCGCCCCCAGGCCGATCAGGACGCTTATGCGGGGTACGAAGATCAGGGCCCTCCTCCCGAGCAGGGTCCCTATGCGGATGAGCGGCCCGTGCGCCGGCACGATGACGATGAGGATGACGACGACCAGGGCGAGGACCACGACCGCCGTCGTATCTACCGCGCCGACGATGGTTACGGGCGCGGGCCCGAAGGTTTCTCCGACCGCGAACGCGATGTGATCAGCGACTGCATGGCCGACAGCTACCGCGACCTGCCGCCGGGGCTGGCTAAGCGAGGAGGCAATCTCCCACCCGGCCTGGAGCGCCAACTGCAACGCAACGGAACTTTGCCCCCGGGCCTGCAGAAGCGAGTGCGCCTTTTGCCCGACCAGTGCGAAGAGCGTCTGCCCCGATTGCCCGGCGGATGGGTGCGCGTGAGTCTGGGCGCTCGCATCATGCTGCTCGATCCCGACCAGCGCATTGTGGACATATTCTGGGTGCGTGGAGATTAAGGGATCAGGTCAGTAACAGAAGCTTCCCTTTCGCACTGGCAAAATTCAATTGCTAGATCAGAATCCCGGATATTAAGAGCTCCGGAGCAATGCAGCTGATGAAATCGTACGGAGCGATTTCTATCGCGCCCCAAACAGCTTGGCCCATTGCTCGGGAGGGGTGGGGGGATGGGACGCCGGCTCGAGGTTAGCCAGCACATGAGCCTTGGAGCCCATTCCGATCAGGGAGGTGGTCAGGCCGGGGGCGGAGCGAGAGAACTGGATGGCGTTGGCGGCATCGCCCGTCATGCCTAGCCCCTGGCGCACAAAGTCGGGCAAATTGCGAATGAGCTGCCCCTGGTGCAGGGTGGCGCTGCCCACCACCGCCAGGCCAGCACGGGCTGCCAGCTTGATGGTAGAGATCCGCTGTCCGTCCAGCAGGTGGTTGGCGCGGGCGAAGGCCTCGGTCATGCCCAGGTTGAAGGGCAGCTGCAGGAAGCGAAAATGGTGCTGCTCGCCGCCGGCGGCGCGGGCAAGCTCCAGCAAGGCAGCGAGGCTGACGTAGTCCCGCTCTTCTTCCCGCAGGCGCAGACCATTCCAGGTGGCTACACCGTAGTAGCGAATCTTGTTCTGTTTTACCGCGTCTTCCAGCATGACAAAGGCAGCGTGCAGGCGGTCGCGGAAGACGGGGCGCGCGACCTCGGCGAGTTGCGATTCTGGGTTGTGGACGTAGAAGACATCAATGGTCTCGAGCCCCAGGTTGCGGCGGGAGCGCTCGATCTGGTCGGCCAGGTAACGCGGGGCCATGCAGTGGCTGCCGCCGGCCACCTGCTGTGGATCAAGAATGCCGGTCTGCACGTATTCGCGCATGAAGTAGCCGCGCATGTCAGCGGGCATCTCGTTATCGAAAGCGAAGAAGCCGGCCTTGGTGCAAACCAGCACTTCGTCACGCCGCAGTTCGCCGCTGGCGATCAGTTCCGCCAGCGCCGAGCCGATGCTCCGCTCCGAACGCTGGTGCCGGTAGTTGATGGCGGTATCGAGCAGGTTGATGCCGGAACGCAGGGCGGTGGCGATGGCCTCCCGATATTGGGTGTCCGCCTCGGCGGTGGGCTCGCCCAGGTAGGTGCCCAGCCCGATAGAGGAGAGCCATAGTTCCCCTACTCCGGGCACCGCCTGGGGACGGCGGAAGTGCCCGGCGTCCCGCAACCTGGGAAAGCGGTCGCGATAGCGTGAGGTGCCCTCGGAAGTGGCGAACCCCTGAAGCATTCACCGGAAGTGTAACAGTCGCCGTCAGGTGCTATAGGAGCGCACCATCGCCGGGGCAAGGCCAAGTCACGCCTTGCGATATAACCTTAATGTTAACAATGGATTAGCTGAATGGAGGCCGGTTTACCCGTTGCTTTCCCCAGCGCCAGACCCGGATAATATCCGGTGCCATGGCGGAGCAGGTGACCATCCCGACCGCTCAGGATCAAGCCCCGGTCCAGACCCTGCCCCAGCCCTCAGCTCAGAGCCAGGCGCAGGAAATCGTGCCGGCCCTGGTACCGGTCCAGGGCTGCATCCTGGTGATGATCCTCTATGACGTGTGCGAGGAGATCCACCTGGACGAACTGCGCCGCATAGTGGGAGCTAGGCCAGTTGCACCGACCTTCAAAAGCGCTGCCCCGGCTTACGTCCGTTTTGCCCGGCCGCCGGTGGTGGAGCGGGTAGACCCTATCGTGTTAGCACACGGGGAGCGCCTGGAAGCTCAGATCAAGTATTACGACTACGGGGTGGTCAGCATCATCTTCGAGCTACCATTCGCGGGCGAGTGGCAGAGCCTGGTACAGCTTGCCAGCAGCTGGATGTGGGAGGGAGACTTCGACCGCCATGCCACCGCTATTGCCCGGCAAAAACTGGAACGCGCCAGCCCGGCGCTGGTGAAGCAATACCCGACTTGGCTGAGCGAGGATTACTTCATCTTCCAGGCGCGGCAGGTAGCCGGCAACCCCTCGGCTTCAGAACTGCTGGCGCGGCAAGGCGGGGCGATCGCGCAGATTGTACGCGGCGAAACCGGCGCCAT
>DASYWT010000201.1:0-10684 GCA_035935775.1 Terriglobales bacterium
CGGAAACTGCCGTGGCGGCGCAAATTGGCCTGGGTGCCGACATCATTATGGCGTTTGACGAGTGCACCGAATACCCCGCCGAGCGCGCCCGCACACGCGCCTCAATGGAGCTCACCGCGCGCTGGGCGGAGCGCAGCAAGCGGTATTTTGAGGAGCACAAGCGGGAGGCGCCCTGGTCGACGGCCGACGGTCGACGGCCGACGGCGAACGACTCCCAGGCCCTCTTCGGCATCGTGCAGGGCGGCATGCACCCTGACCTGCGCCGCGAATCGGCGGAACGCACGGTTGAGATCGGCTTCCAGGGCTACGCCATCGGCGGGCTGAGCGTAGGTGAGCCGCGGACCATGACCCACGACATTGTCGTTGCAACGCTGCCCTTCTTGCCGGAGGACCATCCCCGCTATCTCATGGGTGTGGGGACACCCGAAGAGATCGTGCAGTATGCCGCCCTGGGCGTGGACATGATGGATTGCGTACTTCCCACCCGCGCTGCCCGCCACGGATTGCTGTTCACCTCGGAGGGCAAGATCTCTATCAAGCAGGCGCGCTACGCACAGGATGAAGGTCCGCTCGACCCCCGCTGCTCCTGCCGCGTCTGCGCCCGCTACTCGCGCGCTTACCTGCGCCATCTTTACGCCAGCAACGAGGTTCTGGCCCAGGTCTTGAACACCGTCCACAACCTGGCCTACTACCTTGACACCATGCGGGCCGTGCGGCATTCTATAAATCTTGGGGAGTGGGCTCTTCTTTCTGGTGTACGGTCCACACCGAAACCGTAGTCGAATCCCCTGTTCATACCTGATGGAAAGAAGTAACCGGCCTGACGACAGGGGTCACAAGTTTTCCTGCATGGAATTTATAATGATCTCCGGCTCTGCGCAGGCAGAGTACGTCGTGCTGAGGCTAGAGGTTTAGTCAGATTTCATGGAAACCTATCTGCTAGCGGCCTTCTTGCAGGCCAAGGATAGCGGCGGAGCGCTGGGCTGGGGCTTGCTGCCGCTGATCCTGATTTTCGCGATTTTCTATTTTCTGCTGATCATGCCCCAGCAGCGGCGGCAGAAGAAATGGCAGCATATGCTGGGTGAACTGAAGGCGGGCGACAAGGTGGTTACCAGCGGCGGCCTGCGCGGTACTATCATCTCCTTGCGCGATGATGCCTTGCAGCTCCGCGTGCCGCCCGACAATTTGCGCCTCGAGATATCCCGCTCGGCGGTCGTCTCCCTGGCGAATCCCGAGGAAGGCGGCAAGTCGTAGGCGGTTGCAGCCGGTTGAAATACCCGGTATTTTCAAAGTAGTCTCCCGGTTTTTATGAAGCAGAACCTGCTCTGGAAGTCAGTTTTCATCATCGCCGTCCTCCTGGTTTTCGTGTACGGCATATTCGGCGTCCCCTCCAGCTTTACCGGTTCGGGGCTGGCCGCCGCCCTGCTGCAGCGCATCAATTTGGGCCTGGACCTCAAGGGCGGCACTCACCTCATCCTGCAGGTGCAGGTAAACGACGCCGTCAACGTGGACGCTCAACAGGCCAGTGAGCGCCTGAAGGCCTCCCTGCGCAGCCGCAATATCGCTTTTGCCGATATCTCCCAGTCCGACCCCGCCAACAATCCTGACCACATTGCGATTAAGGGCGTGTCGGCTGACCACTCTGCGGATTTGCGTGATATCGTCACCACGGATTTGCCCGAGTACAACCTGTCTTCCGGCGCCCAGGATACCTACGCGCTCTCCATGAAGCCGTCCAATCTGGCCGAGCTCAAGAACCGCGCCGTGCAGCAGGCTATCGAAACCATCCGCAACCGCATTGACCAGCTGGGCGTGAGCGAGCCGGTGATTGAGGAGCACGGCCTGGGGCAGTACCAGATTTTGGTGCAGTTACCCGGTGTGGATGACCCGGCGCGCGTGAAGGCGATCATGCAGTCCACCGCCATGCTGGAGATCCGGCAGGCCTTTGGCGGCCCCTATTCCAGCGAGCAGGAAGCGCTGAGCGCTAACAATGGCGTGCTGCCTCCGGGCACCATGCTGTTGCGAGGCAAGAGCATTGGCGATACCGGCGGCGAGCCGCATGACGTGTGGTATCTCATTTCCCGCTCCTCCGCGGTTACCGGGCGCGACCTGCGCGATGCCAGTGCCAGCCGCGACGAAAATGGCCGCCCCGACGTTTCCTTCCAGCTCACGAATGAGGGCGGACGCCGCTTTGCCGCCTTTACCGGCGCGCACGTGGGCGACAAGCTGGCCGTCGTTTTGGACAACAAGGTCCAGGAAGTGGCCACCATCCAGGAGCAGATTCACGATTCCGGCGTGATCAATGGCCGCTTTTCCGATCAGGAATCCAAGGACCTGGCCATGATTTTGCGTTCCGGCGCTCTGCCCGCCAGCATTCACTACCTGGAAGACCGCACCGTCGGTCCCTCGCTGGGCGCTGATTCCATCCGTGATGGCGTGCGGGCGGCCGTGATCGGCATGCTCGCGGTACTCATCTTCATGCTGGTCTACTATCACGGGGCAGGCATCAATGCCGATGTAGCACTCATCCTGAACCTCATTATTTTGTTGGGTTTCCTGGGCTATAGCGGGGCCACGCTAACCCTCCCTGGCATTGCCGGGGTCATCCTTACGGTCGGCATGGGGGTTGACTCCAACGTGCTCATCTTTGAGCGCATCCGGGAAGAACTGCGCAATGGAAAAACGCCGCCTTCGGCGGTGGAACAGGGCTTCGCCCACGCCTGGATCACGATCGTAGACACGCACGTGACCACCATTGTTTCCGCTTTTATTTTGTTCATTTTCGGCACCGGGCCGGTGAAGGGGTTCGCGGTCACGCTCACCTTTGGTCTGCTGGCCAACCTGTTTACCGCGGTGTTTGTCTCACGAGTAATTTTCGACTATGTGCTCAACCGCAAGGAACGGGGAGAGGCGCTAAGCATAGGGTAATTCCTGGTGCGCGATTTTGACTGCTCATGGGCCGAATTTGCAAAGCTAACTTTGAGGGCCAAAGCTAAGTGGAATTCTTTCGCAACCCAAACATAGATTTTCTCAGCAAAAAGTGGTATTTTCTCGCCTTTTCGCTGGTGTTCAGCGTGGCCGGTATCTGCTCCATGCTGTTCTGGCACGGTATTCCGCTGGGTGTGGACTTCCGCGGCGGCACGCTGGTGCGGGTGAAATTCACCAAGTCTCCAGACACAAATGAAATCCGCACACTGATGGATCGCGCCGGACTACATAGCGCCCGCATTCAGCGCTTCGGGACCGCCTCCAACAACGAGGTCCTGATCGGTTTGGCGGAAACCGAGACCAGCGAAGCCGCGCTCGACCGAGGCCGGTCGCAGATTATCACTGCCCTGGAAACCAGAATGCCTGCGGGTGAGCAGGACTTGAATAATGCCAGCACGCAGACTATCCAGGCCTATTTGTTGTCCAATGACCCCTTGCATCTAGGAACGGATGCGGCGCAGCGTTATCAGGAAATGGCGCAAGCCGTCGTGCGCCAGCGGGATGCGGTGCAGAGCGGGGTTCTGTACTCGATGAATGACCTGAATGGGATTGTGCCACCGGCGGTGGTGGCCTCGCTGAAGCAAGGATTCGCGCTTTCCGATTTTGGGGTGCGCAACGTGGACGTGGTCGGTCCCCAGGTGGGCAAGCAGCTGCAAAGTCAGGCCAAGTTGGCGATCTTGTACTCGCTGGTGGGCATGCTGGTGTACCTGTGGTTCCGCTTTGAACTCATTTACGGCGTGGCCGCGGTGGTGGCTTGCTTCCACGACACACTCATCACTGTAGGTGCTTTCTCGCTGGCGGACAAGGAGATTAGCCTCACCGTCATCGCCGCCATTTTGACGCTGGTTGGCTACTCGATGAACGACACCATCGTCGTCTTTGACCGCATCCGCGAAAATATCAAGCTTTTGCGGCGGGAGAAGCTGTCCGATATCGTCAATCGCAGCATCAATCAGACTTTGAGCCGGACGGTACTTACCTCCGGCCTGACGTTTCTGACCGTGCTTTCGCTGTATCTGTTTGGTGGCGAAGTACTTAGGGGCTTCTCTTTTGCCCTGGTGATCGGCATCCTGATCGGGACGTATTCTTCGATTGCTGTGGCGGCGCCTATGCTGGTGGCTTACCAGGACTGGCGCAACCGGCGCAGCACCAGCGGCCGTCCGACGCCACCGGCGACGCCTGCTGTAAATCGCCGCGAAAAAGTCAGGGCAAAGGCATAGAATTCTGCAGTTCCCGGCGGGAACCCTAATCTGCAACATTTTGCGCCGGGTGCTCCCAAGCGGGAGCAAAGTGCGGCTCTACGGTGTCTAAATGGTAAGAAGACGGAGGAAGTTCCATGTTTGAGGACAGCCTTCTGGAATCAGGAGGCAGGTTACGGACCAAGCGCGGGATGACGACCACGATCTCGTTTGTACTGCAGATCTGCCTGGTCGGCGTTCTGGTTCTTATCCCGCTGCTGTATACCGAAGCCCTGCCCAAGCAGCAGTTGATGACGTTTCTGGTAGCGCCTCCACCGCCGCCTCCGCCGCCTCCGCCGCCGGCGGCAGTGCCGCAGCGGGTGGTCAAGGTAGTGCAAACCGACATCATCAATGGCGAGTTGCGCACACCTACCAAGATCCCCAAGAAAGTAGAAATGATTAAAGAGGAAGAGGCGCCTCCGCCGGTGATGTCGGCAGCGGGCGTGGTGGGCGGCGTGCCGGGTGGCGTGCCCGGAGGGCAGATGGGGGGCGTAATCGGAGGCATTATCAGCTCCACGCCCGTGGCCGTGCCCAAGGTAGCCACACCGCAACGGGTGCGCGTTTCCCAGGGCGTGTCGCAAGGCTTGCTGATCCATCGCGTGCAGCCCATGTACCCGCCTTTGGCGCGGCAGGCGCGCATTCAGGGGACAGTGATCCTGCAGGCAGAGATCAGCAAGGACGGCACCATCGAGAACCTGCGTTTGATCAGCGGGCATCCGATGCTGGCCCCATCCGCCATCGAAGCAGTGAGGCAGTGGCGCTATAAGCCCTACTTCCTGAATGGCGAGCCGGTCGCGGTGGAGACCCAGATCACGGTGAACTTCACCCTGGCTGGCGGCTAGAGAGAGTTGCTCCGGGTCCGCCCTCCGGGGCCGGCCCCGGTTTTGAATCAAGCGGTTGGCGCCCGCGTGCATTTTGGTCCCCGGGCGCGTAAACTGCAAGCCACCAACCCTGCGTGCTGGCCGTGAATCCAAACTCGAGCGCACGCTTCGCAGAGTAGGTCCACGCTTGATCCTTTGTAATCGCTTGCAGAGCAGATTTACAGAAGTTCGCGATACCGAGTCACGACATTCCTGAGGAGGAAAAAGTCACTCATGTTCGTAGCACACGCAGCTAACGCAGCCCTCACCCATGCCTCCGTGTACGCCTCGTGGATTTTCCAGGAAGGCGGCACCGTGGGATGGGACCCCATTTCGCTATGGCACCAGATGGGTATCCTGGCGAAGATCGTCGTTATCATCCTGTTCATCATGTCCGGCTGGTCCATCGGCGTGATGATTGACCGCTGGATGGCGTTCAGCGCGGCACGCAAGCAGTCGCGGGCATTTGCCCCCGCGGTGGCCGGCGCCCTGCGCGAAGGCAAGATTGATGAAGCCATCCGCGTTGCCGAGCGCAACAAGAAGAGCCACCTGGCCAAGGTAGTGACCGCGGGCCTGCAGGAATTCCGCGCCCACTCCGAGTCCGGCGACATTCCGGGCGAGCAGATTGAAGCTTCCAAGCGGGCCCTGGAGCGCGCCGAAGCCATCGTGCACGCCGAACTGAAGCGCGGTCTGGGCGGCCTGGCTACCATCGGCTCCACCGCTCCTTTCGTCGGCCTGTTCGGCACCGTGGTCGGCATTCTGAACGCCTTCAAGGGCATTTCCGAGCAGAAGGCCACAGGTCTGGGCGCCGTCGCCGGCGGTATCGCAGAAGCGCTGGTGACCACCGCCGTCGGTCTGTTCGTCGCCATCCCGGCCGTGATGATGTTCAACTATCTCACCGGCCGCGTGGAAGCTTTCGACGTGGAGATGGATAACTCGTCGAGCGAGCTGATTGACTACTTCCTGAAGCGCCGGGGCGTTCGCCGGTAAGCGGCCCAGAGGCGAACAGGCGGGTGGCGAGCGCAAGCTGCGCGCCCGATTGTCTGTTCGCTGCGGCTAGCTGAAAGCGAATTCCGCGCGAAGGAGAGTACGACATGGCAATCGCAAAAAGAAACGAAGGCGCCAAGGTCAACTCCAACATCAACGTGACGCCCATGGTGGACGTCATGCTGGTGCTGCTGATCATCTTCATGGTGGTCACGCCCATGTTGCAGAAAGGCGTGAGCGTAGACTTGGCCAAGGTCAATAACCCGGTGCAGATGCCCGACGCGGACAAGGAAGACGCCTTGCTGGTGGCCATCATGCGCGACGGCAAGATCTATTTCGGCAACGACATGATCACGCCGGATGCGCTGACGGAGAAAATCAAGGACCGTCTCGCCAATCGTGTGGACAAGCGCGTATTTATCCGCGCCGATGCCCGCGCCAAGTACGGCACCGTGGTTGAGGTGGTGGACAACGTCAGAGCCGCGGGTGTGGATGACCTGGGCCTGTTGACCGACCAGCGCAAGACCACCGGCGCAACCCCGCCCCCGGCGCCCATCGCGCCCACGGGGCAGTAGGAGCAGCGACTATGGGAATGACAAGTGGAGGTTCCGGTGGCGGTCCCACTGCGGACATGAACGTCACCCCCTTGATTGACGTGTTGCTGGTGCTGCTGATCATCTTCATGGTCATCACCCCGCTCACGCCCAAGGGGCTGGACGCGCTGGTGCCGCAACCGCCGCCGCCCAACCAGAAGCAGCAGCAAAACCAGCCCGACCGCACCATCGTGGTGCAGGTGATGGACCGCGGTCCGGGCCAGCCGCCGGGTTTGAAGGTCAACCAGGAAGATGTCACTTGGGACAACCTTCAGCAGCGGCTGACCGACATCTACAAGACGCGCGCCGAAAAGGTCATGTTCGTCAAAGGCGACAACGGCATTCCGTTCGCCGATGTGGCTAACGTGATTGACATCGCGCATGCGGCCCAAGTAGACAAGGTCGGGCTCATCACCGCCAAGATCGAGGCGGGTAACTAGACACCAGGGCGGTTTCCGGCCAGGCGGCGGTACCATCCCGCCGCCTGGGCTGTGGTTCGCGGCTGGAACGCGCTGGGACGCGATTTGCCGCCAGCTTGCCCACAACAGGTACTGGGAGGCCCTTAGCTTTTTCAGCGAGGGGGACTAATAACCAACATGAACAGAAGCGTGCGAGTTGTGATGTTGTCGGCAGCCGCTCTGGCGCTGCTATTCGCCGCCGGTTGCAACAAGCTGAAAGCGCGCGACCAGCTTAATAAGGGCGTTCAGGCCTACAAGAACGCCAAGTACGAAGAAGCCATCAACCGATTCCAGAATGCTGTGGCTCTGGATCCATCCCTGCTCAACGCGCGGCTTTACCTGGCCACCGCGTACGCCCAGCAGTATGTTCCCGGCGCGGACACGCCGGATAACAACCGCAACGCCGAGCAGGCGATTGACCAGTACAAGCAGGTATTGGGCCGCAATCCCAGCCGCGAGCAGCAGATCAACAGCGTGAAGGGCATTGCCTACCTGTACCTGCAGATGAAGAAGTTCGATCAGGCCAAGGAGTATTACCGCAAGGCGTCGCAGACAGATCCCAACGACCCCGAGGCCTACTACTCCGTCGGCGTGATTGACTGGACCCAGTGCTACCAGCCGCGCATGGAAGAACGCGCCAAGCTGGGCTTGAAGCCGGATGAGACCCTGAAGGACAAGAAGGTATGCCAGCACCTGAAGGACGTCAACGGGGCCAACATTCAGGACGGCATTGACGTGCTCAACAAAGCGCTGCAGTTGCGCCCTGACTACGACGATGCCATGGCCTACATGAACCTGATGTACCGCGAGAAAGCGGATACTGAGTGTGAAACGCCCGATCAGCAGATGGCCGACTTGAATACCGCCGATGACTGGGTGGACAAGACTATGGCAACCAAGAAAGCCAAGGCGGCCAAGGCGGCGGCCCAGCAGCCGGGCGGCATCGTGGAACAGCCGACCAGCACGAGCCAATAAGATTTTCCCTCCCCTCCTCAGGACAGCGCCCCTTCCGCGATAAGCGGGAGGGGCGTTTTTGTTTTTGTAGCTCCGCGCCGTTCCGGCGGCTGTGGATGCGCGCGTTTCGCCCGCATCGGCGAGGGCGGGACGCCCTCGCGACAGCCGGCCAGAGGCCGGCGCTACAAAGGCCCGAGCAGGGGGGCAATGTCCTCCCAGACTGTGGTGAATTACAATCAAAATTTCGGCTGCTAGCTAGCTGCCGCTCGCACAATGTCTCATGTTCAAGAAGATCCTGATCGCTAACCGGGGAGAGATTGCGGTGCGGGTGATGCGCGCCTGCCGCGAGCTGGGCATTCCCTCCGTGGCGGTTTATTCCGAGGTGGACCGGGCCTCCCTGCATGTGCGCCATGCCGACGAGGCGTATTTCATAGGCCCGGCGGCGGCAACCGAGTCTTACCTGAACATAGAGAAAATTCTGGCCGTGGCCCGGCGCAGCCGTGCTGACGCCATTCACCCGGGCTACGGCTTTCTTTCTGAGAACCCGCGTTTCGCCCGCGCTTGCCGCGAAGCGGACATCAAGTTCATTGGCCCGACCGCCGAGGCGATGGAGTTGCTGGGCTCCAAAACCCGCGCCCGCCAGGCCATGGAGCGCGCCGGTGTGCCTTTGGTGCCGGGCTCGTCGCGTGGCCTGGAGTTCGAGGAGGCGATGCGGGTGGCCATGCAGGTCGGCTATCCCATCATGCTCAAGGCGGCCGCAGGCGGCGGCGGCAAAGGCATGCGGACCGTGCGCTCGGCGGACGAGCTTCGCTCGGCGTTTGATGCTGCCCGCAGCGAAGCAGAAAGGGCCTTCGGCGATGGCGAAGTCTACATCGAGAAGCTGATCGAGAATCCGCGCCACATCGAAATGCAGGTGCTGGCCGACGAGCACGGCCACACCGTCTGGCTGGGCGAGCGCGAGTGCTCGGTGCAGCGGCGTCACCAGAAGGTGCTGGAGGAATCGCCCTCGCCTATCGTGGACGCGGAAATGCGCCGGCGTATGGGCGAAGCCGCGGTTAAGGTGGCGGAAACCGGCGGCTACACCAACGCGGGCACCGTTGAGTTCCTGGTGGACCACAACAGAATTTTTTATTTCCTGGAAGTGAACACGCGGCTGCAGGTGGAGCATCCGGTCACGGAGATGGTCACCGGACTGGACCTGGTTCATCTGCAGATTCAAATTGCCGCCGGCGAGCCCCTGCCTTTCCGCCAGCAGGACGTGCAGCTGCGCGGGCATGCCATGGAGTGCCGCATCTACGCCGAGGATCCGGACAACAACTTTTTTCCCAGCCCGGGCAAGATCACGCTGCTGCTGGTGCCTGCGGGGCCGGGAATCCGGCGCGACAGCGGCATGTACGAAGGCTGGAGCGTGCCCCTGGATTATGATCCGCTGCTGGCCAAGCTGATCGGCTACGGCAGTGACCGCAAGCAAACCATCATGCGCCTGCGCCGCGCCCTGCACGAATACTTCGTGGGCGGCATCAAGACGAATATTTCGCTGTTTCGCCGCATCCTGAAAAACCCCGAGTTCATGGCCGGCGAGCTGGATACCGGGTTTCTGGACCGTCTGCTGGCGAACCCGGAGAGCGACCCGGTGAAGAAAGAGCATCCGGAAATTGCCGCCATCGCCGCGGGAGTGTTTGCGGTTCTGGAACAGGCGCCGGCAGCCCGCAATGGCGCTTCCGGCGGAAGCGTGCCGGCGCAGTCCAAAAATAGTGGAACGAGCTGGAAACAGGCAGGCAGAGCGGAATCGCTGCAGTGAGGATTTAACTGAGAGCTGAAAGCTGAGAGCTTGCCGCCGGCTGTCGACTGTCGGCAAAAATTTTGCCAAGGCCAGGAGCTAAAAGCCGCTTTTCCATGATCTACGACGTCAACATTGACGGCACCGAGTATCGTCTGGAACTGGCGCGTGATCAGGGCGCCTGGAAGTGCCGTGTGAATGGCCGGGAAATCGCGCTGGACGCGGTGCTGACTCGAGCCAACGTGCTTTCCGTCGTGATTAATGGCACGGCCTACGAGGTGAAGCGGGAACTCACGCCCGTGGATCTGCATTTCTGGGTGGGAAGCGCTCGCTACGCCGCCGAAGTACGCGATCCGCGTTCGCTGCGCAGCCGGAGGCAGGCGGCAGGCGCCGCCCACGGCGTCAGGAAACTTGTGGCCCCGATGCCCGGCAAGGTGGTGCGCCTGCTGGTAGCCGAAAAGGCGGAAGTGCAGGCTGGGCAAGGCGTGCTGGTGGTTGAGGCCATGAAGATGCAGAATGAACTGAAGTCACCGAAGAAGGGTGTGGTGCAGCGAATTTTGGCCGCCCCAGGGGCCGCAGTCAACGCGGGGGACGTGCTGGCCATCGTGGAATAGTGTTTCCTAACCGAGGCATGTCTGTGTATTTGACTTACGTGGATGATTCTGGCTCGGACGAGAAGGCGAGGCGCATTGTCATTGGCGCTACGATGATCAGGTCTGAGCTGATTCAGGAAATTGAAGTGGTGGCTGGCGCTGTCGTGGAAAAGCTCATTCCGCCAGAGCGACTTGCAAAGTTCGAGGAGTTCCACGCTTGCGAATTGTTCGCG
>DASYWT010000202.1:0-4251 GCA_035935775.1 Terriglobales bacterium
GCTCAGCTCGCGGTAGTGGGGGACTAAGGTTTGCGCATAGGGCCTGAGCCCGTCTGGACCGCGGATATATCCCGCCACCGCGGAAGCGGCCACCACCTCCGGGCTGGCCAGGTAGCAGCGGGCGTCGCGCGAGCCCATGCGTCCTTTGAAGTTACGATTGGTGGCAGAAATGCCGACCTCGCCGGGCTCGAGCGGGCCGACCCCCAGTCCGATGCACGGCCCGCAGCCGGCGGGCAGCGGGATGGCGCCGGCCTCAAGCAGCGCCTGCCAGGCGCCACGGCGCTCCGCCTCCTCCTGCACCCAGCGGCTGGCTGCGCCCAGGTAAAACTTCACGCCCGCCGACACCTTCTTGCCCTTGACCACGCGCGCGGCCGCTTCCAGGTCTTCCAGGCGCGAGTTCACGCAGGAGAGCAGGTAGGCCTTCTGGATCGCGACCTTTTTCTGTTCCATTTCCGCAAGCGAAGCCATCGCCTGAACCGTGTCGGGACCGGAAACATGCGGTGTCACTTCGTCGAGGTTCAGTGTTATGCGCGCGCCGTAAGCGGCGCCGGAATCCGGCTGCAGAAGGTCCTGTAGCGCCGCCGTCCCGGCGGCTGTGGATGCGGGCGCCTCGCCCACATCGGCGAGGGTGGGACGCCCTCGCGACAGCCGGCCGGAGGCCGGCGCTACACTGTTCTGCCATCGTTCAAGGTCCTCTTTCGTGAACCGTGCAATATTCAGCTTGGCAAGTTCGTCGTGCACCCGTTGCATGTAGGCGAGCGTGACCTGGTCGCAAGGGAACCAGCCCACCAGCGGGCCCCATTCCGTGCTCATGTTGGAAATGGTAAAGCGCGCATCCATGGAAAGGCTGGCCACCCCCGGCCCGCTGAATTCCACCGCCGCGTTGAGCACCTCGTCGTGATTGTAGAGACCGCAAAGTGCGATGATGACATCTTTGCCGGTGGCCCCGGCGGGCAAGCGGCCCTCCAGCACCACCTGAATGCTGCGCGGAATCTGCCACCAGAACTCGCCCGTGGCCCACACCGCGGCCGCGTCGGTTCGCACCACCGGAGTTCCCACCGCCGCCAGCGCCCCATACATATTGGAGTGCGAATCGCTGGCCACCACGAACGATCCCGGCACGACATATCCCTTTTCCACCATGATCTGGTGTCCGATGCCGGAGCCGGCGGGGTAGAAATCCACACCATGCTGCTTGGCGAATGCCTCGATGGTTCGGTACTTCTTCTGATTGTCCTCACTCTGGTTCTGGATGTCGTGGTCGAGGGCAAACACAGGCTGGCGCGGATTGTGGAGTTTTTTTGCGCCGATGCCCTGGAATTTCTTCATGACCGCGGAGGTGTTGTCGTGGGTCATGATGTGGTGCGGTCGGATGGAAACGAAGTCGCCGGCGCGCAGCGGGCGCTTGGGTCCTTCGGCGAGGTGAGCTTGCGCGATTTTTTCAACCACCGTCTGCCCCATGCAACACCTTCAATTCAGCAGATCAAATTCCTCGAATGTCATCCTGAGCGAAGCTGCTCGATTTGCTTGCAAATCGGGCAACGCAGTCGAAGGACCTTGCGTTGGGACCGCTTGCCGGCAAGTTAAAACGCCAGGTCCTTCGACTCGAACGGGCATCTCCCACCCCCCGCGAGCCAAAAACGGGCTCGCCGGGGGACCCCGGAGGCCCGTTCTCGCTCAGGATGACATACAGCAAAAAGCTTCTGCGGTGACAAGAAGGGCATCACTGACGACGCCTCTTTGCCTTGGTTTTTGGCGCCACACTTGGCGGTCGCACATCCGCCTTCAGCAGCCGCATCAGATCGCCCACCGAGCGCAGCTTCTCCAGTTTCCACACCGCATCTTTCACCTTCTGCTGTGCCCGCTTCGACAGCACGCCCTCGGCCAGCGCGGCGAACTTTTCTTCGATCTCGCGATCGGAAAGCGGGTTGCGCGGGTCGCCCTTGGGAAAATCGAGCTGCTTCGTGAACTCCTTCCCGCCGGTGGTGCGAATGGTCACAATCACGCGCTGCAACGCCGGAAAAACCTTCTCAATTTCCGGGTCAGCCACCACCTCCACTTTGCGCAGTTGCGCGCGGATCGCCAAATCCATGATCTTTCCCGGCGTGAACTGCAGAGGCGTAACCTGGCGGTCCGCCAGCGCGGCCGCAATCACGTAGGGCAGCGAGTGGTCGGCGGTCTCCTTGCTGCGCGGATCGTACTTGCTGGGATCGGAAAGAATATCGGCCGCACGCGCCAGCGAGCGAATGCGGATTTTCTCCACCTGCTCGGGCTTGAGGTCATGCTCGCGCACCAGGTCGAGCACGGCGGAAATGGGCGTGTGTGTGAGCGCTTCCGTGGGAAACGCTTTCATGCCGCACTGCGTTATACGCCAGGAGTCGCCCAGGCTGTCGGTGAGCACGCTCAGCTTCCACTCCGGTCCGAAGCAGTGCGCCAGGCCTTCCTTGCCGTCCACCACGTGCTCGGGGCCGGTGTAGCCCCTCTCGGCCAGCAGCGCCGCCAGCACGCCGCTTTGCGTGGCCAGAGGATCCACGGTGTTCTTCATCATGGTGAGCTTGCCGGCAGTAACCGCGCCCAGCGTGGCATGGCGGCTGGCGGAAATGCCGATAGCGTGCTGGATCTGCTCCCCGTTGAGATGCAACGCTCGCCCGGCCACAATGGGCGAAACGAACGCTGTCAGCGTGGCGTGGTGCCAACCGCGCTCGCGGATGCCGGGCACGGCAGCCTCGCAGAAGCGGCATTCAAATTCATGGCCCACCACCAGACCCACAATCAGCTCGTGGCCGTCTGATTGGGCGCGCTCGCAGCAGGCCAGCGCCGCGGGGAAAATGTCCGAGGGATGCGACGGATCCTGCTTCCAGTAAATGTCGTTGTAATCCATGCAGCGGATCATCAGCGCGTTGGCCAGCGAGGCCGAGACCGCGTCCACCTTCTTGCCGGTGCCGATTACCGTGGCGGGGCCGGCGCCGGCGGTCTCGTCCAGCACCTGGAGTGCGATCTTGACATCGTGCTGCTGGTAGCCGCCGAGGGCGCAGCCTAGGGAGTCGAGCAGAAAGCGCTTGGCCTGGTAAACGGCATCCTTGGAAAGCTGGGCGAATTTCAGCCCCGCAGCCCAGCGCGACATTTCCGCGGTGATGGTTGGTTTGGCGGTGGTTTGAGCGGTGGTTTGGGCGGTGGTTTGGGCAGTGGCCATGAGCAACTCTCTGTGCAATGTCATCCCGAGCGAGCGCAAATTGAGCGCAGCGAAATGAGCGCGAGTCGAGGGACCTTGCGTTTATGCCGCGTTCTGTGGCGTCCCTGCGGGACTCAAGGCAATCGCGGCGCAGCGTTCCCAGGACTTCCGTCCTGGGCTTTTCTATCCCGCGCCTCCGGCGCTGCACCGCCGCCCGTCAGCGCAGATTGTCTTCCCAGCAAGTCCCCTCGATCCGTCCAATATTACTAAGTGCTCAGCCCAGCGACACAGTTCCCGGGTTAAATGCCAAGTGCTGATTGCTATTTCTTCAAATTCTTGAACGGCAAGTACGCCATAAAATCCGCGTGGTGCACGATGTAAGCCTCGGTGCTGCGCTTCACCAGATCGCCCTCGGCGGCGTGAGCGGCGATAATGTGGCACACCCGGTCAGGCACGCCGCATTCCATGGCCAGGGCCACGCCGGTGAAAGGATGCCGCAGAAACTCGCCGCGCTCGCTCTGTCGCGTTACCGGCTTGCCCGCCGGGCCATCTACGTTTTCGTACTCCAGCAACTTGCCCACATCGGCCAGAATGGCGCCGGCGATCACCGTATCCATATCAATCGGCAGGGCCCGGCCCATGAAGTCCTTCATGGATTCAGCGGCGCGGCGGGCGATGTGCACCACGCAGCGCTTATGCTCCATGAAGCTGACTGGACAATTGGGTATCAGCAGGGTGAAGGGAATGCGCTCCAGGTCATCGGGTTGCAGAGGGCTCAGTTCGAACGCCCGCACCCAGGTTTGCGTCACCTGGTCGCGCAGCTTGGCGTCCTGAATCCAGTCAAGTTCCGGCCACAGCCGCCGGACCGCGTCCCTCATGCCTCGTCCTCCCCTGCTGAGGAAAACACTTAGCTTACCCTGCCGCCGTAAAGGTAGTCGAGTCACCAGAACCGGCGGACAGAGCGGGATGGGCATCATGGCGGTGGAGCACATGAATCTAACTGCGTTTGGAGAGAGCCTATGGTGCGTTACGAATGCGATTTCTGTCACCGGCTGAAAGAAAACGATGAAACATGGATT
>DASYWT010000203.1:0-3452 GCA_035935775.1 Terriglobales bacterium
CACCGCACCGCCGGAAACGATGCAGCCGGCGGAAACAATCGAATCCAGGGCAATGCCCATGCGTCCTGCTTCCGCAAATACGAACTTGGCGGGCGGGTATTGCCGCTGGTGGGTGCGGATGGGCCAGTGTTCGTCATACAGGTTAAACACGGGCGACACCGACACAATATCCATATTGGCTTCGTAGTAGGCTTCGAGCGTGCCTACGTCGCGCCAGTACAGAGCTTCCTTCTTGTTTTCGTCAATGAAGTTGAAGGAATACACCTTGTAGTCGTCCACCATGCGGGGCAGGATGTCGTGTCCAAAATCGTGGGAGGAATTGGGGTCTTCCGCGTCCTTGAGCAGCACCGGGATAAGCACATCGGTGTTGAACAGGTAAATGCCCATAGAACCGGAGACCATGCGCGGGTTGTAGGGCGAGCGGATGTCGGTGCGCTGCGGCTTCTCCTGAAAACCCACAATGCGGCCTTCGCGGTCCACGTCCACCACGCCGAAGCGGTAGGTCTCGCTGGGGTCAATGAGGATGGTGGCCAGGGTGACATCGGCGCCCGAGTTGCGATGCTGTTCCTGCATCAGCCCGTAGTTCATTTTGTAGATGTGGTCGCCGGAGAGAATCAGCACGTGCCGCGGCTGCTCGGAGCCGATGGAATAAATGTTCTGGTAGACGGCATCCGCCGTTCCCATGTACCAGTTCTCGCTCACCCGCTTCATGGGCGGCAGAATTTCGATGAACTCGCCCATCTCGCGGGCCAGAATGTTCCAGCCTTCGCGGATGTGGCGGTTCAAAGAAAGCGCCTTGTACTGGGTAAGAATGTAAACCCGGCGCAGGTCGGAGTTAACGCAGTTGGAGAGGGTGATGTCAATGATGCGGTAGATGCCGCCGAAGGTGACTGCCGGTTTGGCGCGGTCGCGCGTCAGAGGGTAGAGTCGTTCGCCCGCTCCGCCCGCTAACAGCACTCCCAGGGTATCCTTCATAGCGGCTCCGCTGGACTGCGCTCAGCCGCGGTAAGCGGCCAAAGCGCAAACCTTAGATGCTAGCACAATCACAGGCGGGGACAGCGGGTTGAGAGACTTGCACCGTGGCTAAGCGGCATCGTCGGCGCTAATCTTCATGGACTTGAGGAACTTCATGTCCTGGGAATTGAGCTTGAACTCGGGCACGCGGGTACGGGCGGTGATGGTGGGGCGGCGGCGCGAAGGCTTTTCGTCCTGCTTGTTGAATCCAATCGTGGCTTCCAGCACCAGGAAAATGTCGTAACCACCGGCTTTGATGCGGGAGATGACGTCGGCAATCTGCTCCGAGTCGGTGAGCGACTCGCTGATGGCGTCGCCCAGTTCCTTGATCAGTTTCTTGAGTTGTTGGTCCACACCTACCCCACGGCGCCCCTGCCTGACCAGTTCCTCAGGGCGCTCCTGCTTGATTCGATGCCAGACAAGGCCTTCGCGTTTCGCTTCTCCTCTAAATCCGTGTCTGGCAGACTGATAAAATACTGCAGTGGGACAGGTGGCAGGGATTTCCACAGCTCGGAAGATCGGCCTGGTGGCACGGGTGGCAACCCGGGTGGCGGCGAGGCGTGCAGGCCAAAGCCGCCGCGTTTCAGCCATCGCCCGCGCCAGTCGCGTCACCTTTACCCACGTCAGCCGGGTACTAAGCCTGCTGTGGTTGCAGGTGACCGGCTTCTTCTTCCTCGCGCTTGCGCTGCTCGGAGGCGTGGCGCTGGCGGATGAGTATCCCAAGTATCAGGCTGGCAAGGTGAGCGGCGCGCGCCTGGTGCTGGCCGCCGCTTTTATGCTTCTGTTCGTCTACTTTGGAGTAAGCTCCTTCTGGCGCGTACGCAAGAAATCCTGAACGAGGGCTGACATGGCCGAGGACGTGAAGTCCGGTTCCGGGCTGCAGCAGGAAGTCAACGAGCAACCTCTGCGCGCCGATACCCCATCGTTGCCGACCAGTCAGGAAACCTCCTCCCACATCAGCGTTCATCCTCTTTACACGCCGGCGGATCTTGCGGGCTTCGACCAGGAGCACGACGTTGGCTACCCTGGCCAATATCCCTTTACTCGCGGCGTGCAGCCCACCATGTACCGTGGCCGCCTCTGGACCATGCGCCAATATGCCGGCATGGGTGACGCCGAGGAGTCCAACAAACGCTACAAGTACCTGCTCTCCCACGGCACTACCGGCCTGTCCGTGGCCTTTGACCTGCCCACCCAGATAGGCCTCGACTCCGACCACGCCCTGGCCGCTGGTGAAGTGGGCAAAGTAGGCGTGGCCATTGATTCCATCGAGGACATGGAGCGGCTGTTCCAGGACATTGACCTGGGCGCGATTTCCACGTCCATGACCATCAATGCCACCGCCTCCATCCTGCTGGCTTTGTATGTGGCGGTTGGCAAACGCCACGGTGTGGACCCGCGCCGGCTCTCGGGCACGGTGCAGAACGACATTCTCAAGGAGTACATCGCACGCGGTACCTACATCTATCCGCCGCAGCAGGCCATGCGCATCGTGACCGACCTGTTTGCCTTCTGTAACCAGCACGTCCCCGAGTGGAACACGATTTCCATCTCCGGCTATCACATGCGCGAGGCCGGTTGCACGGCGGCGCAAGAGGTGGCATTTACACTGGCCAATGGGATCACGTACGTGCAGGCGGCCATAGAGGCCGGCCTGGACGTAGACCGCTTTGCGCCCCGGCTTTCCTTCTTTTTTGCTTGCCACAATAATTTCCTGGAAGAGGTGGCCAAGTTCCGCGCCGCCCGGCGCATGTGGGGGCGCATTATGCGCGAGCGCTTCCACGCCGCCAATCCGCGCTCCTGGATGCTGCGCTTCCACACCCAGACCGCGGGTTCCACCCTGACTGCGCAACAACCGGAAAACAACATTGTGCGCACCGCGCTGCAGGCGCTGGCCGCAGTGCTGGGCGGCACGCAATCGCTGCATACCAATTCCTTCGACGAAGCGCTCGCCCTGCCCACCGAAGAGGCGGTGCGGGTCGCTCTGCGCACGCAGCAGATTATCGCCTACGAATCGGGCGTGCCCCAGACCATAGACCCGGTGGCCGGTTCCTACTATTTGGAGTCTCTGACCAACGAAATCGAGAGCCGGGCCAGAGGCTACTTGGAGAAGATTGACGCTCTGGGCGGGATGCTGAAAGCCATCGAGCGCGGCTATGTGCAGCAGGAAATCCAGAATGCCGCTTACGAGTTCCAGCAGGCGGTAGACCGACTGGAGGCTGTAGTGGTGGGCGTGAACCGCTTTACCAGCGAGGAAGAGCACTCCGTACCCATCTTCCATGTGGACGAAACCCTTGAGCGTAAGCAGGTGGAGCGCTTGCGGGCGCTGCGGGCGCGCCGCGAGCGCCAGCCCTGGGAGGAGGCCCTGCGTCGCATCGAGGAGGCCGCCCGCTCCGGCAGGAACCTTATGCCGCACATCATTTCGGCGGTGGAAAGTT
>DASYWT010000204.1:0-12248 GCA_035935775.1 Terriglobales bacterium
CAGGGCTGGAACCTGATAGCTGACAGCTGAGGACTGATAGCTGGTTTTTCAATCGTCAATTCTCCAGCCCACGCCCAAGGCCAACCCTCCCGAAAAGGGCTGATTCTGCCTCATTGCCTCCTCTCCCCCGGTGGAGGATAATTTAATCTCACGACAACCGGCTGAGGGGTCGGCGATCGTCAGGCGTGCCGCTGTGAACCTGCCCAACTACATCACGCTGACTCGCATTTTCAGTGTCCCGGTGCTCATCTGGGTCCTTTCCAGCAGCCGCTTCAGCAGCGCTCATGGCGAAAAGGAACTGCTGGCCTCGGCGCTGTTTATTGCCGCCTCGCTCACTGACATGGCCGATGGTTACCTGGCCCGCCACCGCGGCCAGATCACCACCCTGGGCATGCTGCTCGATCCGCTGGCCGACAAGCTGCTGGTGGCGGCGGCTTTTGTCACCCTGGTGCAGTTCAATCCTCGCGTTGTGCCCGCGTGGATGGCGGTGGTCATTATTGGGCGCGAGTTTCTGGTGAGCGGTCTGCGCTCTATCGCCGCCACCGAAGGCTTCACCATCGCGGCCAGCGACTTGGGAAAATTCAAGATGGTGGTGCAGATCGTGGCTGTGGTCGCCGCGATCCTGGATCATCACTGGATGGAATGGCCGCTCTACGTGGGTGGCTGGGTGCTGCCCATCCACGTCATCGCTTTTGTGGCCATCTGGTTCATGGTGGTGTTGTCGCTGGTTTCAGCGGTGGATTACTTTGCCGCGTTCTGGTCGAAAATTGACCGCCATGTGGTCAAGAGGAGACGACGCGCTTTCGTGCTCAGCCGCCGTCGCAAGCGCGATGTCCCCGCCACCCAATAGCCCGCCCGGTTCCGGCAGCGCCGCCCAAAGCCAGGACCACGTGAAACCCGCCCTCTCTGTCGGCGAATACTCCTCCGAGGAACGCCAACTGCTGCTCGGCCTCGCCCACCAGGCCATTGACACCGCTCTCGAAGGAAGCGAACCGACTCTGCCTGCAATTTCTGAACACTTGCAACAGCACCGCGGAGCATTCACCACCCTTCACCTTGAAGGAGACGTGCGTGGCTGTGTTGGCTACGTCTTTCCGGTCGCCCCTCTGTTCCAGACCATCATTGAAACCGCCCGCGCCGCGGCCTTCCAGGACATGCGCTTCCTTCCTGTAACCCGCGAGGAAGCCGCGCAGTTGCAGATTTCCATCAGCGTGCTCTCTCCGCTCTTCTCCATCAATGTAGAAGAACTGGAGCTGGGCAAGCATGGGCTCCTTGTCACCCAGGGCAACCGCCGAGGCCTGCTGCTGCCCCAGGTGCCCGCCGAGCACGGCTGGGACCGGAAGACCTTTCTGGAGCAGACGTGCCGCAAAGCAGGTTTGCCGCCCGATGCCTGGCAGCATGAGGCCACTCTGGAAGCCTTCACCGCCGAGATTTTCGGTGAAGGAGTGCTGTAGCGCCCCGGTCAGTCAGGCAACAAAAAAGCGCGGGCCGCAGCCCGCGCCTCAGAAACAGCTGCGATTATTTCACTGTAATTGACTGCACCGCCGGCTCCGCCTTGGCATCCTGCGCTGCTGGCGCCGGGGGCTCCAGCTCGACCTCATCGCCCACATGGATATCTTCCAGCGCAAATGTAACCATCCCCGTGGCGCTGGTCGGCGTGGTGCTGAGTACGATCAACTCGCCCATTGAGCGCCGCGGCATGTCTTTCACCTCGATGCTCGGACCTTTGCTGTGCCAGTTGTACCACTCATGACCCAAGGTGGGCGGGTCTTTTTGTGTGTCCTCCATGACCGTGGCCTGGAAGGAAAGCGAGTCCACTGGATCCCTCATGTCGTCTTCGTAGGTCCGCACCACGCGGAAATAGTCCCCCACTTTTATGCCCTGGTTGGAACCCACAGTCAGATACACTTCGGACCCGGTTGCCAGCTGGCCATCAAAGTCCTTGGCCAGCACGATCCGGCCATGGGTCAGGTTGTTCGGAGGAGCATAAACGTCGAAGCGCAGGGGCTGGCGATAGGTGATTTTCTGGTGTTCCATGAAGGGCACCGCCAAGTCGCCCGGCACCACCGCCTCGCATGCAAAGTCCAGTTGGGCAATGGCCATGCCCTGGCGAGTATCAACCACGTGACCTTGCGCCAGTTCGGCATACGGTTGACCGGTAGCGGCAATCAGCTTGCGTTGTCCCGTGAAATACTCGTACTCGTTGGGATCACGCAGCGCCCGCAAGAACGTAAGCCGGTCGCCCTCCTTGTACTGGTGGCCGCCCAGGTAGACCACCTCGCCGGACACGAACTTGGTCTCATGGGGACTGTTCAGGCCGCCGGTCACGAACGTAGAATCCGGCACCGCCTGCTGCGTTAGAAAACCGGCGCAATTGAGGTCCGCATAAGTGGGAACCACGATTCGTTCCACCGGATGTGTGACCGGTGTTACTGTCGCCACTTCCTGAATTGACGACTCACTTTCGTGGCTAACGTCCAGGGTCTGCTGGCCAACCGCCATGCCGGTCAGCAGCGCCAGGCTAAGCGCCACGCTCATTTTCCTCATATTCCCCCCCGCTCCTGGCCTCGCCAACCAGGAAGAACCGCGCCGGACGCACCCCAACCGGGGCACGCAGGTAGCGGCTCAATTTCGGACGGTACCAAGGGGGGTAGGAGGGGTCAAGGTTACGCAGGTGTTATCAGGGGTACGTAACCCGTTTCGAGCTTCACACCGGGCCTGACTACTGCCGCAATTCTGTTGCATATCACCCGCTTCCGCCTGTAATATCGCGCCCGAATCCGCTTCCATGATTGCGGCTCAATCCACTTACGTGCCTCGGCTTCTGCCGCTGCGCATGCCACGTCTCTGTGTGGCCGTAACCGGTGCCGACGCCACCGAAATGGTCGCCAAAGCCGAGTCGTTAGCTCGAGATAACCCATTGCTGGAGTTGAGGTTAGACTACCTCTCCCAGCCGGTCGCCGCTTTACCTAAAATCAAGCGCCTCCTGGAGTCGCAGTCCGGGACCATGGTTATTGCCACCTGCCGGCGCGCCGCCAACGGAGGCAAGTTCCGCGGTTCGGTGGAGCGCCAACTGGCGGTATTGGCCAAGGCGGCCGCCAGCGGCTGTCAGATAGTGGATTTGGAACTGCAAAGCGCTCTTGCCGCTCGGCGCGCTGACCTGCAGCGCTTGCGTGCCCGTGCCGCCCTGGTCCTTTCGTTCCATGACTTTCGCGCTACCAGGAAGTTGGACGAAACCTTCGAGAAGATGGCCGCGTCCCCGGCCGAATTTTATAAATTAGTAACCACCGCCACCAGCCTCTATGACAACGTAGTTATGATGAAATTCCTGGAGCGGCAGGGCCAGAAGTACTCCGTTGTCGGGTTGTGCATGGGAGAGCAGGGGATCATCAGCCGAGTGCTGGGGGTGCGCGCGGGGAGCGTGTTCACCTTTGCCGCCTCCGGTCCGGGCGAGGAGACAGCTCCGGGGCAAATCTCCGCCCGCGTTCTGCGCGATACCTATCGCATCGAACAGGTGGATGCCGCCACCCGGGTCTATGGCGTGGCTGGCGATCCGGTAGCGCACTCGCTTTCCCCCTCCGTGATGAACACGGCCTTCCGCCGGGAAAATGTCAATGCGGTTTACCTGGCCCTGCACGCCCGGACACTGGAAGATCTGCTGGCTTGCGTCCGCGATATTCCTCTTCACGGCCTCAGCATCACCATGCCCTACAAAGAAAGCATCGTGAAGCATCTGGATAATTGCGACAGCTACACCACGCGCACCGGCGCCTGCAACACCGTGGTGCGCGGACCGGACGGAAAGCTCTACGGCTTTAATACCGATGTGGCCGGCGTATTGCGCCCGCTGGAGCAGCGCCTGCCGCTGGAGAACGCCAAGGTGCTGGTTCTCGGCGCGGGGGGCGCCGCGCGCGCCGCCGTGTTTGGTCTGAAAGAACGGGGAGCCGATGTGTACATCCTCAACCGCACGCCTGCTCCGGCACAGAAACTGGCCCATCAGGCGCACGCTCGCCTGGCGCGCCGTCCCGACCTCAAGAAGATGGCCTTCGACGTCATCATTAACGCCACGCCTCTGGGGATGGGTGGATCCAAGGACTCGCCGCTTGCCGAAAACGAGATCAACGCACGCTTTCTGATGGAGATGGTGTATTCGCCGGCCGAGACTCGCCTGGTCAAAATGGGCAAAGCCAAGGGAGTACAGATCGTTCCCGGGGCGGAGATGTTCGTGCATCAGGCGGCGCGTCAATTTGAGATTTGGACGGGGAAACCCGCGCCCCTGGAGGAAATGCATCGTGTCGTGGAACGAGGTATTCAGGAAGCGGCCGCCGCGCGCGAAGAGAAGACCGGCAAGCAGGACTAGCGTCCGAGCAATCTCAATTCCGCGTTTTTCCCGTGGACAGTAAATTCCTTCGGTCCCGGTCCCTATCTGACCCCGGTTTTCGCCTTACCCCTTAAAATGCCCTAAAAATGGGACCGTGAGGAGGTTATGGTTTTTGGAAGGTTGCCCTTTTCGCTCAGATTTCCGTTTCCGACACACGGTTTTATCCCGCCGACCTTACTAAATTTCCGCAAGCTCCGGTCTGACCATCATAGAAGTAGTTGCCAATTGCGCCTGAAACGTTCTAAGATGAACCTTGGATGCGGTAAGCATCCAGTCTCGTCGTAGTACCTGGCGCTGTTTTTCCCAGATTCGATCGCTCGCTTTTCCGACACTTCGCCTCGCTAAAGTTCGCTTCCTGCTTTGGCGCGCGCTGCTGGAGACACTAAATATGGCCTGGTACGCATACTGCCTTACCGAACAACAGTCACAAAATGGCGCCCGTTCCCGGCGCCCTTTTATTTTGGACGGTCTGAACGGAGTGGACGGTGCTCCCGTCCTCAGCTACCCCAGCGGCGAGTTCGCTGTCATCGTCAGCGAATACAATCACGAAGGCGAACTGGAAAAAAAGGCCATTCTGGAGCATGCGCGCGTGGTCAGCGCCTGTTTCCGCACCATGACGGTGCTGCCCTTCCGCTTTGGCACAATCTTTGAGACCGATGACGCTTTGCGCCAGGCGGTTCGTTCCAATCGCCGCACCTTCGGCGAAACGGTTCAGCGCCTGCGCGGCAAGGCGGAAATGCACCTTAAGGTCGTTATTCACGACGGTTCCTTGCGCGAGGTGATGACCGACATCGAACTGCCGGCCACCGTCGGCGGCGAGTACCTCTCCAAATTGCGCGTCCAGGCGGCCCGCGAGCGTGAGCGCCAAACCAAGGCTCGCGCTCTCTCCGTCCAGGTGCACCGCCTTTTCAACCCCCTGGATGAAGAAGTTACCTGCAAGAAGGTGGACTCCGACGGCATGCTGATTGACATCGCCCACCTTATCGAGCACAAGTCCGTGGATAAGTATCAGAACCGCTACACCATGGCCGCCAAGCAGTTGAAAAATTGTGAAATTGTGATCAGCGGGCCGTGGCCGCCATATCATTTCCTGCCCGGCAAGTGGCGCACGGTCGCGGGCAATAGCTAGACGCCAGGCAGGGTGCTAGCATCCAATTGAGTAGCCCACGTCGGGCGCTCAACCCCTGGCCCATGCTCTCAAACACCGCAAAAATCCTGGTCGTAGACGACGAACCTGGCGTCCTGCTTACTACGCGCGCCATTTTGCAGGAGGAGGGTTACGACGTGGAGGCGGCCGGCAGCGGCCAGGAGGCCGTCGAAGCCATCCACCAGCGCCATTACGACCTGGTGCTGACCGACCTCAAGATGCCGGGGGTCAACGGCCTGGACGTCCTGGCTGAGGTTCGCAAACGCTCGCCTCTGACCGTCACCGTGATGATGACCGGCTATGGCTCGGTCGGATCCGCCCTGGATTCAGTCCAACTGGGCGCCTACGAGTACCTGCTCAAACCCATCGAAGTGGAAGACCTCAAACAAGCGGTCCGCCGTTCCCTGGAGCGTAAGCGCCTCTCCGAAATTGATACGCTTTATCGCATCAGCTGGACGGTGACCCAGTCTCAGAATCCCGCCACCATGGCAGCCGAGGTCTCCGATGCCGTACGTGGAGTTCTGGGCCTGGCTTATGCCTGCCTGCTCACTCCCGCAGAGGACAGCTGGAAGGGTAACCATTCACCCGCTCTCAGCCATGCTCTTGACTCCTTATCCCTCCGGCGGTCCCTGCAACGCGGACTAATCGTTACCGACCAGGACCACGATGAAGCCGCGGCGGCCTGGGCTCAGGACCAGCAGGTTCGTTCCTATGCCCTGGTGCCCGGCATCGCCGCCAGCCATCTGGTGTGCGTTCTGTGCGCGCACAACGGCCGGGAACCTTATGAATTTCACGCCTCCGCAGTTCGTTTTCTGCAAGGCCTGGCCAGCCAGACCGCACTGGCTCTGGAAAACGCTGCCCTCATCCGGGAACTGAAGCACAACAATGAAGAACTGGGCGACGCCAACCGCAAATTGCAGGAACTGGATAAGTTGAAATCCAATTTCCTCAATGTTGCCACCCACGAACTGCGCACCCCGCTGAGTGTCATTCTGGGCTACAACGCCATGCTGGAGGAAGGCCTGCAGGACCGCCTGGACGAGAGCGAACGCCAGACACTGACCGAGTCCATTGCCGCCTGCAAGCGCCTGATTCGCATGGTCAACTCCATGCTCGATATCAGCCAGATCGAATCCGGCAAGATGAAGATGGAGTTCGCGCCGTCCGATCTGCGTCGCCTGGTTAATGGAGTAGCTGCCCTTTTTCAGCAGGAGGCCCGGGGCCGGCGCCTGCACCTCACAGTGGAATTACCCACCCGCCCGCTGCGGGTGGAACTCGACAGCGAGCGCATCGAGCAGGTGTTAATTAACCTGGTGGGCAACGCCATGAAGTTCACCCCCGCCGGCGGCGCCATTGTCATTCGTGTCCGCCAGCATCCGGAACTGCGCCAGGTGGAAATCAGCGTTCAGGACACTGGAGTTGGCATAGCTCCAGAGGACCAGGCGCGAATCTTTGACGAGTTCTCGCAGATCCGGCATGCGCACACGGCCGCTCCCCGCGACGGTTCCGGATTAGGGCTGGCAATCGCTAAACGCATCGTCGAAGCCCATCACGGACAGTTGCGGGTGGTCAGCACTCCCGGCGAAGGCAGCACGTTTTCCTTCAATCTGCCCCTCAAGGCCAGCAATTCGGACGACTACCCACTCCTTGACAAGGCGGTACCGGCCTAATCGGACTAGTTTTTCTGCTAGGGGGAGGAATGACCCGCCGCCTCCGAGTCCGTCACGAGAACTGCTTTGCGCTAAGCAACCCGATTCCAATTTGTGGAATCCAGATACAATGGTAGTTTCCCCGGGGTGGGATGAATGGGGCCCCGCGGTACCCAGTTTCGGCGGGAATGTCACTTCGCCCTATTAGAGTTAACAGCGCAAAGCACTTCGGCTAAGCAGTTTGGCTTCTGAGCCGGGCGATTTAGCAGCCTTTTTGAGGAGTTCCCCTTGGCCGACCAGAACATCCGAATGCTGATAGTGGACGATGACGCGACCATGTCCCGCTATCTGACCGCCTACTTCGCCCGTCGCAATTTCGAGGTCAATACTGCCGGCAGTGGTGAAGAGGCCATTCGCATGTTCCGCTCCTTCGACCCCGGCCTGGTTCTGCTGGACATAGCCATGCCAGGCATGGATGGCATCGAGACTCTGGAGCGACTCAAGCAGATCAAGCCCGAAGTTGCCGTGGTCATGCTCTCCGGGCAAAACAGTCCCGAGCAGATATTCAAGGCTTCCAAGCTCGGCGCCGACGACTACATTAGCAAGCCCTTCGAACCTAAAGAGTTGGAGGTTCGACTCAGCAAAGTTCTGGACAAACAGAAGCTGCTCACCGAGGTCAGCCAACTGCGCGAACAAGTGCGCCGGCAGAGCGACTTCTCCATGACCTTCGGCAACAGTCCCAAAATGGAAGAGGTCAAGATGACCATCGAGCAGGTGGCGGACACCAATGCCACCGTGCTCATCCGGGGCGAGAGCGGCACCGGCAAGGAAGTGGTCGCGCGCATGGTGCACTCGTTCTCCGGCCGCCACGACCGCAGTTTCGTCAAGGTGAACTGCGCCGCCATTCCCAACGAACTGCTGGAAAGCGAGCTTTTCGGGTACGAACCGGGCGCTTTCACCGGGGCCAGCCGCCAGAAGCCGGGCAAATTCGATCAGGCCAACCAGGGGACACTCTTCCTGGACGAAATCAGCGAAATGCACCCAGCCCTGCAGGCCAAACTGCTGCACGTGCTGCAGGACGGCGAGTTCTCCCGCCTGGGCGGCAAGCGCGACATTTCAGTGGATGTGCGAATCCTGGCGGCAACGAACAAGCCACTGGAGCGGGCAGTTCAGGACGGCCTCTTCCGTGAAGACCTTTTTTACCGCCTTAACGTGGTGACCATTCACATTCCGCCGTTGCGCGAGCGGCGGGAGGAGATTCCTCTGTTTCTGGAGTACTTCTTGCGCCGCTACAGCGAGTATTACGGCAAGCAGCCGCCGCCTTTCAGCGATTACGCCATCAGCCGGATGATGGACTATGCCTGGCCGGGCAACATCCGGGAGCTGGAAAACATGGTAAAACGCTACGTAATCGTGGGCAATGAAGGGCAGATTATCCGCGAACTCTCCACGCACAAGCCTATTGTTTCCTCCTATCCGCAGCCGCTCGCCGTAGCCGCCGCAGCCGCTTCAGGCCCCGGCAGCACGGTTTCCGATACCCTCCCGCCCGCCGCCCCAGCCAGCAATGGCGAGGCGGTGGAAGCGCTCTCCCTTTTAGAAATCGGACGCCGGGCGGCCATGAAGGCAGAGCAGGAAGCCATTGAGCGCGTCCTGTCGCAAACCCGTTGGAATCGCCGGCAAGCTGCCAAGATCCTCAAAATCAGCTACAAAGCCTTGCTCAACAAGCTGAAAGTAATGGAGCAGCAGCAGAGTCGTCTCGCAAAAGAGCAAAGACCTGCCTAGCATTGGCACGCTCTTGCAACCTATTATCAGTTGATTAACCTTAGGCTAGCCTGTGCAATCTCCTATCACTTAGTCCTAAGTCCCAAAATGGAAAGGACTTCACTCTAAAGCCAGGCGACAAACGGGCGAGACTGGCCTTTGGCTCAGGAAGTGCTACTTCGTAGTGCAATAAAAGAGGCCGTTTCAACCAAATGACTTCAACCCTCTTCGTATCATCTCGACATCTCCATTCCGGCTCTGCTTTGTGGGCCGGTGAGCATCGCCTTCCCTGACTTTCCCTCCCTCCCTTGCCTCTTTACGGTGGCCCCAGAAATGGGGCCGCTTTTTTTGTTCGGCTGTTGTTTTTTTGCTCTCTCGGCTTCCCAGCCTGGAAGTGAAATCTGTGCTGCATTCCGTCCTTCTTCGCCAAGAGCCTGACGACCATGGACGCTATGGCGTCGAGCGAGCTGGCATTGTGGATTTTCTTTATGGAATGGTCCCTCAGGGAGCCAACAGAAGAGTGACAGGAAATTCGCTGTCGCCCTTCGGCAGTTGACGCACTTCGATATCGGCGAATATCATCATTGTTTGCCCCAAATTACTTGAGAGTATTCAGGAAGGCTGCCGCTGAGCAGCGGCAGGGACGTACATGGACAAGAGGAAGTTGGAACAGTTCAAGAAACGCCTGGAAGAGCGCCAGCACCAGCTCAAGCGCAACGTCTCGCGTACCGAACAGGATGGCCGTTCGGCGGACGAGGGCACGGCGCAGGATATCGCGGATCGGGCCGCCAGTTCGTACAACAAGGAATTTCTCTTCCACCAGAGCAACAACGAGCGCCAGTTGCTGCAGATGGTAGAAAGTGCCCTCAGCCGCATCCACGAAGGCACCTTCGGCCAATGCATCTCCTGCGGCAAGGAGATCAATCCTAAGCGCCTGGAAGCGGTGCCCTGGACCCGCCATTGCATCGAGTGTCAGGAAAAGCTGGAGCAGGGACGGCTGGAGGAAGCCTCGCGGTAAGTGAGTTGCCAGTTGTCAGTTTCCAGTGGCCAGTTTCTAAAGCAGTTCCCTCGCTCTGGCACGTGGCTGTTCCCGCAAACTGACAACTGAGAACTGACAACTGCTTCACTGCGGTTTCTGCGGCTGTTGTTGCTGCTGCTGCTGTTTTTTCCCACCAAAAACCTGGTTCAGGATGTCGCCCAGAGGATTGGCCTTGGGCTGCGGTTGACCCTGGGCCTGCCCTGGTTGCGGTTGGGCTGGTGGCTGACCTGAGTTGGCCGGCTGTTGCTGCTGTTTCTGCTGGCCCGCGAGCGCGCCCAGGATGTTCCCCACGTTGGGCTTCTGACCGCCCTTTCCGCCCAACAAAGCGCCCACAGCCTGCCCCAGAGCCGGATTAGTGGTGGTGGGCAACATGTGCTGCAGCTTCATCTGCGCCAGCTTTTGCACGTCAGGCGCAACGATGGGGCGCTGGAAGGTGCCCGTAATCAGCACCGGAATGACGAGCTCACCCTGGTTGTTCGCCAGTGCCGTATTCATAAAACCGCCTACGCTGGTCCCGCCTACCTTGTTCGAAAACCACTTGGAGAGCACGGCGGTAAGGTGCAGGTTCAGGGCATTGTTGACCAGGTTTACCGCTCCTGTAGCGCCCAGGCTGCCGCCTTCAATCTGTGCCTGCAGGTTGTTGGTTTGGGCCAAGCCATTGCGCACGTCGAAGGTGCCAGTCAACTTCAGGAGATTAGTTACGGGCTGGGAACTGGCGGGAGTGCCGCTGAGAAATTTTCCCACGTTGCCCAATTCGTGCAACAGGTCTATGCCCACGATGCGGCCTTTGGTCAAATCAAGGTTGACCGTGCCATTGAGGGTGCGCGCCATGTCGGCGGAGGAGGCGGCGGCGAAGCCCATGTTGGTGTTGGTGGCCAGCAGCCCATAGAGCGTCTGCTTGATGGAAGTAACGGATGACATCAGCTTATTGGCGTCCACGTTGCTGAGCTTGCTCTGCACTTGCACCGCCATCGGAGTTTGCCGCGCGTCCAGAACAATGGCGCCGGTTTCCTGGCCGCCATAAACCTGGGCGGTGAGCGGGGAGAGCGTGATCAGGCCGCGGTTCAACTTCACATTGGTGCGCACGTTGTTGAGCACAAGCTGGTCGTAAAGCATGGTGCTCGCCATAAGCGTGCCGGTGCCCGTCATGCGCGTGAGGATGGAAGGCTGAGGCGTCGCGGCCGCATTGGCACGGGGCACCAGGCTCCAGCTTCCGGCGGCCCGTTTTTGCGGGCCCGGTTTGACGGCCGTGATCTGCTGGAGCTGAACCACATCAATCTTGGGCGACATCAGGTCGAACTGCACCTGCGGGGCGGCGAAGTCGCGCATGGTCAGATTGCCGGTAGCGCTGCTTTGGCCGAGCGATGCCACCAGCTTGTCTACGGCCATTGAATTCTGGGTGAAGCGCAGGTCGGCACTGCGCACCTGCAGCGGTTCAGTGAGGCTGGGCATTTTCAGCGAAGCGTTCAGCAACTGGCCGGTGCCGCTGAACTGCATGGCGGAAGAATTCTTCAGCGGGCCGGAAGCATGCACGTTGAGGCTCAGGGTGCCGCTGCCGCTCATGCCCTCCAGCGAAGTCGCGCCATAGGCTTTGCCGATGTTGATCAGGTCGCCTACCTGCGCATTAGAGGTGCGCACCGTGGCGTTGATGTTGGGCGAGGCGCCGGTGTAACCCGTGAGCGTGAACTGCGTGCTCAGTTTGGTCCGGGAAGTAGCGGCCGTGAACTCGTTGGAGCTGACCTGCGTGGGGGTCATGCTCAGGTCTATAGCCGGAACCGTGACTGCCTGCGGCAGGCCCTTGCCGCTGATGTTCAGATTGCGGGCGGAGATGGAACCGTTGAGCGCCGGACTGCTGGTGGCGCCCTGGGCATGCACGTCGGCATTGAGGCGGCCGCTGATGTTCATGCCCGGCGCGAAGGCCACGCCCACAGCCGAAGAGAGCTGCGCCACTTCACCTAAAGAAACGTCCGAGGCCTTCACCTGCACGTTGACTTCAGGCGGCGTGGGCTTCAGATTCATGCTTCCGGTAATGGACAACGGGGTTGAACCAAGCTGCAACGCGCCCTTGCTGATGTTCAGCACATCACTGTTCAAATTGTCGGTGATGTCGTAGTCGGCGGTGATGGGGTAAGCGAGCTTGAGGCCGCGAATGACCGGGTTCTCCAGACGGATGTTCCCGCGCGAGGCGAGATTGCCGGCCTGATTTCTGATTTTCATGCTGCCGGAGAGGGTGGCATCGGTCCCCGCCAGCGCCGGCGTGTTGAGAAATTT
>DASYWT010000205.1:0-22694 GCA_035935775.1 Terriglobales bacterium
CCTGAGCGCTGCGATGGACCGCCGACCACCCTCCCGATCACTATCCTGAGCGAAGGATCACCGACCACTCTTCCGATTGTCATCCTGAGCGCAGCGAAGGACCTGCTTTTGTGGTGGCTATCACCCGTGGCGGAAAGATTCCTTTGTGCCATCAGCGCATTTGCCTGCGTACGCCCTCCCCAGGAGGGCGTCATCCCGAGCGGCTTCAGCCGCGAAGGATCTCGCGTGCACCGCCGACCACTCTGCCGATTGTCATCCTGAGCGCAGCGAAGGACCGCCGACCACCCTCCCGATCACTATCCTGAGCGAAGCATCAACGACCACTCTTTCGATTGTCATCCTGAGCGCAGCGAAGGACCTGCTTTTTGGCCACGTATTCCTTGAAACCTCGAAACCTTTCTCTCAGGTGGTCTTGGCAAAAACCGCAGAAGTGGATATTGCCGGGCGCCTCAATTTTGTGTAGGTTTTGCCCCTCGGGGGGGTGTAGCCATGCGACATGAGATGTCGCAGCGCAGCTTCGTTTTGGTGTTGCTGGCCGTGGCCATTTTGGTGCCTTCCTTGTCCGCTTCCAGCGGTAACTTCGCCACGGACGCGTTCCGCAAATTGCAGAGCTTGGAGGGTAATTGGGAAGGCAGGACGCAGCAGGGCGAGCCGGTGAAAAGTTACATTTCACCCATCGCTTCGAATACGGCGGTAATAGAGACGGTGAGCCTAGGCGGCGACGAAATGGTTTCCCTCTACAGCGTGAACGCCAACTCCATCCTGCTCGTCCACTACTGTGCCACCAACAATCAGCCACGCATGCGCGCCATTCCTGCCTCCACCCCCATCCAGGAACTGGTGTTTTCCTTCGAAGGGGCGGCGAACCTGCCCAGCCTCGCCGTCGGCCACGAACGCAAGCTGGTGATTGAATTTCAGGATAGCGACCACATCACCGAACGCTGGACCTGGCGCCGCGATGGCAAAGACACCGACATGGTTTTTCGCTTGGCGCGCGTCCACTTCAGCCGCAACTGAGCTCAGCAGGGCGTCATCCCGAGCGGCTTTGTGTGCGAGCCATCTGCCACCATTGTCATCCTGAGCGCAGCGAAGGACCTGCTTTTGTGGTGGCTATCCCCGCGGCGGCGGAGCCACTCTCCCGATTGTCATCCTGAGCGCAGCGAAAGGACCGCTGACCAATCCTCGCTTGTCATCCTGAGCGCAGCGAAGGACCTGCTTTTGTGTGCGAGCCATCAGCCCCCCCATTGCCATCCTGAGCGCAGCGAAAGACCGCCGACCACTCTCCCGATTGTCATCCTGAGCGCAGCGAAGGACCTGCTTTAAGAGCTTCAGCCCTAACCAACACTGGATCTCGCGTACACCGCCGGCCGCTCTCCCGAGTCATCCTGAGCACAGCGAAGGACCCGCCCTGAGCGAAGACCCCTGCTTCTTGCTCCTGGTTCCGCTACGCTGCTATTTCAGGCCCACGCCAGCCCCGCAGGGGCGTCATAGTAAAGCCCAGGACGGGAGTCCTGGGTAAGGGAGAGCAAAAAAGGAATCGAGTCCCGCAGGGACGACACCGGCTTTCACAGCGCGCCGCTTCAGCCGCTCGACATCTGGCCCAAAGCTTCAGCCCGGTTGGTGCTCAATGCGAGGCAGCTTCGGAACAGAATCCCCATCCTCCAGCGCTCCTGCCCATCGCTCCACTTCTCTGCGCAATCCCGCCAGGTCAATCCCGCCGTGGCCGGCCGGATATCCGCTGAGGTTGCGATGCGCCCGAGCCAGCAGGGAACGCGCTCCCACCCGGTTGCCGCGCGAATAGTGATGCAGTCCCACCGCCACCTGGATCAGCCCCTGCAGAAATTTCTTTTCCGCCGCCGGCGCCGCCCGCCACACGTCTTCCAGCACCTCATGGGCATCGAAGAACTCGCCCTTGTTGAACAGCTCCAGTCCCCGCCGGTAAGCGATCTCATCCATAACAGAAAAAGCCTAACGCCGAGGGCGCAAAAGTTTCCGCAAAATTCGCTGAGGAATTAGGACAATCAAAAATCCAATCAGAATTGCTCTGCGGCTCTCTGCGTTGAGGTTCTCTCAGCCCGCTCTGCGTTAAGCTTTTGCGGTTGCTCGCCTTACCAGCCTCCGGCCCGCCAGTTCGTAGCTTCCTCCCAGCACCACGTTGATGGCTTCGGTGTAGGCTACGTGTTCCTGTTCCAGAATGCGCGCCGCCAGGGTGTGCTCGGTGTCATCGTCCAGCACCGGCACCGCTTTCTGCAGGATGATGGCCCCGTGGTCGAGTTGCTCATCCACAAAGTGCACCGTGCAGCCGCTCACTTTGGCCCCGTACTCCAGCGCCTGCTTCTGCGCCTCCAGCCCGGGAAACGCGGGCAGCAACGAGGGATGAATGTTGAGTATGCGGTTGGGAAACTGGCGCACGAACCGGGGCGAAAGCAAGCGCATATACCCGGCCAGGCACACCAGGTCAACTTTCTTTTCCTGCAGCGCGGCCGCTACTTCGGCGTCGTGATCCTCGCGCTGCTTGCCTTTGGAGGGAATCACCCGCGCATCCAGCCCGCGCCGCCGCGCCGACTCAATCCCCGGCGCCTCTGCCCGGTTGGAAATCACCACCGCGATAGTGGCCCGAATCCGCCCGGCCGCCACCGCATCGGCGATCGCCGCAAAGTTCGACCCTCGCCCCGATAGGAGAACTCCCAGGTTCTTCATCAAATCAATTATTCACCACAGAGTCACAGAGGGGAACGATGAATGATGAATGTTGAATGACAAATGATGCTACTGGGTGGCAAAGTCAAGTTCTCGGCTCACGATGGGATTACATTCATCATTCTTCAATCTTCATTCGCAATTTACGCGTATTGCACCTTCCTGTCCCCCTTCACAATCCTCCCGATCGTATATGCCTTCTCCCCCACCCGCTCCAGCACCGTCTGCACCTTCTTGAAGTGGCTGGCCGGCAGCACCAGCACCATGCCCACGCCCATATTAAAGGTGCGGAACATCTCCGCCTGGGGAATGTTGCCCAGCTTCTGCAGGTGCTCAAACACCGGCGGCACCGGCCAGGAATTCACTTCCACCACCGCCGCCGTGCCCCGTGGCAGCACCCGCGGCAGGTTCTCCGTGATCCCGCCCCCGGTAATGTGCGCCATGGCCGAGAGCAGCCCGCCGTCCAGCAGCTTCTTCGCCACCGGCCAGTAGCTCTTGTGGGTGCGCATCAGCTCGTTGCCCACCTTATTCTTCATTTCGCTGACATAGGTTTCCGGCGTGTAGCGCGCCACCTCAAACAGCAGCTTGCGGGCCAGTGAATAGCCGTTGGTGTGCAGCCCGTTGGAAGCCAGCCCCAGCAGCACGTCTCCCGGCTGCACGTTTTTCCCGGTCAGAATCCGCTCCCGGTCGGCAATCCCCACAATGAATCCCGCCAGGTCGTACTCGCCTTCGGGATAGAAGCCGGGCATCTCCGCCGTCTCCCCCCCGATCAGGGCGCAGCCGTTGGCTTTGCACGCCTCCGCGATCCCCGTCACCACCTTCTCCGCCACCTCCGGCTGCAGCTTGCCCGTGGCCAGGTAGTCCATAAAGAAGAGCGGCGCCGCCCCCTGCACGGCGATATCGTTCACGCAGTGGTTCACCAGGTCGGCGCCCACCGTGTGGTGCAGGTTCATCTCAAAGGCCACCTTCAGCTTGGTGCCCACCCCGTCCACGCTCGACACCAGCACCGGCTCCTGGTACTTGGGGCTGAGCGCAAACAGCCCCCCGAAGCTTCCGATGTCGCTCAGCACGCTGCGCGAGAAAGTCTTGTGGGCCAGATACTTGATGCGCTGCTTGGTGCGGTTGGCGCGGTCAATGTCCACGCCTGCGTCGGCGTAGGTCACCGTGTTGGAGGTCGGATCCTGTGCCACTCAGGCGGTCCTTTTTGTCGTCGCGGAAATCCTGCTGCCGGGAAAATTGCGCCAGGAGTGGCAATTTTAACATGCCGCGCCCCGGCCGTTGTGGTGCGGGCGCCCCCGCCCGCAAGGCGCAGCGGCTTCAGCCGCACGACCACTGATCTACCCGCCATCCCGAGCGCAGCCGGCCGGCTCGCTGGCGACCCAGCTAACTCCTGTCATCCACTTAACCCCTGTCATCCACTTAACTCCTGTCATCCACTTAACTCCTGTCATTCGCTTAACTCCTGTCATCCTGAGCGAAGTGGCCCGATTCGCTGGCGAATCGGGCCACGCAGTCGAAGGACCCCGTGTTTTCATAACCCTCATCTGCCGCTTCACAGAGTTCTCCCAGTGCGGCCGCAGCTCCGCCAACTACCAACTACCACCTACCACCTACCACCTACCAACCAGCCGCTACCACCTACCAGCCTCTGCTTCTAATTCTGTCATCCTGAGGAAGCGCGAGCCGCGCTTGCGCGGTGAGCGCGACGAAGGACCTGTGTATTTTTTTGTGGCGCGGGCGCCCTCGCCCGCGAAACGCAGCGCCGCTGCTTGAATTCTGTCATTCCACGGCTGTCTCTTCCTCCACCTGGCTCAACCCTCCTTTGGCCGCCTTCCTCCCGCCGCTCCGCCGGAGCCGCCTTGATCAGGGCGCTCGGCATGGGGCGGAAATTGGTCAGCTTGACGTTCGCAGACGCGATCTGCAGCCCGTGCAGGAGAAGCGCGGCCCGCCGGTGCTCCAGCGAGCCGTCCAGGATGCGGCGCAACACCCATTCCACCGCGCACTGGATGGCATTCGCGTCTTCCAGCAGAAAAAGGTCCGGCGGAGGCGACAGCGGGGCCAGCCCCTCGGCCGTCAACGGTTGGTCCTCGGCGGCGGCTGGCCCTCGCGCCGTTGCGTTTAGCCGGACCTGTGGGCGCGGCACTTCGCGCTGCCGTGCCCGGTAGTGGAAGTAGCAATAGGCTTGCTCCCGCAGCGCCGGACATTCGCAGCGCGTCCCGTTGACCTTGACGTGCTTGCAGCGTGGCCCTGGCGAACGTGACATTTCTACCCCCTTTTATCCCCCAGCCGGCGGCGGCGAATCTCTGGATTCAGCGATTTAACCGGACGGAGTCCAAAGAAAATCTTCAAACAAAACAATTTGGCTGGGAAATCTTGCGAATCAGGAACTTGCCGCCGCGACCGGAGGTAGCTTGGTTGGAATTTGGTGCTCTATTTCGATGCTAGCAAATGGAAGAGGTATTTCGGGCAGCGGGGCGAAAAAATCTTGTTGTGTCGCGGGCGCCCTCGCCCGCGAGCTCTCCTGCCGGGGTTTGCAAGGGCGCGGCTTCAGCGGTAGGTTGTATCCGGGCATGGCTTCCATTCGTGCCGCGCCGCCGCTTAATTCTGTCATCCTGAGGAAGCGCGAGCCGCGCTTGCGCGGTGAGCGCGACGAAGGACCTATGCATTTCCTTGTGGCGCGGGCGCCCTCGCCCGCGAGACGCCGCGCCGCGCTTTGAAAAGGCACGGATTTCCGGCGCGCTGCACCACCGCTGAACTCCCGTCATCCTGAGCGAAGTGGCCCGATTCGCATGGCGAATCGGACCACGGAGTCGAAGGACCCTCGTGTTCTCAGAACCCTCATCTGCCGCTTCAGGGAGTTCTCCGAGTGCGGCCGCAGCTCCGCCAACCACCAACTACCATCTACCAGCTTCTGCTTCTAATTCTGTCATCCTGAGGAAGCGCAAGCCACGCTTGCGCGGTGAGCGCGACGAAGGACCCCGACCCAGCTTGTTCCGCCACCACTGCTCCAAGGAGTTCTCTGTTTGAACCTACCTTCAGCCCCGATGGCACTGCTCGGCGGTTCCGACAGCCAGGGGTGTTTCGACTCGGGCATTCGCCCTCGCTCAACATGACTGAGGTTGGGGGAGGTGAGATTTATGGCACGGGGCGGGCCAAGCGCTGTGTCCCCACATACTTCACACCCAACTCAATTTAGTTGCCAACGCCCGCTCCTACCCCACCGCCAACTCCGCCTTCACTGTCTGCTCTTCCATATCGGCGTGGATGCGGAAGCCCAGCTTCTGGCAGATGACGCGAGCATACTCCCCATTCCCATTTTGGTGTCATGGTGAGCGAGGGCGCATGCCCGAGTCGAACTTGAGGCGCCTGGCGGGCGTCCGAGCCCGCCGCCGAAATCCTGAGCGCAGCGAAGGACCTCCACCCCTGCGCTGCGGGCATTACGATGCTGTTCAGAGGTGTTCTTATGAAGGAGCACCGGTACTGGGTCTACATCGTGAGCAGCCCCCATTCCCATTTTGGTGTCATGGTGAGCGAGGGCGAATGCCCGAGTCGAACCACCCCTGCGCTGCCGGCGTTACGATGCTGTTCAGAGGCGTTCTCATGAAGGAGCACCGGTACTGGGTCTACATCGTGAGCAGCAACTCCGCCACTTTATACATCGGAGTCACCGATAGCCTCACCCGCCGCATGCTGGAGCACAAGAGCGGCGAAATCGAGGGATTTGCCGGCAAGTATCACTGCCACCGCCTGGTGTACTACGAGAGCTTCGATAACATTTTGAAAGCCATCAGCCGCGAGAAGCAGCTGAAGGGCTGGCGGCGGTCAAAGAAGATCGCGCTGATCGAGTCGCTCAATCCGCGCTGGCAGGACTTCGCGGAACACACGGGACAGCAGATGGTGTTTGCCGGCGAAGCTATAACTGATCGGTAAGAATTCCCTTCAACAGCTCGGCCGCTTCCGACGGTGCTGGGGTGTTTCGACTCGGGCATTCGCCCTCGCTCAACATGACAGGCGTCCCCGGGGAATTCGTCCTCGCTCAGCGTGACAGGGCGCATGGGGCAACGCCCGCTCCTACCCCACCGCCAGCTCGGCCTTCACCGTCTGCTCTTCCATGTCGGCGTGGATGCGGAAGCCCAGCTTCTGGCAGATGGCGCGCATCTCGCGGTTCTCGCCCAGCATGGTGGAAACAATGCGCGCAATCTTCTCGTCGCGCGCAATCTGCGCCAGCCGCCGGTAGAGTTCCGTGCCCAGGCCCTGGTGCTGGTAGTCGTCGCTCACCACAATGGCGGCCTCCGCCTCGTTCACCCCGTGCAGCTTGCTCAGGCGCGCCACCGCAATAATTTCCTGCTCCCCGCTGCCCGGGGCGCGGTGCTCGGCCACCAGCGCCATCTCCCGGTCATAGTCGAGGAAGCAGATGCGCGTCAGCCGCTCGTGCGCCGTGCGCGTGCTCAGCTTCATGGGCTGGAAGTAGCGCAGGTAGACGCTGCGCTCGGAAAGCGCGGCGTGGAAGCGCACCAGCGCCGGCTCATCTTCCGGGCGCACCGGCCGGATCACCACCTCGCTGCCGTTCTTTAATCGCCACGGCGCCACGTAGCGTGCCGGATAAGGCCGGATGGCCGGCCGCGGCAAGTCTTCTTCCTTCACTTCCGGCCCGTGCAGCACCACGCGCGCGTCCAGCGCCAGCAGCCGCTCCGGGGAGGCCAGCAGCGGGTTGATGTCAATCTCCTTGATCCAGGGCTGCTCCACCACCAGCTCGCTGAAGCGCACCAGCAGTTCCTCCAGCGCGCCCAGGTCCACCGCCGCCCGTCCTCGCACCCCCTGCAGGGCGCGGAAGATTTTGGTCTGCTCCATGGTGCGCCGCGCCAGCGTGGTGTTCAGAGGTGGCAATGCCAGCGCCCGGTCCTTGAACACCTCCACCAGCTGCCCGCCGCTTCCGAACAGCAGTACCGGGCCGAACTGCGGATCAATGCTGCTGCCCAGGATGAGTTCGTAACCTTCATGCTTCACCATGGGCTGCACGCTCACGCCCAGGAAGTGGCCTTCGCCTTTTTTCTCGCGCACGCCCGCTTCGATGGCGCGGAAGGCTTTGTGCACCGCATCGGCGTCGCGCAGGTTGAGCTGCACGCCGCCCACGTCGGTTTTGTGGGTGATTGTTTCCGAGTGCAGCTTGAGCACCACGGGGTAGCCGATTTCCTCCGCCCGCTCCACGGCTTCTTTTTCGCTGATGGCCAGCACGGTGGGCACGCAGGGAATTCCGTAGGCGGCCAGCACCTGCTTCGACTCCAGCTCCGTCAGCAGCGCGCGCCCTGCCAGGCGGGCCCGCTCGATGATCCTCCCCGCGCGCTTGCCGTCCGCCACTTCGCCATCGGCGGGCAAGGCCGGCGTCTCATAGAGGCCGCGCAGGTTGTAGCTGTAGCGCCACATGTAGTAGAAGACTTTGGCCGCCGTGTCCGGAAAAGGAAACGTGGGGATGCCGGCGCGGTTCAGGATGTCCTGGCCCGCCGCCACCTCCGCTCCGCCCATCCAGCTGGCCAGCACCGGCTTGCCGGTTGTTTTGGCGTAGGGCTTGAGCTGCTCCGCCGTTTGCGTGGGATCGGTCATGGCCTGCGGCGTCAGGATTGTCAGCAGGCCGTCAATGTTGGGGTCCTTCGCCGCAATTTCCAGCGCCTTGGCGTAACGCTGCGGTTCGGCGTCGCCCAGGATGTCCACGGGATTGTTGTGGCTCCAGTGCGGCGGCAGCAGCTCGTCGAAGGCCTTCATGGTTTCCGGCGAAAGCGGCGCGAGCTGGCCGCCCAGGCCGATGAGCGCGTCGGTGGCCAGCACGCCTGGACCGCCCGCGTTGGTCAGGATGGCCAGGCGCGGCCCTTGCGGCCGCGGCTGCTTGGAGAGCACGTCCGCTAAATAGAACAGATCGGAAATGGAGGTAACGCGCAGCACGCCCGAGCGCCGGAAGGCTGCTTCCAATACCTCGTCGCTGCCGGTCAGCGCTCCCGTGTGCGAAGCCGCCGCCACCGCTGCCGCTTCCGTTCGCCCCGCCTTGATCACGATGACGGGCTTGGTCAGCGATACCTCGCGCGCCGCCGACAAAAAGCTGCGCGCGTTGCCCACCGACTCCATGTACATCACGATGGAGTGCGTGCGCGGATCATTTCCCAGGTAGTCAATCAGGTCGCCCCAGTCCACATCCAGCATGGAGCCGATGGAGACAAAGGCGCTGTAGCCCACCATCTCCTTCTGGCTCCAGTCCAGCACCGCCGTGCACAGCGCTCCGCTCTGGCTGATGAAGGCCACGTTTCCCGGCCGTGCCATGGATTGCGCGAAGGTGGCGTTTAGCCCGCTCAGTGGGTTCATTACCCCCAGGCAGTTGGGGCCAATGATGCGCAGCGGCGTGCCCTCTATCCTTTCCCGGATCTGCTGCTCCAGGTCCTTGCCGCGCTCGCCGTGCTCCTTGAAACCGGCGGAAATCACGATGGCGGCTTTTACCCCCGCCTCCAGGCACTCGGCGATCACCCCCGGGACCGTCTCTGCCGGGGTCACAATTACCGCCAGTTCCACCCGCTCCGGCACAGCGGCCAGCGACTTGTAGGCCCGAATGCCAAGCACGCTGCCGCGATTGGGATTAATGGGGTAAACCGTGCCGCCAAAAGGCGTGCTCAGCAGGTTCCACAGGATCGTTCGCCCCACACTGCCCTGGCGCTCGGTGGCGCCCACTACCGCCACGCTCTGGGGTTTGAAAATCGCATCCAGGGGATGCCCTTCGGCCCGCAAAATGTCCTGGGAACGGTCGCGCGCCGGCTTCGGCTTGGCTGGCTTGATCGCCGTGGTATCCATAATGGCCCCCAGTCTAGGAGTTGCTGCAGCAGAGCGGATGTGTCCGCGGTCACAACTGGATAGCAAAATTATAGTCCCGCTAACTCACTGTTAAGCATGTACTTATCATTATTTTCTGGGGGGACCGGTGGAGCCCTCCCATTTCGGGACTCCCGTCCTGGGAAAGCAATAATTTTGTGCCCTGTCAGCAACTTTTGTTGGACGCTGAGGTTTATATCGTCTGAGGACAATCACCTGCATAGCGGTCCCAAGCAAGTCGTGCGTCCTGAATTAGCCCGTAAATCTCTAAGGAGAGTTTAGGAAAATGAAGAAGCTGCTCACATTGCTGTTCGCTGCATCGATGCTGCTCGGCGTGGCTGTGGCCCAGGAAGCTGGTTCCGCCGCTGCTCCCGCTAGCAACCAGAAAATGACCAAGGCCGAAAAGAAGGCTGCCAAGAAGGAAAAGAAGGCCAACAAGAAGGCTGCCAAGAAGGCCAAGAAAGAGTCGAAGTCCACGTCGCAGAAGTAGTTAGCACCGTCTCTTAGACTCTCCCCGGCTTGCGGGCCGGGGATTTTTTTGTCCATTTTGGCCTTTCTTGGCGCGAAAAGGGTGGTTTTAAGGCCATTTTTAGGGATGATTTTGGGCATTTTCTGGCAACACGGGATTTCCGCAACTCGCGATTTTTGTGCTGTTGGGGCGGGAGATTCGTAGTAAAATTCGCGCATAATTGCTGCCATTTCCCGGCAGAGTGGGGTATTTATAACGCTCGTTTTGGGCGTGTTCTATGTACGGCCGATTGGTTTTTTGGGCCGGGGGCTCCTAGGGCCGAGTCCGATTAGGTAACTACCGATCACATAGCAACCGGGAGGATGTGTATGCAGCAGCAGGCCACAGGGACTGTGGTTCCAACCAGCGTCGCCAGCAACAAAGAGCATTGCCGCAAGTTGTGGATTCTAACCGGGTATGGCATTTCGTTCCTGGCCATGTGCGGCGTGCTGGCGTATTACTTCTCGGCTTACATCACTCATTAGCGCGCACCCCCTGCCAGGCGCCCAGCACGGGCGCACGCGGGTGAGGTGTGCCCGGTTTGCGCTAAGGTACCGGGGCTGAAGCCCGATTCCAAACCCATCCTTGTTTCGCCCGGCTGAAGCCGGGCGCTTCCACACACATTCGGAAGGTACGTGGCGGTGGAGTTGTTCCCGCAAGCGCAAGGTCCTTCGACTCGGGCGCGGATCGGTGTACCGCGCCCTCGCTCAGGATGACATTGGAAGGTGGGGTTGTTCGAGCAAACACAAGGTCCTTCGACTCGGGCGCGGATTGATGTACCGCGCCCTCGGTCAGGATGACATTTCGACTCGGGCGCGGATATCGGGTAGACTGGCGTGCCATACTTTCCTAATTTCAAGTAAGGTTTAGGGCGCATGACGCAAACCATCAGCACGGTGGCCACACACGGTTTCCTCATCAACGGACGGTGGAGAGAGGAAGGCCGGGAAGTAGAGATTCGCGCGCCTTACGACCAGCGGGTGATCGCGCGGGTACACGAGGGCACGCGGGCGCACGCCGAGGAAGCGATGGCAGCGGCGGTGCGGGCGTTCGAAGTGACGCGGCAACTGCCGACCTATGAGCGGCAGCGGGTACTGCGCGCGGTAGCAAACGCGCTGGCAGAACGGAAGGAAGAGTTCGCGCGCAGCATCGCGCAGGAGGCGGGCAAGCCGCTGAAAGCAGCGCGGGTGGAGGCGGAGCGGGCGGTGCTGACCTTCACGGTGGCGGCGGAAGAGGCAGCACGCATCTACGGCGAGTGGCTGCCACTGGACCTGACGGAGGCGGCGGCCGGGCGCTGGGCGATGGTGCGGCGCTTCCCGGTGGGGGCGGTGGGAGCGATCACGCCTTTCAATTTTCCTCTCAACCTGGTGGCGCACAAAGTGGCGCCGGCCATGGCGTGCGGCTGCACCATGGTGCTGAAGCCGGCGCCGCAAACGCCGCTGAGCGCGCTGCTGCTGGCGGAAGTGGTGCAGGAGGCGGGCTGGCCGGAGGGAGGGCTCAACGTGCTGCCGCTAGCGAATGCGGACGCGGAACTGCTGGTGACAGATGAGCGGCTGAAACTGATTAGCTTTACCGGCAGTTCGGCGGTGGGCTGGCACATCAAGAGCCGGGCGGGAAAGAAAAAGGTAGCGCTGGAGCTGGGGGGCAACGCCGGAGTCATCATTCACAGCGACGCCGACCTGGAGCGGGCGGCGGAGCGCTGCGCGCTGGGCGGATTTTCTTATGCGGGACAGAGCTGCATTTCAGTGCAGAGGATTCTGGTGGAGCGCAGCGTGAAGGAGCCGTTTCAGGAACTGCTGGTGAAGCGGGTGAAGAGGCTGAAGGTGGGCGATCCGCTGGACGAAACGGTAGATGTGGGACCGCTGATCCGGGAGGCGGACGCGCGGCGGGCTGAGGAGTGGGTGAAAGAGGCGGTGGCGGGAGGAGCAAAACTTCTCACCGGCGGGCAACGTTCAGGGTCACTGCTGCAACCGACAGTAATGACGGAGACCCAGCCGGAGATGCGCGTCAACTGCCAGGAGATATTCGCTCCGGTAGTGACGGTGGAAGCTTACGAAAATTTCGAGGAAGCTCTGGAGCGGGTGAACCACTCGGTTTACGGGCTGCAGGCGGGGGTTTTCACGCGCGACGCGGGGCGGCTGTTCCGCGCCTACGAGCGGCTGGAGACGGGAGGAGTGATCGCGGGCGACATTCCGTCGTTTCGTGTGGACCACATGCCGTACGGAGGAATCAAGGATTCAGGATTGGGACGCGAGGGCCTGCGCTACGCGATGGAAGAGATGACGGAGCGAAAAGTGCTGGTGATGGCGCTGTGATATACTCCCGAACTTGCCGGAGATATATCGTAACACGACATTAACCCGGACCCAGGGGCGCAAATTCGGCGCCAGCACAGTTGAAAAATTCAACGGCGGCACAAAAAAATCCGCCGCCCGGCGGCGAGCGGTTGGGCGTCGCGTCTCCGGATGCTATAATCACTGGTTTTTGTGACCCGAATCACAGCTTATGAGTGACGTCATCCGTCCGGATGGCGTCAAGCGGCAGCCGCAAGCAGCAGAACGGGAGCGCCAGGGGAGTGTTGGCGTTCCGTGAACGCGATAGATGGCCCAGATATTCCATCGCAGTACGAATACAATCTCACGCTTCACAATCTTTGGGACCCTGGTAGTAACAGCCGTGGGACTGTGGGCGGCGCTGCAACTGGAGCGCTCGCCGTACACGACCTTCGCGGGAGTAGCGCGGCCGCAGCCGGTGCCGTTCAGCCACGCCCACCACGTGGGCGGGCTGGGGATTGACTGCCGTTACTGCCACACCTCGGTGGAAGTTTCCAGCTTCGCGGGCATACCGCCGACCAAAACCTGCATGAACTGCCACTCGCAGATCTGGACCAACGCACCCATGCTGGAGCCGGTGCGGCAGAGTTTCCAGACGGGGCGCTCGCTGGTGTGGTCGCGGGTAAACGATCTGCCGGACTTCGTGTATTTCGATCACAGCATTCACATCAACAAGGGAGTGGGGTGCGACACCTGCCACGGGCCGGTGGACCGCATGCCGCTGATGTACAACTACGCCTCGCTGCAGATGGAGTGGTGCCTGGACTGCCATCGGCGGCCGGAGAAATATCTGCGGCCGCGGGACCAGGTGTTCAACATGCGCTACCAGCAGCCCAAGGAGTTCCAGCCGGTGGAATTCAACGGCAAGAAATATACCGACCAGGATGCATTGGGGCGGGAACTGGTGAAGGCTTACCACCTGCGGACGGTGGAGGACATTACGAGCTGCAACACGTGCCACCGCTGAGCGAAAACGGCGGAAGGCGACGAAGAGACGACATGGGAGCGGAAGAAAAAGCGCATCACGCGGTTTGCCCGGGCAAGAAGCACAACCTGGAGGAAATCCGGGAGAAGCTGGCGAGCGAGGACGGGCCGCGCTACTGGCGCAGCCTGGAGGAACTGGCGGGCGACCCGGCGTTTCAGGAGCAGGTAAAGCGGGAATTTCCCCGGGGAGCGTCGGAGTGGCTGGAGGGATTTTCGCGGCGGGGCTTCCTGCAACTGATGGGAGCGTCGCTGGCGCTGGCGGGGCTGACGAGCTGCACCAAGCAGCCGCTGGAACCGATTGTGCCTTACGTGAAACAGCCCGAGGAAATGGTGCCGGGACGGCCGCTGTTTTTCGCCACGGCGATGGAGATGGGGGGACATGCGCGGCCGCTGCTGGTGGAAAGCCACATGGGGCGGCCGACCAAGGTGGAAGGCAATCCCGACCATCCGGCGAGCCTGGGTGGAAGCGACATATTTTCGCAGGCCTCGGTGCTGGAGTTGTATGACCCGGACCGGTCGCCGGCGGTAGCGTACCAGGGCGAAATACGGTCCTATGCGGCGTTTCTGGGGGCGATGCAAAGCCAACTGGCGGCGCAGCGGCTGGCGCAAGGGGCGGGACTGCGATTCCTGACGCGCACGGTGGTTTCGCCAACGCTGGGCGACCAGCTCAAGACGGCGCTGCAGGTATTTCCGAAAGCGAAATGGCACCAGTATGAAGCGGCGAACCGGGACAACGCCCGGGCGGGCGCGATGATGGCATTCGGAGAGCCGCTGGAAACGCAGTACCGGCTGGCGGAAGCGGATGTGATCTTGTCGCTGGACGCGGATTTTCTGTACCCGACATTTCCCGGAGCGGTGCGCTACGCACGCGACTGGGCATCGCGGCGGAGGCCGGAATCGAGCCGGGCGATGAGCCGCCTGTATGTAGCGGAGACGACCTACACGGCGACGGGAGGGAAAGCCGATCACCGTTTGCCGCTGCGGCAGATGGAGTTGGAACAGTTCGCGCGGGCCGTGGCCCAGGGCGTGGGGGTGAATGCGGCGGGAGCAACAGCCAAAGGGATGGCAGGGACATGGCTGCCGGCGCTGGTGAAGGATCTGCAGCAACATAAAGGAAACTGCGTAGTGATTCCCGGCGAATACCAGCCGCCGGTGATGCACGCCCTGGCGCACGCCATGAACGCGGCGCTGGGGAACGTAGGGCGGACGGTGTTCTACACCGAGGCGGTGGCCGCCAATCCCGTGGACCAGAATCAGTCGGTCAGCGAACTGGTGGAGGACATGAAAGCGGGCCAAGTGCAAGTGCTGGTGATCCTGGGCGGGAACCCAGTGTACGACACGCCGGCAGAACTGGGCTTCGGGCTAATCATGAAGGAGAAGGTGCCCTTGCGGGTGCACCACGGGCTGTATCAGGACGAGACGGCGCAGTTCTGCCAATGGCACATCAACGCCGCGCACTACCTGGAGGCGTGGGGCGACACGCGGGCCTACGACGGGACGGCGACGATCGTACAGCCGCTGATTGCGCCGCTCTATAACGGCAAGACGGACACCGAAGTGCTGGCCATCTTCACCGGTCAGGGTGAGACCAAGGCGTACGACATTGTGCGCGCTTACTGGCAGAGACAGTTGCAGAAGCAGGCGCCGGCCACTCCGGCAGCCCGGGGCAAAGGCAAGGCAGCGCCGCCGCCGGCAGTGGATTTCGAGGGTTTCTGGCGGCCGGCAGTGCACGACGGTTTCATTTCCGGGACGGCCTTTCAGCCGCGGCAGGCGCAACTGAAGAGCATTGATTTTGGCCCGGGGCCGCAGGGCAGCCCGCCGGCGCTTGAAATCAATTTCCGTCCCGATCCTTCCGTATTCGACGGCCGCTTCTCCAACAATGCCTGGCTGCAGGAACTGCCCAAGCCGGTGAACAAGCTGACCTGGGACAACGGGCTGCTGGTGGGGGTGGAGACGGCGCGGCAGATGGGGCTGAAGGTTAACGATGTAGTGGAGTTGAAGATTGGGAACCGCACGCAGCAGGCAGCGGTGTGGGTGCAGGCGGGGCAACCGGCCAACGTGGTGACGGGATTCCTGGGCTATGGGCGGAGGTTTGCAGGACGGACAGGGACGGGCTTCGGCTTCGACCTGTACCGCATCCGCACCATGAAGGAGCCGTGGAGCACGGCGGTCGAGATGCGCAAGACCGGCGACACCTATCTTCTGGCCAGCACGCAGGGCCAGCAGAGCATGGACACGCAATTGGGCACCCGCGACCTGGTGATTTCGGCGACCGCTTCGGAGTATGGGAAGGACCCAGGAATCATCCTGCGGCACCACGAGACGCCGGCGAAGGACGAAACGCTTTATTACAACTACGAGTACAAGAGCTACGCCTGGGGAATGTCCATTGACCTGAGCGCGTGCGTGGGGTGCAACGCGTGCATCCTGGCGTGCCAGTCGGAGAACAATATCGCGGTAGTCGGCAAGGACCAGGTGAACAAGGGCCGGCACATGCACTGGATACGTGTGGACACGTATTACGAAGGAGACAGAGACAATCCCAAGGCGTACTTCCAGCCGGTGCCGTGCATGCAGTGCGAGAACGCGCCCTGCGAGTACGTGTGCCCGGTGGGAGCAACGGTGCACAGCAGCGAGGGCCTGAACGACATGGTTTACAACCGCTGCGTGGGGACGAGGTATTGCTCCAATAACTGTCCCTACAAGGTGCGGCGTTTTAACTTCATGCTGTGGCAGGACTGGAACACGCCGCAGTTCAAGATGATGAGGAATCCCGAGGTCAGCGTGCGCAGCCGGGGAGTGATGGAGAAGTGCACGTACTGCGTGCAACGGATCACGCAGGCACGCATTGACTCAGAGCGCGAAGACCGCAAAGTGCGAGAAGCGGACCTGCTGACAGCGTGCCAGCAGGCGTGCCCTGCGGACGCCATCGTATTCGGGGACCTCAACAACGCAGAAAACCGGGTGAGCAAGCTGAAGAGCACAGCGCGGAACTACGGGCTTCTGGCCGATCTGAACACACGGCCGCGGACCACCTACCTGGCGGCCATCAACAACCCCAACCCGGAGCTGCCCGCACCGGCGGAGCAGAACTAAGGCATGGAGCAGAAAGATCGAGTTGAGGAGATCAGCGTAAGGCACGGGCGGCCGCCGGTGATGGCGCCGGGGTACACATTTGCCACCATCACGGACAAGATCAGCTCCATCGTGCTGACGCGGCCGGTGTCGCTGGGCTGGCTCATGGGGGTGGGATTTGCCAGCCTGTGGGCATTCATCCTGCTGTTCGCGGTGTCCTACCTGTTCTACCAGGGTGTGGGCATCTGGGGGGTCAACATCCCGATAGGGTGGGGCTTCGCCATCGTCAGTTTTGTGTGGTGGGTGGGAATCGGGCACGCGGGGACGCTAATTTCCGCCATCCTGCTGCTGTTGCGGCAATCCTGGCGCAACTCCATCAACCGCTTTGCGGAGGCGATGACGCTGTTCGCGGTGGCCTGCGCCGGCATGTTTCCTATCCTGCATTTGGGGCGGCCGTGGCTGGCGTACTGGCTGTTTCCCTATCCGAACACAATGAACGTGTGGCCCCAGTTCCGCAGTCCGCTGGTGTGGGACGTGTTCGCGGTGTCCACTTACTTCACGGTTTCGGCGCTGTTCTGGTACCAGGGTCTGATACCCGACCTGGCGACGCTGCGCGACCGGGCGGTGAACCGCTACGCGCGGACGATTTACGGCTTCCTGGCCATGGGCTGGAGGGGCTCGGCGCGGCACTGGAAGCGGTATCACACGGCATACCTGCTGCTGGCGGGCCTGGCCACGCCGCTGGTGCTCTCGGTGCACACGGTGGTGAGTTTTGACTTCACCATCGCGGTGGTGCCGGGCTGGCACAGCACCATCTTTCCGCCTTTCTTCGTGGCCGGCGCCATCTATTCCGGCTTTGCCATGGTGCTGATCCTGGCCATTCCCATCCGGCACTTCTACGGGCTGGAAGACTTTGTGACTATCCGCCACCTGGAGAATTCGGGGATGATCATGCTGGCCACGGGGCTGATCGTGGCTTACGGCTACATCATGGAGCCGTTCATGGCCTGGCTGGGAGGCAACAAGTACGATCTATACCAGTTCTGGGACAGAGCGCACGGGCCATACTGGTGGGTATTCCTGTCGCTGATCACCATGAACGTGGTGATTCCGCAGCTGCTGTGGATTCCCAAGATGCGGCGGAAACCGGGCTGGCTGTTCCTGATTTCGCTGGATGTGCTGATCGGGATGTGGATCGAGCGCTTCGTGATTGTGGTCATCAGCCTGCACCGCGACTTTCTGACTTCGTCGTGGGGCATGTACTACCCCACGCGCTGGGACTGGTTCACGCTGCTGGGGACGGTCGGGTTCTTCTTCATGTGCATGCTGCTGTTCCTGCGGGTGCTGCCGATGATTTCCATTTTTGAGCTGCGGGAGCTGTTGCCGGAGGCGGAGGTGAAAGTCGAATCATGAGCCGGGTCCCGGTTTACGGCCTGCTGGCCGAATTCGACAATCCCACGGACCTGCTGCTGGCGGCGCGGCGGGCGCACGAGGAAGGGTATCGCAAGATGGATGGCTATAGCCCGTTTCCGGTGGAGGGGCTGGCGGAGGCGATCGGGTTCGAACGCGACCGCATGCCGCTGGTGGTGCTGGTGGGCGGGCTGCTGGGCTGCGCGGGCGGCTACCTGATGCAGTGGTGGATGAGCGCGGTAAGTTATCCCATCAATTCGGGAGGCAAGCCGTATAACTCGTGGCCGGCGTTCCTGGTGGTGACGTTTGAGGTGACCATCCTGTGCGCGGCGCTTTCGGCGCTGTTCGGGATGCTGGGACTGAACGGGCTGCCCATGCCGTACCATCCGCTGTTTCATTGTCCGCGTTTTGAATTCGCAACACGGGACCGGTTCTTTCTGTGCATAGAGGCCTCAGACCCGCGCTTCGACCTGGCGGGGACCCGGCGCTTTCTGGAGGGGCTGAGCGGGGGGCATGGAATTTCGGAGGTGCCCTATTAAGGGGCAGCTCAAATTGCAGGCCGCGGCCGGGCTGTTGCTGGCCCTGGGGCTGGTGGGATGCCGGCTGGACATGCACGACCAGCCGCGGTTCAAGCCGCTGCGCATGAGCGATTTTTACGCGGACCTGCGCTCGTCGCGGCCGCTGGAGCCGGGGACGATAGCGCGCGGCGAGTTGCGGGCGGACTCCTACTTCTACACCGGGATGGTGAACGGGAATCCGGGGGACGAGATGCCGTTTCCGGCGACCAAGGAAGTGCTGGAGCGGGGACGGGAACGGTACAACATCTATTGCGCGCCCTGCCACTCGCGGCTGGGAGACGGGAACGGAATGATCGTGCAGCGCGGGTACCGGCGTCCGCCGTCGTACCACATTGACCGGCTGCGGAATGCGCCGCTAGGGCACTTTTTCGACGTGATTACAAACGGATTTGGAGCCATGCCCGATTATGCGGAGCAAATTCCGGCGCAAGACCGCTGGGCCATTATCGCCTACATCCGGGCGCTGCAATTGAGCCAGCAGGCGCCGCTGAGCATCGTGCCGCCGGGGGAGAGAGACCGGATGCTGTCGCAGCCGCCGCCGGTGCCGGCAACGCCGGGATCGGGAGCTACGACGCCGAGCGGGCAGGCGACGCCGGGGGTGCAGCCGTGAGCACGGCACCGCGCACGGAAGTGAATTTCGCCGCGCCGGCGGCGGCAGCGACCATCCAGCGGCGATCGCTGTGGGTGGGGATCATCTTCGGGATAGCCAGCATTCTGGGGGCATTCTTCACACCGGCGCAGGCCATGCGCTCCTACCTGCTGGGCTACGTGTGGTGGCTGGAGATGACCCTGGGCTGCCTGGCGCTGCTGATGACCCAGTTCCTGACCGGGGGAAGCTGGGGGATGGTGCTGCGGCGCTTCTTCGAGGCGGGGAGCCGGACGCTATGGCTGATGGTGGCGCTGTTCGTGCCCATCGTGATCGGGATGCGGAGCCTGTACTTCTGGACCGACCCGGCGCGGGTGGCGGCAGAAGGCCTGCAGCACCAGGCGCAGATGTATCTCTCGCCCCCCTATTTCGTGATGCGGGCGGTGATTTATTTCGTGGGCTGGGGAGTGGCGACCTATTTTCTGGCGCGCTGGTCGGGATTGCAGGACCAGCCGCCGGACCGGGACTTCGGTTCGCGCTACCGGGCGCTGAGCGGTCCGGGACTGGTGGTGTATTTCTTCACCATGACGTTCGCCTCGGTGGACTGGGTGATGTCGCTGCAGCCGCACTGGGTGTCAACCATCTACGGGATGATTTTCGTGGCAGGACAGGGACTGGCGGGGCTGTGCCTGGCGACGGTGATGGCGATCGTAATGGCCAAGTACGAGCCCATGCGGCGGGTGCTGAAGCCCAGCAACCTGAACGACTACGGCAACCTGATGCTGACCTTCATCCTGCTGTGGGGCTGGTTTGCGTTCTCGCAGTGGCTGATTGATTGGGCGGGGAACGAACCGGACGAGATCAGCTGGTACCTGGCGCGGTTGCATCACGGGTGGCGATACGTGGGCTTTGGGCTGCTGCTGTGTTATTTCGCGGTGCCGTTCGTGCTGCTGCTCTCGAAGAATCTGAAGAGGAACCCCCACAGCCTGGTGTGGCTGGCGGTATGGATGCTGGTGATGCGCTGGGTGGACCTGTTCTGGAACATCGAACCGGCGTTCAACCGGGACGCCTTCCACATCAGCTGGCTGGACTTCGTGATTCCCATTGCCATTGGCGGGTTCTGGATGTGGCTGTTCTACCGCAACCTGAGGTCGCGGCCGCTGGTGCCGCTGCACGACCCGCGGGCGCGGGCGATATTGGGGCCGGACATTGACTGACGAGCACAACAAAGCGGAACACGAGATCGAGAACCCGGACACCCGCTACGAGCGACGGGACCTGAGCCCGCAGGGAGTGCTGCTGTTCCTGGTAGGGCTGGTGATCGTGTCCATTGTCATCTACTTCATCGTGTGGGGATTCTACGGTTACCTGAGTGGATTTCACGAGCGAAAGGAGCGGACTGCCGTGCCTTTGCAGACGGTGCACGACAACGCGAACACGGAGCAGGAGATCCGGCGATTTCCGCAGCCGCAGCTACAGCCCAATCCAGTGGCGGACCTGAACAAGTTTCGGACTCAGGAAGAACAGATTCTGAACAGCTACGGCTGGGTGGACCAGCAGGCGGGGGTGGCGCATATCCCCATCGAGCAAGCGATTGACATCATCGCGGCGCGTGGCCTGCCGGTGCGGCAAGCGCAACCACCGGCAGCGGCGCCGGCGGAGGGGCAAGGGCAATCGAAGCCCGCCGGCGGGAAGTAGAAAGAAGAGGGCGGCAGAGAGGCAAGCAGAGTGAGGAAGAAGACGAAATTGAGGGGCAGGATGGCGGCCTGGGCGCTGGCGGTGGCAGCGGCGCTCGGCGCCTGCGCCTGGGGGCAGACGCTGGATCCGCTGTCGCCGCCGGCCAGCGCGCGCCCACCACAACTGCAACACGTGGGGATCCAGCAGCGGCTGAACCAGCAGATTCCCCCCGACCTGGAATTCCGCGATGAAACCGGGAAGCAGGTGAAACTGGGCGAATATTTCGGAAAAGGTCCGGTGATTCTGAATTTTGTGTATTTCCATTGCCCCATGTTATGCGGCCAGGTGTTGCAGGGGCTGACCGGAGCGCTGCGGGCGATCGGTTACTCAGCGGGGCGGGATTTTACCGTGCTGACGGTAAGCTTCGACGCGCACGAAACACCGGAGATGGCGGCGGCAAAGAAGAAGAGGGTACTGGCCGCCTACAAGCGGCCGCAAGCGGCAGAGGGATGGCATTTCTTAACCGGGAGCGCGGCCGCCATCGCGGCCCTGACGCAAGCCGCGGGGTTTCAGTATCAATACAACGCGCAAAACGACCAGTTTGCGCATCCCACGGCCATCATGACGCTGACGCCGGAGGGGAAGATTTCGCAGTACTACTACGGGATTGACTACGCCCCGCGCGATTTGCGGCTGGGGCTGGTGGAGGCCTCCAACGGGCAGATCGGCACGCTGGTAGACGAAGCGCTGCTGTACTGCTACCGCTACAACCCACAAACCGGCAAGTACAGCGCCATCATCAGCCGGGTTTTGCGCATTTCCGGCGCGGTGTGGCTGGCGATGGTGGGGGCGTTTCTGGTGGTGATGTTCCGGACGGAGCCAAAATATCGCGTTCAAGGACGGGCCCGGTAAGCTATGTTCCCGAATTTTCCAATATGGCCGGTGCGCGCGGCAACCTCGGCAAGCAATCTGGACGCACTCTTTATTTTTCTGCTGCTGGTGACGGGCACAGTCACCATCATGATTTTCATTCTGATCACGCTGTTTGCGCTGCGCTACCGGCACGACCTGGTGGATAAATCCACTCCGATTCTGGGTTCGGTGGCGCTGGAGACAACGTGGTCGCTGGTGCCGTTCGGCATCTTCCTGATCTTCTTTGTGTGGGGCGCGGTGCTGTATTTCCACGAGCGAACGGCGCCACCCGATTCGATGGAAATTTACGTGGTGGCGAAGCAGTGGATGTGGAAGCTGCAGCACATGGATGGGCAGCGGGAGATCAACGAGCTGCACGTGCCAGTGGACCGGGACGTGAAGCTGATCATGACCTCGCAGGATGTGATCCACAGCTTCTTCGTGCCCGCGTTCCGGCTGAAGCAGGACGTGCTGCCAGGGCGCTACACCACGCTGTGGTTTCACGCCATCCGGCCGGGAACCTATCACCTGTTCTGCGCGGAATACTGCGGGACGCAACATTCGGGGATGATCGGCAGCATCATCGTGATGAATCCGGCGGACTACGAAGCGTGGCTCTCGGGCGGAGGCGGGGAAGGATCGCTGGCTTCAACGGGACAGAAGCTGTTCCAGCAACTGGGATGCGGCAGCTGCCACCGTTCGGACACGCAGGGCCGGGGCCCCAACCTGGTGGGGGTGTTCGACAAGCCGGTGCTGCTGGACGACGGGCGCACGGTAACGGCGGACGAGAACTATGTTCGCGAGTCCATCCTCAATCCAGGGGCGAAGATTGTGGCGGGATTTAAAAACATCATGCCCAGCTTCCAGGGGGTGGTGAACGAAGAGCAGCTGCTCAGCCTGATTGCTTACATCAAGTCGCTGCAAGGCTCGCAGCAGGCCGGACCGGTGAGCAACCGCCCACCGGTGCCCAGCACGTCAGCTCAACCAAAGGTGAAGTGACATGGCCAGCGCAAGCACAATCACGGCAGAACGCGAAAATTACCTGAACGCGGAATACGGGTTCCGGTCGTGGCTGCTGACCA
>DASYWT010000206.1:0-2493 GCA_035935775.1 Terriglobales bacterium
CAGCTCAAGCCGGTCTCTAACCCGCATCCCTGATGATCAGGGACGCAAGAGCTTTGGTTTTATGGGGACGGGGAAAGCGAACCCCGAATGGGTAGTGAATGTGGGGGCACACATGTATGCCCGCCACTCATTTGCAGTGAAACGCTGCCTGCATAGCCGCGGCAATCACCGCCGTCGCCTTTTGCCTAAGGTATTTTGGGTTGTCCTGCAGGAATCGTCCCACCAGCTTCTTCATGTCCTCGTCGGACACGCCGCGCGGCACACAGGAATTGGGGCTCTTGATCATTCCGGCCTGCTCCGCCACGCCACGGATATATCCCAGGCAAAATGTATGGGCCAGCGCGTTCAGGCTGGCATCCTTGGTGCTCGCCTGGCACAAGGCCTGCAGATCCCTGCCGTCGGAAAGATCGTAGGGTGTCTGGGCCCAGGCCGCCGTCCCTGCCAACATCAACGCCAAGAGCAATAAGGTCTTCATTCCGCCTCTCTACAGTCGCATTCTAAATGGCCTAACCGCAAACGGGCAGCACCACGGAGGTATTTCCTGAGGTACTCAATAGGTGACCAGGGGAGCCTGGAACAGATAGAAGTTGCTGCTTAGCTGTTTGAGGGCAAATTGTATGGCATCCACCACCGCGATTCTTCGAGCCTTGAAGTTGCGCAAATCGGTGAGCACCATGTACTCGCCGCGAGCTTGCCCCTTGGTCAGCCGCGCCGGACGCACGATCACCCAGTCCAGTTGCGTGCCGCGTATCAGCTCTTCCTGCCTGTCCCGGTCCTCGAAAACCCGCTTGAGAAAGAGCGGCTGGATGATTTTGTCATAGAAGAATCCGCAATGGCCGCGACTGTCTCCCGCCCCGCAGGCTGAAATGCAAATCAGGCGCCGCACTCCCTGCTTCTCCATCATTCGGATCAGGTTGGCTGTGCCTTCCCAAAGGTAGGTGGTTGACTTCCGTGTAGCCGGCTGTGTAAGCCAGCAGAGCACTGCATCCTGGCCAGCTACTGCCGGAGCCAGTGATCTCTCATCTAACACATCTCCCTGGATCACACGATGCCGCGGCCGGTGAAACCATGACCGCCGCGGTTTCTTCTCCAGCGCAGTAACCTCGTGCCCCTCAGCTTGAGCTTGCTCGAACAGTTGCCGCCGGATCCGTCGCGACGACGCGATGACTAAGACCTTCATCTGGTTTTCAAGTCCCCAGTTTCGCGTCTCCAGCAAGCATTGAAAAGTTCCGGGGGGAAACTTGAAACTGGAAGCTGGAAACTGGCCCATCTGCATCCTAGTCCAGCCGTCCGGAATCGCAAGTAACCACAGGCGCAGGTCCCCTGTCCCTGGCATTGTCCTTTCGGACATCCTCCCTGCTGGCCTTTTTCCATGCCTTTACGAACCCGGCTCGCACTCGCTTCGGCCACCTTCCTCACCCGCGATTTCACCTCCGTCATCTTCTTCCGCCCGTAAACTGAAGTAAATTGAGGTCTGTGAGCCAGCTCAACGCCCTGCTCCTCACCCGCGATCCCCGTTCCGCCTCTCGCTTGCTATCCCCTTTGCAGCAATGGGGAGTTGCGTCCGAAGTGGAATCAGAGCCCGATTACGCCATCGCCGCCCTCCTCCGCCGGCACTTTGACGGGCTCATCGCCGATTTCACCAATGTTCCCGGCGTAAACGAAGCGATCAGCGCCATCCGTTCCGCCACGGCTTGTAAGTCCACCCCCATCCTTGCCCTCGTGGATGACTCCGTCAGCGTGCAAACTGCGCTTGAGGGCGGGGCCAACTCGGCTCTCCACAAATACTCCTCTCCGGCCCGGTCCCGACCTTACCTGCGCATTGCACTGCTGTTGATGACCCGCGAGCACCTGCGTTATTTCCGTTATCCGGTGGACACCCCGGCCGCCATCACCTATGCCGGTGGACCCACCCTGGAGGCCCGCACGGTCAACGTCAGCAATGAAGGCTTGGCCCTCCGCCTCACGCATCCCATGCGGGTCACTCGCACCGTGCGTGCCCGTTTCCAGCTCCCCACCGCCAATCCGACGGTGGTGGTAGCCACCGGCCACACTGCCTGGATTGATGCCCAGGGCCGCCTCGGAATTCGTTTCCTGTACATGCCGGAGCCCTCCCGCCACCGCTTCCAGCAGTACATGGCGGAAATGCATAGCCGCGCGGGAGACCACCTTACCCGCCACTGCTCCTGATACCTGGCCACCGCGCCTATCCTGAGGGCCACAATTCACGGCTTCTGATGACGTCCGTAATCTGCACCGTTCAGCACAAGAATGGACTGTGGGAGACGACACCAGGCGGTCGGTTGCCGAGTACCGATCTGGCAGGGGCCCAAACCTTTCCAAATCAGGCAGACGTGCGTACCCCTAAAGAGGGAAAGCCAAAGTCAAGCCCGCGGCCTGCGCCTGATTCGCCTCAGAACAGGAACTTCAGCGCTAGCTGCACCAGGCGCGGGGGCAAAGCCCCCTGAATTTGGCCGAAGGTGGGCGAACTGA
>DASYWT010000207.1:0-9412 GCA_035935775.1 Terriglobales bacterium
ATGTCAATGGGCAGGGCTCGCCCCATGAAGTCCTTCATGGATTCAGCGGCGCGGCGGGCGATGTGTACCACGCAGCGCTTGTGCTCCATGAAGCTCACCGGACAATCGGGTATCAGCAGAGTGAAGGGAATGCGCTCCAGGTCATCGGGTTGCAGGGGGCTCAGTTCGAACGCCCGCACCCAGGTTTGCGTCACCTGATCGCGCAGCTTGGCGTCCTGAATCCAGTCACGTTCCGGCCACAGCCGCCGGACCGCGTCCCTCATGTCTCGTCCTCCCCTGCTGAGGAAAACACTTAGCTTACCCTGCCGCCGTGAAGGTAGTCGAGTCACCAGAGCGGGCGGACAGAGCGGGATGGGCATCATGGCGGTGGAGTACATGAATCTAACTACGTTTGGAGAGAGCCTATGGTGCGTTACGAATGCGATTTCTGTCACCGGCTGAAAGAAAACGATGAAACCTGGATTCTGGGATTTGCAGCCGAAAACATCGGGGTAACGGCGGCGCGGCGAGAAGTCACCATTCTCCCATCGTGGGACGAGGTCCGGTCGGTTGATTACCTGGCGGTGCACTTCTGCTGCGAGCAATGCCGCCAGAACTACATGGCCAATCTTTTCGGCGAAGAGCAGGTTGACGCCGAAGTTGTAAAAGAAGTTGCTGTAATTCCACGCCGGCGAATCGTGCGGCAATACCCGGGAGCGGCGGTGGAAACCCGGGTCGTGCGTCGCAAGACCGGCTCAGGCAACTCAAAAACACGGCGGCGGCGCAAGACTGCCTGAGGCGAGCCCAACACCTGCTGCCCGGACTATCACTGATTCGCGACCTCGCGCAGGCGGGTGGCCGCGGACTCAGGGGTGATATCGCGCTGGGGCGTGGCAAGCAGTTCGTATCCCACCATGAACTTGCGCACCGTCGCGGAACGCAGCAGCGGGGGATAGAAGTGGGCGTGCAGGTGCCACTCCTCATGCGGCGCGCCGTCGGTGGGCCGCTGGTGAAACCCCATGGAATATGGAAAAGCAGCGCTGAACAGGCGGTCGTACGCCTGCGTCAGGCGATGAAGGATGTCCGCCAAAGCGGCGTGTTCGGCAGATGTTAGCTGATCCATGCCGGTCATGTGCCGGCGCGTGAGGACCATGGTTTCGAACGGCCACACAGCCCAGAAAGGCACCAGCGCAATCGCCTCTTTGTTCTGCAGCACGATGCGGCCCGCCTGCTCTTGTTCCAGCCCCAGATAATCGCATAGCAGGCAGGAGCCGTTTGTGCTCTGGTAACTCTTCTGCGACCGCTGTTCCTTTTCCGGAAGGTTGGGCATGGTGGCGTTGGCCCACACCTGGCAGTGCGGATGAGGATTGCTGGCGCCCATCATGGCGCCGCGATTCTCGAATATCTGCACGTAGTTGATGGCAGGGAGCGCGCCCAGTTCGGCGTATTGCTCGGCCCAAAGTTTTACGACCTTCCGGACGGCGGCCGGCTCGAGAGAGGCCAGTGTGAGGTCGTGGCGGGGAGAGTAGCAGATGACCCGGCAAACGCCAGGTTCGCCGCGGGCGAGCAGGAGGCCACTCTGTCCCTGGTCGGATACCGCGTCCGAAGTCTGCGGCAGCAGCGCCGGAAAGTCGTTTTCAAAAACAAACGTTTCTTTGTACTGGGGATTGCGCGCACCCCCGGCGCGAGTGTTGCCCGGGCACATATAGCAGGCGGGATCGTAGGCAGCCACGCGGGCGAGCGGAGCCGCTTCGACCTGTCCCTGCCAGGGACGCTGGGTGCGGTGTGGCGACACCAAAACCCACTCGCCGGTGAGCGGGTTGAAACGCCGATGCGGGTCGCGGGCTAAGTCAAATGCCATGAAGTCAGAACCTGATGACCGGCGCGCAGCAAACGGCGCGGAAACTAAAATGCCGGTCTAACTTGCGGCATCAGTCCACTGGAACCTTCCGGCCGCGTGACAGTGTAATGGCTGCCGGCTCCCAGCACCTAGTGCCGCAGGCCAGGCCCCAGAGGACGCCCGAAATCCTGCGGCAGTTGTGGCGGCACGCCCCGCGGTTTAGCATGGCGAGCCATGAAGAGAACAGTTCCCCTGTCTGCAATCGCAATTCTGACGGTGCTCACCATAGTGGCGGGTGCACAGAGCCCGAAGCCGGCGATAACCGCGAGGGAGCAGGCCGCCCGCGCCCTCAACGTCTATCCCATGCAGGAAGGCTTCGTGGACGCCAACGGCGTGTTCATCTATTACATGGAAATAGGCCGGGGAGCTCCGCTGATGATCGTGCATGGCGGCCCAGGAGCTTCGCACGACTACTTCCTTCCCTACCTGCTGCCGCTGGCGCGGCACAACCGCCTGGTGTTCATTGACGAGCGCGGCTCCGGCCGCTCGCAAAAGCTCGAGGACCCCAAGGGCTACACCGTCGAGAACATGGTGGAGGATGTGGAGGCGGTGCGCCAGGCGCTGGGGCTGGGCAAAATGAGCCTGCTCGGCCACTCCTATGGAGGAGTTCTGGCGCAAGCCTACGCGCTCCAGCATCAGCGCAATCTCAGCCACCTCATCCTGGCCTCGACATTTTCCAGTACTTCCGCCATGAACCAGGTGTTCGAGCGCATGAAGGCTAACATGGCGCCGGAACTGCGCGACCGCATCAATAACCTGGAGAAGCAAGGCCTCTTCGGGCACGGCCGGCCCTATGAGCGCAACCGCTATACCAGCGATTACATGATCGCCGCCTGGGGCGAAGGCTACTTCCCTTACATCTACCACAACCGCCCTGATCCCAATTACGATCCCATCGCCCAGGGCAATACCGCCTGGGACCTTTATCGCGAGATGTGGGGCTCGGACGGTGAGTTCGTGATTGACGGCAACCTGAAATCAGTTGAATACACGGATCGGCTGGCCACTATTCACGTGCCGACGCTGGTGATCGCCGGCGACCATGACGAATGCGACCCCTCGCTGTCGCGCACCATGCATGAAAAGATTGCCGGCTCGAGGCTGGTGATTTTGCCCAACAGCGGACACATGACTTTTGTGGATCAGTCGGGAATGTTTCTTGGTGACGTGGAACAGTTCCTGCATGCCAGGTGAATCCAGCTATTAACTATCTAAGGCTTACGCTCGATTGCATGAGGGATTGTGCGAGCTAAGCTGAAGTGTGCCCACCCAAAATCCTGGCCGCCTTTTGCTGACAGCCGTTCTTGTCCTGCTGGTGGGCGTGTCGAGCGCGCTTGCCGCTCCCCCAGGGGAGTCCGGCAGAACCGTCGGCGCCCCCGGCCTGAAGCCCCGCTCCCCCGAGCCGACCTACTGGATCAAAGTAGGCTTGGATGGCGAGGTTTACCCGGTATTCGCCAATTACGCCTCGCTGCAGACGCCGGATGACAGAAACTGGGGAACGGTGGACATCACCATTGACAATTCCACCAGCAGCGTATTGGAAAACCACATTGCGGTGACCATCCTGGGCTGGAGCGACCAGGAAATCCAGACTGTGGATGTTGAGGCGGGCGCGGTGCGCACCTTCCACTTTGCCCCTACGTTCTATCCGCGCCTGTACAACAACCGGGAAATCAGCGCCGCCACCGCCCTGGTGACTGTGCGCCAGGCCAAAGGCCAACTTCTGTTCAGCCGCACGTTGCCAATCCGCCTGCGCTCGGCCGACGATATCTATTGGGGGCCGAAATTCGAATATGCGCCTTTCATTGCCTCCTGGGTCACGCCGCACGACCCGCTGGTGGAAAGGGTGCTGAGCCGGGCCAAGGAATTCGCTCCCGGCCGGCGTTTGCCGGGGTACGAGGAAGGAAGAACCGCCGCCCAACAGGGGCTCTCCACCTATGTCCAGGCCCGGGCCATCTATCGCGCCCTGCAGGATACGGGCGTCTCCTACGTAAAGAGTTCAATGACCTTTGGGCGGAATGCGGACGTAAGCGAGCGGGTACGCATGCCCAGCGAGTCCCTGGGCCAGATCTCCGCCAACTGCATTGATGGTGCGGTCATGTACGCTTCCCTGTTCGAAAACCTGGGCATGGAGCCGGAGATCGTACTGGTTCCGCATCATGCCTACATAGGGGTGCGGCTGGCGCCCGAATCGGATAAGTATCTGTTTATCGAGACTGCGCTGACGGGCCGGGCCAGTTTCGAGAGCGCCGTGCAAAGCGCCGAGTTGGGCATGAAACGTTACCGGGCGGCCCAGGTGGTGCGCATCCCCATTGCGGAAGCGCGCGAAGTCGGAATTTACCCCATGCCGCTGTCTTTCCAGACCGCACTGGGAAATACTCGGCCGGGCCTGGATTCCGGACACTGAGCCGGCACGGCAGAAGGTTCACGGGCAAAGCACGCAACTCACCAGTTCCTGACCAGCGACTTTAGGCTATTGACTTCCCGTGCAGTCCGGCTAAAATACCGAGCAATTTCCGGCAGAAGGCATCTTGGGTCCCCCCCAGGGATGTCCGGAAGTTATGAGCACGGTTCAACGACGTCCACCAGCCCCCGATCCGAGAATCAGCATGAATCACCAGTGTCGGCATCCACGGGTGCAGATTGTCGCCCGCGAAGAGGACTCGGAATTTGTCGAGTGCCTCGAATGCGGCGACATCTTTGAGGCCAGTGAATTCAAAGACATGGCCATCGAAGAGCGCAACCCCGCTAACGAAGCCTGAGCGCCCGCACTGACGGTGATCCTGCTGTGGCTAAGACAGGGGATAGGTCCGTTTGGCCATCCCTGGTACCCCACCTTAGTAACCGACGTAACCTGCCAAAGCCTGTTCTGGATTGTTGTCCCTGTAGGGGTCTGGTAAGGTGCCGCCATGGCTGAGAGCCTGCCAACAGGCCGGGTGGCCCTGGTAGTAGACGATTCTATGCTGATCCGGCATACCGTCTGCCGCTTCCTGGAGGAGCGCGGGTTTGCCGTGGAATCGGCCACTAACCCCGTGGAAGCATTGGAGATACTCACACGGGTGGAGCCTCACGTCATCATCACCGACATGCAGATGCCCCGCATGTCAGGCAGCGAGTTCATTACCGCGCTAAAGGCTGACACGCGTACAGCAGCAATTCCTATCGTAATTCTGGCGGGACGGCAAAGCGGCTTCCAGGACAGCGAGACCCGCGCCAACTACGCGATCTTCAAAGACATAGACATCGAGGCGCAGCTGCAGATCGCGCTGAGCGCGGCCCTGGGGTCGCCCGTAGCCGGGTAGCTACTCCAGCCTCATTCCCGCCTCCGCCGAGAAGTCCGGCGGAGCAAAATCCTGAGCTAAAAATTTGGGATACGCGGCGGCGGCAATCATGGCCGCATTATCCGTAGAAAGCGGCCGACTGGGAAAGTAGACCGGCAGGCCCTGGCGGGCTGCCTCATGCTCGAAGGTTTGCCGCAGCTCGTTATTAGCCGCCACCCCGCCGGTGACAAACACCGTGGCCACGTCATACTCGCGCGCTGCGTCCAGGGTCTTCTCCACCAAGTCGCGCACCATGGTGCGCTGGAAGGAGGCCACCAGGTCGAGTGTTGTCTGGTCGCATGCGGCTCGATAGTCGTCCACGGTGGGCTTAGCTAGCGCGGCCAGCTTGTGCCGCCGCGAATCAATTTCAGGCTGAAGCCGGTTCTTCTCCACATAACGCAGAACGCTGGTCTTGATGCCGCTATAAGAGAAGTCGAAGCGCGGCTTTTCCTGCTCCGGCTTATCCCGATCGCGACGATCCCGGTGCTTGATCTGCGGGGTGGGGAACTTCACCGCCTGCGGATCGCCGAACTTCGACAGCCTGTCAATCACCGGCCCGCCAGGATAGCCCAGCCCCAGAAGCTTGGCGACTTTGTCGAAGGCTTCGCCGGCAGCGTCATCGCGAGTATGCCCGATGTTCTGGTAAGTCCAGCCGCGCTCGCGCCCTTCCGCCAGATAGAGGTGCGTATGGCCGCCGGAAACCACCAGCGCCAGCACCGGGAAGTGGAGCTCGCGGTTGCCTTTCTGCTTTTCTTCCAGCAGGACCGCGTGAATGTGGCCTTCCAGGTGGTTGACCGCAATCAGAGGCTTGTCGAGAGCGAACGCCAGCGCCTTGGCGTAGCTAATGCCAACCAGCAACGCGCCCGGTAGCCCCGGTCCCTGGGTGACGGCAAGGGCGTCTACAGTCTCATAACTCTGCTTGGCATCGTCCAGAGCCTTGCGAACCACGGGCACAATGGCGCGCAGGTGCTCGCGCGAGGCCAACTCCGGCACCACTCCACCGTACTGTGCGTGGGTGGCGATTTGGGAGAAGACGACGTTCGAGATCACCTGCTGGCCCGAGCGCACCACCGCGGCCGCGGTTTCATCGCAGGAGCTCTCGATGCCGAGGATGTAGGCGTCGGGCATATGACTATATTATTAGCACTCAGCCGTCAGCACTCAGCATTCAGCCACACCGGCTGAGTGCTGCTTGTTGCTGGGCGCTACTCCTGTCGGCGGCTGAACCCTTATCAATCTCAACCGAGGTAGGAACATGAACCGCACTCTTGCTATTTGCTTCACCGTTGCCCTGACAGTGAGCACGGTGGGCTGCTCTCGTGGCCGCGGCCCAGGAGTCACGCAGGCCGAGCTGGTGCGCCGAACCCAGGAAATTATGGACGCGGTGACCGCTGGCGATCGCCGGCCCTTTGAAAAGTATTTCGCGGCCGACAGTATGATCTTTGACGAAAAGGGGCGAAGCATGGACAAGAAGGCGCTGGTCGCCGACCAGTCTCCGCTGCCGCCAGGGTATTCAGGAACAATCAAGCTGGTGAACCCGCAGAGCCGGATTCTGGGTGACACCGCCATCTTGAGTTACGACCTCAACGAAACGGAAACCATCTTTGGCCAGAGCATGTGGGCCCGGTATCACGCCACCGATACCTGGGTAAGGCGGAACGGGCAATGGCAAATCGTTGCCGAACAAGTGCTTCGCTACTACGAAGACCCGGCGCCCGGAAAGCCGGACGTAAAGAAGTATCCGGAGTATGTCGGCGCCTACGAACTCGCGCCGGGGATAACGCTCGCCGTATCGGTCGAAAACAAAGAATTGTTTTCGCAGCGGGCGGCCCGAGCCAAGGAACAGCTTATTCCGGAAGCGCCGGACATTTTCTTTCGCAAGGGCGTAGAAGGCCGGCGGCTGTTTCGGCGGGATGACCGAGGCAAGGTGGATGCACTGATTGACCGGCGCAACAACGAAGACGTGGTATGGAGAAAGATAAAATAGCTTGCGGCTCTCTTTTCAGCCGGACTGGCCTGTATCTGTGGCTCGGGTTCCAAGCTGAAAGCTGAGAGCTGAAAGCGTTACTCGATGTCCCGCGCTGCCGCTACCGAGATCGTGAGCACCTTACGCCAGGCCGGTCACCAGGCTTTCCTGGTGGGCGGATGCGTGCGCGACCTGGTGCTGGGCCGCGAGCCGGCGGACTACGACGTGGCCACCGACGCCACCCCCGACCAGGTGATGCGCATCTTCCCCCGCAGCTTCGCCGTGGGCGCGCAATTCGGCGTGGTGCTGATCCCGGTTGATTCCGTGGCGCCCGAACCCAGTTCCCCCCAGCCGAAAAATACCGGTAGAGACGTTGCTTTCAACGTCTCCGCGGCAGGGCAGTGCAATACCACGGAGGGAGACGTAACAAGTTACGTCTCTACTGAAAAGCCCGGGAGGGCCAGCCCGGGTACAGCGGAACCGGCGGCCAGACCAGGAGTCATCGAGGTCGCCACTTTCCGCAGCGACATTGGCTACAGCGATGGACGCCATCCCGACCAGGTGCGCTACACCTCCAGTCCGCAGGAAGACGTGCAGCGGCGCGACTTCACCATCAACGGCCTGCTCTACGACCCTATCGCGGACAAAGTCCTGGATTACGTGGGTGGGCTGGCCGACATCCGCCGCGGCGTGGTCCAGACCATCGGCGAGCCCGAGCAGCGATTTGGGGAAGACAAGCTGCGCATGCTGCGCGCCATCCGCTTTGCCGCGCGCTTCGGCTACACCATCGAGCCGGGGACGTTTTCCGCTATCCAGCGCCTGGCTGGCCAGGTCCGCCAGGTCAGTTGTGAGCGCATTCGCGAAGAGCTCACCAAGATGCTGACCGAAGGCCGGGCCCGCCGCGCCTTCGAACTGCTGGACGAGAGCGGGCTGCTGCCCCAGGTGCTGCCGGAAATCTCCGCCATGAAGGGGGTGCAGCAGCCGCCCCAGTTCCATCCCGAGGGCGACGTGTGGGTGCACACCCTGCTTCTGCTGGAGCAGTTGCCCCATCCCTGCCCCAAGACTCTGGCCTGGGGCGCGCTGCTGCACGACGTAGGCAAGCCGCCCACTTTCCGCGTGGCGCCCGACCGCATCCGCTTCGATGAGCACGTATCGGTGGGAGTGCGCATGGCCGAGGACATCTGCCGCCGGCTGCGCTTCTCCAATGACGATACCGAGCAAATCGCCGCCCTGGTCGCCAACCACATGCGCTTCGCCGACGCGCTCAAAATGAAGGAGTCCACCCTGAAGCGCTTTATGCGCCTGCCGCGCTTCTGCGAACATCTGGAACTGCACCGCATTGATTGCCTCTCCAGCCATCGCGATCTCACGCTCTACGGGTTCGTAAGGGGGCGGTTTGAGTCCACCCCCGCCGACCACGTTCGGCCGCGACCCCTGCTCAGCGGCCATGACCTGATCCGCGCCGGCTACAAACCCGGGCCGGAATTCAAGGAAATCCTTGCGGCAGTTGAAGATGCGCAATTGGAAGGGCGGCTCGAAACGCGCGAAGAGGCAATGAATTTTGTGCGCGCCCAGTTTCCCCCACCGGCGTAGACTGCTCTCCATGATTTTTGGAGCGCACGTCCTGTCTTACAGCCAAAAGCCGGAAGCAGACCGGGCCTTCTTTCGCGACGTTCTCGGCTTTCGCCACGTGGATGCCGGCGAGGGCTGGCTGATTTTTGCCCTGCCGCCGGCCGAGGCGGCGTTTCATCCCGCAGACGGGCACAGCGGGCAGGGTCATGGAGGGCGTGGGCTGCTCGCGTCCGTTCTCTACCTGATGTGCGATGATCTGGCGGCCACCATCAAATCCCTGCAGGCCAAGAAGGTCGTCTGCTCCCCGGTCGAAAAGGCGAACTGGGGGGCGAAGACCACGTTTCGCCTGCCCAGTGGAGGCGAGATCGGCCTCTACCAGCCATCTCACCCCATGGCCATCAAGAAAGCTCGGTAAGCACCGGCGCCGCCCGGCCACAAAGTATCGGTGGTGCGCGCAAGATGCTTCGGGCTGGAAAGCCCTCAGCATGACTCCAGCCTTTACTCTGGCTGAATGCCGACTGCTGGATGCCTGCTACGGCGTAAATGTGCGGTAGTATGCCAGCCCGCTGAGCGTTGCCCGCAGGGTGTGGCCATGTACGACCGTATCGAAGGTGATGCGCTCGCGGGCGGGGAGCCCTTCGTCGGCAAGAGCAAAGTATCCGGACATGGGCGTCA
>DASYWT010000208.1:0-4515 GCA_035935775.1 Terriglobales bacterium
GTGTTCGTGCACGCCTTCATGGATGGCCGCGACACCCTTCCCACCAGCGGTGCCGGCTACCTGCAGCAGTTGCAGCAGAAGATGCGCGAATACAACTCGGGCAAAATCGCCAGCGTCAACGGCCGCTATTACGCCATGGACCGCGACCGGCGCTGGCCGCGCATCGCCAAGGCATTCAACGTCATGGTGCAGGGCGACGGCGAAGCGGCGCATTACGTGGACGCGGTGCAGGGCGTGAAGGATTCCTACAACAAGGGAGTGACCGACGAATTTATCGTTCCGTTTGTCTGCACGGACAACCAGGGCGAGCCGCTGGCCACCATTCGCGACGAGGATGCGTGCATCTGCTTCAACTTTCGCGCCGACCGCGTGCGCCAGATCACGCGCGCCCTGGCGCGCAACAGTGGCCTGAATCCGCAGGGCGGGAGCGACCTGCCCGACGCAGCCGGATTGGATGCCGAAATCCCGCGCGAGCGTGTGCCCTGCAATCTCCACTACGTTTGCATGACGCGCTACGACAAGCAGTTCACGCTGCCGGTGGTGCTGCCGCCGGAGTCGCTGAACAACATTCTGGCCAACGTGATGGCCAACCTGAACCTGCGCAATCTGCGGGTGGCCGAAACGGAAAAGTACGCGCACGTTACATATTTCTTCAATGGCGGGGTGGAACAACCCTTCGCCGGCGAAGAGCGGGTACTGGTGCCCTCGCCCAAAGTGGCCACCTACGACCTGAAGCCGGAGATGAGCGCCCAGGGCATCGCGGCCGAGGTGGTGAAGGCGATCGAAAAAGGCGCTTTTGATGTGATCATCGTCAACTTCGCCAATGCCGACATGGTGGGACACTCTGGCCAGATCGAGCCCACGGTGAAGGCGGTGGAAACGGTGGATGCCTGCCTGGCGGAGATCGAACGGGCCCTGCGTGCGCGCGGTGGTGCCATGATTATTACCGCCGACCATGGCAACGCCGAGCTGATGATAGACCCGGGCACGGGCGGCCCACACACAGCGCACACCACGAATCCCGTACCTTTGATCATGGTCAGCGGCGAGAACAAGAACTTCAGCCTGCGGTCAGACGGCTCACTGCGCGACATTTCGCCAACCATCCTGGGCGTGCTGGGGCTTGACCAGCCTAAGGAGATGACAGGGCGTGACCTGCGCCAGGCGTTGGCCTCAGCAGGAAAAAGATAGATTCGATAAAAGTAAACGGGCAGCGCCCCCGATTAGGTTGAGCGCTGCCCGTTTTTTGCGCTTGCGGGAGAATCCTCAGTGCCGGATCAGCCGCCGATGGCGCTGGCTGTCTGCGAGAACACGTTGTTGGCTTGCGTGCCGATCAGACGGATGGTGCCAACCACGATGACCAGGATGACGGCCAACATCACCGCGTATTCGGCGATGTCCTGACCTTCATCGTTCGACCACATTCTGCGAATCAGATCGACCATTGTTTCCTCCATGCAAAATTTGAAAAGGGGGAGGCTATAAAACGCGTCGCGGGCGGTCGGTCCTGGGCATCCTGCCCCGAACAGGGAAGCGCGCCGCCAGCACAACTGCCAGCTTATTTCAGTTTCTTGCGCAGCCGCCGAACTTCAACGAAGGTCAGGGCTGTGGTCATGCAGACCACGCTGGCGAAAAGCACTTCCAGGCCAAACATCGTTTGCATCGCGTCGTTCCTCCTGTACGCGGCCAGGGAACGGAGCCCGTTCGCTGCCCACGGGGCTAACTATGGGCTTGGGAACCGTGCTCGTAAACATTACCTTCGTCCACTGCGTCCGCGGACATTCAGCGGCCCAATTACCAGCGGAAGGACAGCCGATTACGAACCGGCAAGTCTGCGTGAAATCAAGCGCTTAGGACCAATAAGCGGCTGCTCTGTTGGGAGAGAATCTGCCTCTCGGCGCCGGCATAGGGCGGAACGCGGCGGCGGATTACAGATGACAACTGGCTAAGCCCTTCTTCTCCAGGTAGCGCTGGTGGTATTCCTCGGCGCGATAAAACGTGGAGGCCGGAACGATTTCCGTCACGATGGGCTTCTGGAAGCGCGCCTGCCAGCGGTCGCGCGAGGCGCGCGCCAGCTTCTCCTGCTCCGGACTATGGAAAAAGATGGTGGAGCGGTACTGAGTTCCAAAGTCGGGCCCCTGACGGTTCAGAGTGGTGGGATCATGCATTTGCCAGAAATGGTCCAGCAACTGGTCGTAGGAAATTTTGGCCGGATCAAAAGTGATCTCCAGGGCTTCGGCATGGCCAGTGCGGTCGGTGCAAACGTCATGATACGTGGGATTAGACAAGGCGCCTCCGGTGTAGCCAACCACGGCATCCAGGACGCCCGGCAGGGCGCGAAAAGAAGCTTCCACTCCCCAAAAGCAGCCGGCGGCAAAAGTGGCTTTCTCCATGGCGTATTCTCCTAACACTTTTGATTCAATTCAGCCGGGGAAGATGCGAGCAGGTTGAAGGCCGAAAACTAAAGCCTCCAGTCTGCAATTTTCGAATCGTGCCGTGAAAAGGGTTCTTCGTCCCGCTTTCTCGCTAAAGCCCGGTAACGCAGCTCAGAATGACAAGGGCGCGTTGGTCACATCAATCCGCTCGAAACTTGAAACCCGAAACCCGAAACTTGAACCTGGTTTATTGAGTCATGCGGATGGCAAGTTGTTTCTGCGCCGGCGTCATCTGGTTCCACAACATTTCCAGGTCGTGCGAGAGGTAGGAATTGTTGGGCTCCTGGCGCAGGGCGAGAGCAAACCATTTGTAGGCGACCGCTCGATCCATGGGCACGCAGTGCCCGGTGGCGTACATCCCACCCAAAACACTCTTGGCCTTCGTGCTTCCTCCGTCCACAGCCTGGCGCAAATAACTGAGAGCACGATCACAGCTTTGCGGAACACCCTGGCCATACAAATACTTCTGTGCGCTGGTGAGCAGAGCAGCGTTCTGCGCATCCGCCGAGCCGGCATCGTCTACTGGCGCAGCGGAACGCGGCTTCGGCTGGGGCTTGGCGGGCGGAACGGGCGGTTTGGCCACCGCAGCAGTCTGACTCAACGCCGCCGGAGGAACATTCTGCTTCTGCACTGCTTTCTGGATATCGGAGGCGCTGGGAGGTGGTGGGGTGACGGCCGGGGTGGCGGTTCCGTTATTTGCTCCCGCGCTGGGAACCCCAGACGCGTTGGCCATACCTGAATTCTCGGCCGCTGGAGGATTAGCGTTAGGGGCGACGGCCGCCGCATCTTGCTTCTCCTGGCCGATCTTGTTGCGCGCCTGCTGCACAATTGCAGCCAGATGACTGCGGTCCAGCCCGCCATTGCGCGTCTGCCACCAAACGAGTCCCGCAGCGACAGCCAATACTGCGAGAAAGAGGTAAAGCCCCCAATGGCTGACCGAGGCTTCCTCATCCAGCAGGTAGCTGCTCAGGTCGGGCTCGTCGCTAAGGCCTAGAAAGGAAGGGCCATGGATGGTCTGATCAGGTTCCGGCTCGGACTCCGCTCCTGACGCCTGATGCTGGGAACCATTAGCGCGTCCGGCAACCACCGGCTCAGCCGGTTTCGGCTGCAGCAGGGGGATGCCACACTTACCGCAGAACTGATTCTCAAACGGGTTTTCGCTCCCACAGCGGGGACAAAACGTGGTTATCATAACCGGCGACGCGTGGCGTACCCATTATCTCCGATTAGATGTGAGCTGGCGAATTTAAGTTCTCCGCCTGGGAGCCTGTCTTTACACCTTTCCGGGCAGCATGTTAGTCTCGTAACTGGTTACAAAAAGACGAGAAGATAGGAGTGCGGCAGGTTCAGTGCTAGCCCGAGAGCAGAAGAAAACCCTCATTGATCAGTATGGCACGCATGCTACCGACACCGGAAGCCCGGAAGTCCAGATAGCACTGTTAAGCGAGCGGATTGGTCAGCTGACGGAACACTTTAAGACGCACAAGAAAGATCACGCCTCCAGGCGTGGTCTGCTCATGCTGGTCAGCAAGCGGCGGCGCTTGCTGGACTACCTGAAGAAATACGACTCCGAGCGATACCAGACCGTCATTCAGAAACTCGGCATTCGCAAGTAGTTGTGTCTACGGGGTGTCCGCAGGGCGGGTCTGCCGAGGCGCCGAACACCAGGATAGCTGGCGAGCGGCGCCCGGATTCATCCTCAAGTTGCGTCGATTCGGCCACATTGGAACTACCCTCCCCGGCCCAGGCCTGTTCCGTACAGCCTCGTCTCAGCGAAATTCCTGGAAGGATAAAGCATGAAACAAGAAGTCTCAGTTGAACTTAGCGGCGGTAAACAACTCACATTCGAAACCGGCAGCCTGGCCAAGCAGGCGCATGGCGCCGCCGTGGTGCGCTCCGGCGATAACGTCGTACTGGCGACTGCGGTGGCCAATCAGGAGCCCCGCGAAGGCATTGATTTTTTCCCACTTACCGTGGATTACCGGGAGTACACCTATGCCGGCGGGCGCATTCCCGGCGGCTTCATTAAGCGTGAAGGACGCCCCAGCGAGCGCGAAATTCTGACCAGCCGGCAGATTGA
>DASYWT010000209.1:0-37277 GCA_035935775.1 Terriglobales bacterium
GGGAAGATAAGTCTCGTTACCCAGCGGTTAGGTTCGCCGCGCCCAGAATAGCCCAGGTCTCCTCGCTCGCTGGCTGCAACGGCAAATCCTATCCAGCAGCACTGTCCCCCACGCTGCAGTGTGATCCTTCGCTGTCGATGAATTGGGCCAGGAGCCCGCCGAAGTCTTGTTTGGTGGGCGGCATGTTGAACTGGACACCTGACGCGCTCTTCTCCTCATAAAACTGTTGCAGGCGGGGTACGGTGAATCCCAGTTCCACGGTCCCGGCGGAATTTTTCGCGGAAGCCGGGTGCAGCGCCAGCGTGGTCCCGCCGGTAGCGAATTCGCTCCAGCCTGGAGAGCTGAATTTGAGGGGTAAGCCAAGCGTGTCGCGATAAAACTTCACGGCACGGTCCATATCCGCGACAAACTTAATGACATAAGCGAGTTGCATGTTGTCTCCTTCTGGCCACGGGCAAGCTATTTTATTGTTCTTTGGCGCCTATGTCGCCGATGACCTGCAAAAGGGTCTCCGCCCGTTGTACTATGGCGCCTGTCGCCCGGGCGGCAGCCCGGGGTGGGAAAAAAGCAAAACCAGGCATTCAGCCGTCAGCAGCTCAGCATTCGGCCAGCATCGTGCGCGCTTCGTCGCCAAAGTTCAGGGGCTGATTGCTGAGTGCTGATTGCCGTCACCGAGGAGGCCCATGGCCCAGGACACCGCAACCCAGCACCAGTCCACCAGCATTGATTCCGTGCTGCAGGAAAGCCGTAGCTTTCCGCCGCCGGCGGAGTTCAGCCGCCAGTCGCACATCAAGAGCTTGTCAGACTACGAGCGCCTGTACGCCGAAGCCGAGCGCGACCCCGAGGCCTTCTGGGGCAACATCGCGCGCGAGCTGCACTGGTTCAAACCCTGGGACAAGGTGCTGGAGTGGAAAGCGCCGTGGGCAAAATGGTTTGTCGGCGGACAGCTCAACCTTTCCTATAACTGTCTGGATCGCCATGTCCAAACCTGGCGCAAGAACAAAGCCGCCATCATCTGGGAAGGCGAGCCTGGCGATTTGCGCACCCTCACCTACCAGCAACTGCACACCGAGGTGCAGAAGTTCGCCAACGTGCTTAAGTCGCTCGGCATTGCCAAGGGAGACCGCGTGGCCATTTACATGGGCATGGTGCCGGAGCTGCCCATTGCCATGCTGGCCTGCGCCCGCATCGGGGCGGTGCATTCGGTCGTCTTCGGGGGCTTCTCCGCCAATGCGCTGGTGGACCGCATCACCGATGCGCAGGCGGTGGCGGTCATCACCCAGGACGGCGCCTACCGCCGCGGTTCTGAGGTCCATCTGAAAAAAGCAGTGGATGAGGCTCTGCCCGCCTGCCCCACCATCAAGAATGTGATCGTCTACAAGCGCACCGGCCACCAAATCCATATGGAGCCTGGCCGCGATCACTGGTGGCACGAGCTGATGGCGGCCGAAAACGGCAACATCTGCCCCGCCGAGCCTCTCGACGCCGAACACCCGCTCTACATCCTTTACACTTCCGGAACAACCGGCAAGCCCAAGGGCGTGGTGCATACCACCGGCGGCTATTCGGTGGGGACCTACATCACCACCAAGTGGGTTTTCGATCTGAAAGAAGAAGACACCTACTGGTGCACCGCCGACATCGGCTGGGTCACCGGTCACAGCTACATCGTCTACGGGCCGCTGCAGAACGGCGCCACCAGCCTGATGTACGAAGGCGCGCCTAACCATCCCGAACCCGACCGCTTCTGGCGCATCATTGACCGGCACAAGGTCAGCGTGTTTTACACCGCGCCCACCGCCATCCGCACCTTCATCAAGTGGGGCGAACAGTGGCCGCGCAAGCACAAGCTCGACAGCCTGCGCCTTCTGGGCACCGTGGGTGAGCCCATCAATCCGGAAGCGTGGATGTGGTATCGCGATGTCATCGGCCACAATCGCTGCCCCATCGTGGACACCTGGTGGCAGACCGAAACCGGCATGATCATGATTACGCCCTTGCCCGGGGCCATTGCGGCCAAACCGGGCTCGGCCACGCGGCCGTTTCCTGGCGTGGTGGCCGACATAGTCACGCGCGATGGCCAGCCGGTGCCGGAAGGCTCGGGCGGCTATCTCGTCATCAAGAAGCCGTGGCCGGCCATGCTGCGCACCATCTATGGCGATCCCGACCGCTACGTGAAGCAGTACTGGTCGGAAATTCCCAACATCTATTTCACCGGTGACGGCGCGCGCAAGGATAAAGACGGCTACTTCTGGGTGATGGGCCGGGTGGACGATGTGATTAACGTGGCCGGCCACCGGCTAAGTACCATGGAGGTAGAGTCGGCTCTGGTGGCTCATCCCAAGGTGGCGGAAGCTGCCGTAGTGGGCCGTCCGGACGAAATGAAGGGTCAGGCTATCGCCGCCTTCGTAACCCTGGAACACGGCAACCAGCCCTCGGCCGAATTGAAGGAAGAACTGCGCAAGTGGGTGGCCAAGGAGATTGGTGCGCTGGCCAAGCCCGACGACATCCGCTTCAGCGATGTGCTGCCCAAAACGCGCAGCGGTAAGATCATGCGCCGCTTGCTGCGCGAGCTGGCTTCCGGTGGCGAAGTCAAAGGCGACGTCACCACGCTGGAGGATCTGAGCGTAATCGCCAAGCTGCGGGGCAGCGAAGAGGGATAGCGTCCAACGCTACTGGAACGGCAGTCCGCGTACGATGACCGCCCCAAAAATGTCGGCCCAGGCGTGAAAGGCCATTGCCGGACGCAGGTTCTTGCGCCACAGAGCAAACGCTCCGATCAAAATTCCGGATGCGAAAATCAGCAGCACTTGCCTCGTTCCCAGGTAGAAACCATGCGCGGCGCCGAACAGTGCTGCCTGCAGAATGACCCCAAGCGTGGCACTCCGCGTCCAGGCCGTGAATTGGGTCATCAGGTAGCCGCGGAAGACCAACTCCTCGACAAGGCCCGACAGCACCGAATTGAAGACAAAGAGCCCAACCTGCAGTGCGGTTGTGGGAAAAATCATTCCCGAGGCTTGCGAGTTGGTAATCCCGGCGGCCCTCAGGCCCAGTTTCAGAGCCGATAGCGCCGCATACCAGAGTGCCCAGAACAGCACAGCCAGCCCAATGTCGCCTGCCACCTGTTTCCAGTTCGACCACCTGCCACCTACCAGCCTGGAAAGCGTGTGTCCTCGCAGCCGCAGACCCCACCAGGTGAAGGCCAGGAAAATGAACAGCACGAGAGCGCCGGTCAGATAAAAGGGAATGGCGGGCGGCGCTTGCAACGCGGCCCCAGGGTTGAGCCGGGCTGCAATTCGCGCCTGAATCAAGGGGCCCAGAACCAGTATGACCATCAGCGCCGTATGCCAGCCAGGGGCAATGGGGCCGGATCTGGGTGGCGCCTCTTGAGGAGCCCGGCGAAATTGGGCAGCGCTTGTTGCATTTTTCATGGTGCCTCCACGATCAGCTGCGAGCAACGGGCCTTCTCACCCTCGCCCGTACATTTCCTTCCTGCGGCTCTGGGTTCGGGGAAGAGCCTTCGACAACGCGCAACGCCTCCTTGCACCACTCAATTTCCGCCCGTCGCATGCGGATGCCGTGGCTCAGACACAACATCCAGTACTTCAAGTTAGGCGACTTGGCGTGCTCCCTCCTCACCGAATCGCCGATGATCAGGTACATCGCTAGCAGCTTTTCGTGCTCCGCCTGGAGGCGGCGGACGTGGTCGCCAAGGGCGCCATCCCGAGCCTCGCGGCCGAGGAATATTTTCAGCAGGAACTCATTGCGGATGGGCTGGGGCTGCGGTGGGAGCCCCAGCCATTCCCGCAGTCGCTCACGGCCCTTGGAAGTCAACGAGTACACTTGGCGGTCGCGCTTCCCGGTCTGCTCAGCCTTAATAGAGGCGACCAGCCCTTGCCGGGCCAGACCCTTCAGCGTGGGGTAAATCTGTCCATAGCTTTCATTCCAGAAGTAGATAAGGCTTTCCTGGAAGTGTTTGCGCAGGTCGTAGCCCGACATGGGCTCAACCGTGAGCAGGCCCAGAATGGCAAACTCGGTCGCTCCACGCCTTGACATAGCTGAAAGATATATCTCTTAGATGCATTATGGGTCAAGAGCAAAATGCGCTTCGCAGCGCAGGCAGCCCGGATCGGGAAGCGTCCTGCTCCGGGAACCGCAACCGCCCCGCCCCGTACTCTCGTTTCCTCTCCTCCCCTAAGCTCCGTGCGAACATCGCCTTAGCGCCAAAGTCGTACGCCTTGGGGGCGCCTACTCATGAGCAGTTTGCCTGATCCCAGCCAGAGCGCAGCCGCCACCGCCGAATCGCTGCGCAGCGCAGAAATCCAGCGCCAGCTCAAACAACTGGGCGGTCGCGACCTGCAGTTGTGGTCCATCGGCGTGCTCATCATCGTGGTGCTGGTGGCCGGATTCGCCGCTGTCGTAGCGCCCAATGTTGCCTGGCGCGGTTTGCCGGGCACCGGCCTGGTGGAATACCGCTACCTCCCCCAGCTCTTTTTCGGGCTCATTTCGCTGATCCTGCTGTTCAACATCTACATTGTGATTCAGAAACGCAGCCTCAACTCCACCCGCGCCACCCTGATTCGTGAACTGGTCTTCAGCGAGCGCCTGGAAAGCTTTACCCTGATTGATCCGCTCACCCAATTACTCAATCGCCGCTCCCTCGACCAGATCGTTCCGCGGGAGATCTCGCGCGCCAACCGTTCAGGCAGCCATCTCACCTTCGTGCTGGTGGAAGTAGCAGGTTTCAAAGGTCTGAACGAACGCCTGGGCAACATTGCCGGCGATCAGTTGCTGGCCGAGGTCGCGCGCCTGCTGAAGGGCACCTTCCGCGGCTCCGATGCGATCATCCGTTACAGCGGCGACCGCTTCCTGATCATCATGGCCGATACCAACGAGAAGCGCGCCGCTTCCGCTATGCGACGCCTGATGGATGTCGTGGATCGCTGGAACCTCAACACCAAGTCCGGCTGGGAAATGGTTCTGAATTACGGCATCGCCCAGTATGCGATCGGGGCTACCGCCGCCGAACTGCTCATGGCGGCGGAACAGAAGTTAATCCAGCAGCAGGGCACGGCGGCTCCTAAACCGGCGCCTCTGGCCTCTGCCGCCGGCGTGTCGCTGAAGTGAATTATTGAGGTCGTGCCCACCGCACGTCCCTGAATGTGTCTCCTGGTCCAGGCTCGGTAGAGTCCCAATTCTTGTGAAGTTGGCGGTATGAAAGCGATTCAGCAATCCACTCTTCTGTTCCTGTTGTTGGTGTGCGCCGGCTGCGCGCACTCCCGCAAAATTGCCGGTCTGTATGTCCCCTTCCGCTGCATTGAGAAGGTGAGTTGGAGTAAGCCCTGCGCCACCGTCTCCGAGCACCTGGTCAAATGCGATGGCGTCATGGTGACCACAAAATGTGTGACTGCTCGCACCGGCCAGAGCAATCAGCTAGAGCAGGGCCTCTCACGGCCCTGATGCATTGCCGGTGATCTGCCCCAAGTGTGGCTTCGCAACCCGGCGCCGGGCTGCTGCGGGATTCTGCCTCCGGAAGGCCCCCTGAAGCTATTGTCATCCTAATTATCGCGCGGAGGAGCCTCGGGCATTGCCGCGGTACGAGACCGTGCCACAGCGTTGAAGGTGTGACCCGGGAACCTTGCTTGTGTGGGTCTTCTCACACCTCCTTGTGACTCCCCTCACTGCCTGTCGGCCCATTCCGGGCGAACATCGAAGGTTGGTTAATTGCGGTACCCACACAAGGAGTGTGCCATGCGCAAGGTCCTCATTCTGGGCGCGGCAGGCCGTGATTTTCATAATTTCAACGTGGTTTTCCGTCACAACCCCGACTTTCAGGTAGTAGCCTTCACCGCTACTCAGATACCCGACATCGCCAATCGGCGTTACCCGCCGGAGCTGGCCGGCGAGCTCTATCCCCAGGGCATTCCGATTGCCGACGAAAAGGAGATGGAGCGGCTCATCGCCGAGCAGGGAATTGATGTCGTCGTCTTCTCCTACAGCGACGTATCCCACCCCACGCTCATGCATCTGGCTTCGCGTGCCGTGGCGGCCGGCTCCGATTTCTGGCTGCTGGGGACCGAGCACACCCAGGTCAAGTCGAGCCTGCCGGTGCTTTCGGTTTGCGCCGTGCGCACCGGCTGCGGCAAGAGCCCGGTCTCGCGCCGGGTCGCCGCCGAACTGCGCCGCCTGGGATGGAAGCCCGTTGTCATTCGCCATCCCATGCCTTATGGCGATCTGGCGGAGCAGGCGGTGCAGCGATTTGCTCGGCTCGAGGACTTGGAGCGCCACAAGTGCACCATTGAAGAGCGCGAGGAATACGAGCCCCACATCGTGAATGGCACCGTGGTGTACGCGGGAGTGGATTACGAAGCCATCCTGCGTCAGGCCGAGCGTGAAGGCGACCTCATTCTCTGGGACGGCGGCAACAACGACACGCCCTTCTACTCTTCTGACCTGGAGATTGTGGTCGCCGATCCGCACCGCCCCGGCCACGAACTGGGCTACTACCCTGGCGAAGTCAATCTCCGCCGCGCCCACCTGGTCATCATCAACAAGGTAGACACCGCCGCCGCGCATAACGTGGATGTGGTGCGCCAGAACGTGCGCCAGAACAATCCCCGGGCCACCGTGATTGAAGCTGCCTGCAAGGTTGCAGTGGCGGATCCAGCCCAGATCAAGGGCCGCCGCGTGCTGGTGGTGGAGGACGGCCCCACACTCACCCACGGTGAAATGCCCTACGGCGCCGGCGTAGTTGCGGCGCGTCAGTGGGGGGCGGCCGAACTGGTGGACGCCCGCCCCTTCGCCGTCGGCTCCATTCGCGGTACCTATCAGCGTTTTACCCATCTCACGACTTTACTGCCGGCCATGGGCTACAGCGCCATCCAGCGCCATGAATTGGAGGAAACCATCAATCGTGTGCCGGCCGACCTGGTGTTGGTGGCCACGCCGGTTGACCTGGGCGCGATTCTGCGCCTGAACAAGCCCTGTGTGCGGGTCGGCTACGAGGTTGAGGAGCGTACCCAGCCCACGATTGCGGACATTCTGGTCAAGTTCACCGCCCGCCACGAGCATCGTTTGGAAGCGGTGCACACCGCGGTCTAGGAGGAAGCATGCCGAGCGCTGTAATTTGGCCGCAGGATTTTCTCAGCATTCGCGACTTCTCCCCGGCGCAGGTCAAGGAGTTGCTGCACCTCGCCCTGCAGATCAAGGCCAGTCCGGCCGACTACTCGGGCACGCTCAAGGGCAAGACCCTGGCCATGATTTTCGAGAAGCCCTCGCTGCGTACCCGCGTGACCTTCGACGTCGGCATCCACCAACTCGGCGGCTTTTCCCTCTACCTTTCGCCGGCAGAAATCAACCTGGGAAAGCGCGAGTCGCTTTACGACGTCGCCAAAAACCTGGAACGCATGGTGCAGGGCATCATGATCCGCACCTTCGCTCACGACATCGTCGAGCGTATGGCTGACTATGCCGCCGTTCCCATCATTAACGGCCTCACTGACTATAGTCATCCCTGTCAGGTCATGGCCGATTACCTGACCATGTTTGAAGTTAAGGGCAAGCTGACTGGGCTGAAAGTAGCTTTTATCGGCGACGGCAACAACGTTGCTCACTCGCTGATGTTCGCAGGCGCGCAGTTGGGCGCGCACGTATGGGTTGCCACACCACCAGGCTACGAGCCGCTCAAGAACGCGACAGTGTGGGCCGAGTGCCGCGCCGCTGAGACTGGCGGCAGCTGCACCCTGACCACGGATCCGGTTGCGGCGGTGCGCGACGCCGACGTGGTTTACACCGACGTCTGGGCCAGCATGGGTCAGGAAGAAGAAGCGGATGTGCGCCGCCGGCATTTCCTCCCTTACCAGGTCAATGCCGAGCTGTTCGCGCAAGCCAAGCCCGACGCCATCTTCATGCATTGCCTGCCCGCCCACCGTGGCGACGAGGTCACCGACGAGGTGATTGACTGCCCGCGCTCGGTAGTTTTTCAGGAAGCGGAAAACCGTCTCCACGTGCAAAAAGCCATCATGCTGCAGCTGATGAAAGAGCCAGTGGAGGAGGGGGTGGCTGCGAAGGCGGAAGAATTAGTGCAGGTGTGACGTGGGAGTCAGGAGTCGGTAGTCAGTAGTCGGGAGTCAGTATGAGAGGGTATCGAGACTTGGTCGTGTGGCAGAAAGCCATGGAGCTTGTCACTGACGTGTATCGTGCCACATCCGAGTTCCCCAAACACGAACTCTACGGGCTAACCGGTCAGATTCGACGAGCGGCGGTATCGGTCCCAAGCAATTTGGCGGAGGTGGCACGGTCGCACATCTCGTCGCGAATTCCACCAATTTATTAGCCTGCTCGCGGGTCATTGGTGGAAGTTGAAACTCAAATAGAGATTGCCCGAAATCTGGGCTACCTTCCCGCGCCGGTAGCTTGCGAGTTGCTGGCCAAAGCCGGCCGGGTTGGAAGAATGCTGAATGGGCTGCGGGCATGGTCGGAGTCCAGAGAAGGTTCGAAACCGACTCCCGACTCCTGACTCCCGACTACCCATAGCGAAGAATCATGCCACGAACCATGTTGATAGCCATCGGCGGCAATTCCCTGATTCGCGCGGGGGAGAAGGGAACCGTTGGCGAACAGTTGGCCAATGCCCGGCGCACCGCGGCTGCCATCATCGGCCTGATAAGAGATGGTTATCGCCTGGTCATCACCCATGGCAATGGTCCCCAGGTGGGCGCTGACCTGCTGCGCTCCGAGCGTGCCGCCGACCAGGTTCCCGGCCTTCCTCTGGATGTCTGCGGCGCCGCCACCCAGGGCGAAATTGGCTACCTGCTTTGCCAGTCGCTGCACGATGAACTCCACGCCGCCGGTTTGCGTGTCCCCCTGGTGAGCATCATCACGCAGACGGTGGTTTCCCGCGACGATCCTGCCATGCAGCACCCCAGCAAGCCCATTGGGCCCTTTTATTCGCGCCTTGATGCCGAGCAGCGCAAGCATACCTTGGGCTGGGAAATTGTGGAGGATGCCTCCCGCGGCTACCGCCGCGTGGTGCCTTCGCCCGAGCCCATTGATATTGTCGAACTGGAGGTTGTCCGCGATCTGGTTAACGATGGCGTGCTGGTCGTCGCCGTGGGCGGCGGCGGCATCCCTGTGGTGCGCTCCAACGGCACTTTGCGGGGCGTGGACGCCGTCATTGATAAGGACCGCGCTTCCGCCCTGCTGGCTTCCCGCCTTGGGGTGGATATCTTCGCCATCTCCACCGACGCCGATTTCGTGTACCGCGACTACAAAACTCCGGCCCAGCAGCCGCTCACTCACGTTACTGTTTCAGAAATGGAATCGTATCTCCGGGCGGGACAGTTTCCCCCCGGCAACATGGGACCCAAGGTCGAATCCGCCCTGCGGTTCCTGCGCCATGGCGGCCACGAAGTCGTCATCACCTCGTACCAGCATCTGTATGAAGCGGTGGCCGGCCGCGCTGGCACCCACATTGTGCCCGACGGAGAACTGGTCGCCGCGGGCGCCGACCACGAATACGGTGCATTGCCGCTGAAAGGCAGGTGAAGCCATGCGACACGGAAATGTTGCCGCCGCCCCCCGGCCGCGGGAGCCGGTAACCGAGCTCAAACGCCAGACCGATTTTGTGAAGTTGCGGCACGTGATCGAGTCGCAGCAGTTCACTGTGCCCCTGCTGATGGAACTGTTCAACCGCTCCCGCGGCATGGAGCGGGTTGTCGCTCGTGGCGGCACCCTCGATTATCAGAACAGGATCCTGGCCACTTTGTTCTACGAGCCCTCCACGCGCACTCGTTTTTCCTTTGAAGCCGCCATGCACCGCCTCGGCGGCCGCGTGCTCTCCACTGAGCACGCCAGTGCTTTCTCCTCTGAAGTTGAAGGCGAGCAGGTGGAGGACTCCATCCGCATCATCGGCAACTATGCCGACGTTATCGTCATCCGCCACCATCAGGCAGGGGGCGCAGCCCGCGCCGCCGAGGTCTCGCCTGTGCCTGTCATCAACGCCGGCGATGGCGAGGGCGGCCAGCATCCGACCCAGGCCCTGCTCGACCTTTACACCATTTATCGCGAGCGGCCTTTGGATGGCCTGAGCGTGGCCATTATCGGCGAACTCGACAAGGGGCGCACGGCGCGCTCGCTGGCCTACCTTCTGGCCAAGTTCGAGCGTGTCAGAATCTTTTTTGTCAGCCCGCCGGAGCTGCAGATGAAGCCTGACATCCTCGAGTACCTGGACGAACACAACGTCAATTACGAACTCGAGTCGGAACTGGAGCGGGTGATCGGCGAGGTGGATGTGGTTTACCAGACCCGCATTCGCCCCGAGCGTGTTAACGACACCGGCTTGCTGCGGCGCTACGCGATTAATTCAGCGGTTTTGCCGTGCATGAAGTCCAGCGCCATGATCCTGCATCCGCTGCCCCGGACCGTCGAACTTGACAAGACCGTGGACGGTGACCCTCGCGCGCATTACTTCCGCCAGGCCGCGAATGGCTTGTACGTCCGCATGGCGCTGCTCACCATGTTGCTGGATACGGACTAGGAGTCAGGGCTCAGGAGTCAGGAGTCTAGCGAAGTTAGACGAATCATTAATGGGTTAAGGAACTGGTCGGAAAAAGGAGTGCCTGGATGACTCCTCACTTCTGAGCCCTGGCTTCTTTAGTGAGGATCATTCGGGACTAGGCGAGCCGGTCGAAGCGCGAGGTCTTGCTGACTCCTGACTCCTGAGCCCTGACTACTTTTTTGCGAGGACACTATGCCTGCTACTCTCGAACAGCTTCCCACGCAGTCTTACCTTGACCTAGAAAACGCCTACGGCGCGCACAATTATCACCCGCTCGACGTAGTCATCGAGCGCGCCCAGGGGGTTTGGGTGTATGACGTGGAGGGCAAGCGCTATCTCGACTGCCTGGCCGCCTACTCCGCCGTCAACCAAGGCCACTGCCATCCGCGTATTCTGCAGACCCTGATTGACCAGGCGCACAAGGTGACACTTACCTCGCGCGCCTTCCGCAACGATCAACTCCCGCTCCTTTACAAGGAACTCCACGACCTGACCGGCTACGACATGGCTTTGCCGATGAATTCCGGCGCCGAAGCGGTGGAGACTGCCGTCAAGACCGCGCGCAAATGGGGCTATACGGTAAAAGGGATTCCAGAAGGGCGCGCTGAAATCATTGTCTGCGCCAACAATTTCCACGGCCGTACCGTCACCGTCATCAGCTTCTCTACCGACGAGCAGTATCGCCGCGGCTTCGGTCCCTTCACCCCCGGATTCAAGGTCATCCCTTATGGCGATTCGCGCGCCCTCATCGAAGCCATCTCGGCCAACACCTGCGCCTTCCTGGTTGAACCGATCCAGGGCGAGGCCGGCATCATCATCCCTCCCCAGGGCTTCCTGCCTGAGGCCGCCGACATTTGCCGCCGCAACCGCGTGCTGCTCATGGCTGACGAGATCCAGTCCGGCCTGGGCCGCACCGGCAAGCTGTTCGCCTGCATGCACGAGGGCATTCGCCCCGATGTGCTCATCATCGGCAAGGCTCTGGCCGGCGGCTTCTACCCGGTTTCCGCCGTGCTCGCCTCCCAAGAAATCCTGGGCGTTTACCGGCCCGGCGACCACGGCAGCACCTTCGGCGGCAACCCGCTGGGCTGCGCCGTTGCCCGTACGGCACTGCGCGTTCTGATTGAGGAAAAGCTGGTTGAGCGCTCGGCTGAACTGGGCGCCTACTTCCTCGACCGCCTGCAATCCTTGCGCAGCCGCGATCTGCGCGAAGTACGCGGCCGCGGCCTCTGGATCGGCATCGAGATGAATAGCCCGGCGCGCCCCTACTGTGAGGCGCTGAAGCGGGAGGGCATCCTATGCAAGGAGACGCATGACCGCGTTATCCGCATCGCTCCCCCTTTGGTCATCACCCGGGAGGAGATTGATTGGGCCTTCGACCGCATCAGAAAGGTGATAGAAAAATAGAAGAGCACGTCTCTAGTGTTATCCAAAGCTTTAGTAGAGACGTAACTTGTTACGTCTTTTTGCGCTAATCTTCGACGGCAGTCGTGGCACGGATGCCCTCGCCGTGAAAACATCGCTCATGCTGTCCCGCAGGATCAGAAATTGTGCTACTTCGGCTGGGCGGTTTCTCGCCGGCGTGCCCTTCTGAGCCCGCTTTCCCAGCCAGCTTCTCTGGCCATCTTTGCAACCTGGAGCTATGATCAAGAGCCATGGCGGCCAAGGTCCTCTTCTGTCCTCCCACTTATTTTGAGGTTCGTGAGGTCAAAAATCCCTACATGCGCAGCCTTTTGCAGGTTGACCCGGTGCGCGCTCAGCACCAGTGGGATTCGGTGTGCGAAGCTTTTCGCGCCGCCGGTTTTACCGTGGAGCTCATTGATCCAGTGCCCGGCCTGGAGGACATGGTTTTTGCCGCCAATCCCGTCTTTGTCGGCCACCACCCCCGCCACGGCAGCTTTGTTGTCCCCGGCCGCATGCGCTACGTTTCTCGCCGTGCTGAAGTCCCGCACTACGTAGAATGGTTCCGCGCTCGCGGTTACCAGGTGGTGGACCTCGATTTGCAGGATGACTTCCTGGAAGGCCACGGCGACCTGGTTTGGGATCCGGATGGCACCCGGGTCTGGGCCGCTCACGGCTTTCGTTCCACCTGCGGCGGAGTCGAAAAGTTTGCCTCCGCCATGTGTCAGATGGACACAACCGTGATTCCCCTGCAGTTGGTGGACGAGCACTTCTACCATCTCGACGCCTGCTTCGCTCCGCTGCGCCCGGGAGCGGTGATGATTTATCCCGGCGCCTTCTCGAAGGAATCGCTGGGCATCATTCGCAGCCACGTTCCGCGCCTCTACGAGGTGGACCGCAAAGAAGCCCTCAAATTTGTCTGTAATGGAGTTTCTGCAAATGGAAAATTTATCACCCCGGCCCTGACCCACTGTGTTCAGGAAGCCCTTGACCGAGAGGGGTTGCAGCCGGTCCTGCTCGATACCTCCGAATTCCTGAAGTCCGGCGGCAGCGTCTGCTGTCTCAAGCTGTTCTTCGAGTGACGCCGGTTGCAACCGCGGTTAGTCTGGTTCCCCTGCCATAGGCCGGTTCGGCGGGCTGGCCTGGGCTTTAAAGGCCGCAGTCACGGGGGAGGGCTCCAGGCAACTCTGCTACCGCCAATGATATGAGTGAGTTCCTTCACTAGAACTCTGGCCCGAGCTTCCCGTTTCTGAATGACAACTCCGCGCCTGATCCCAGGTTCCAACTAGCGATAGGACATACTCGTGCGAAAAAGCGCCCTTTACCTGGCTGTTACTTTCTTTCTATTCTCCGGTCTGATTCTTTCCAGCGGCTGCAGCGGAGCTCGTGGCATCGCTAGTCCCGGCCCGGGCTCGGGTTTTGGTCCGGTAACCGGAACCGTCCCCCAACTGGGACACGTGGTATTGCTGGTCGAGGAGAATCACAGTTATTCCAGCGTGATCGGCAGTTCCGCAATGCCCTACCTCAACAGCCTGGCGCGCCGCTATGGCCTGGCCACCAACTATTACGCCAATATTCATCGGTCTATCGGCAACTACTTCATGCTCACTACCGGCCAGCTCATCACTGTGGACGACACCTTCAGCGGCACCGTGGACGCCGACAATCTGGTGCGCGAGTTACAGGCAGCGGGGAAGACCTGGAAGTCCTATGCCGAGAGCCTGCCCTCGGTTGGCTACACCGGAGGCGATGTCTATCCCTACCTGGAGCACCACAATCCCTTCTCCTACTTCAGTGATGTGCGCAGCAGCAGCGCCCAGTTGCAGAACCTGGTGCCCTTCACACAGTTCGCCACCGACCTGGCCGCTAATCAGTTGCCCAATTTCTCTTTCATCGTGCCCAACGCCCAGCACGACGCCCACGATTGCCCCGGCGGCGGCGTGCTCTGCGACGACTCGCTGCGGCTCTCCACTGCCGATAGCTGGCTGAAAGCCAATATCGCTCCCTTGCTCGCCAGCAGCGCCTTTCAGAAGGATGGATTGTTAGTGATTGTCTTCGACGAGTCTTTCGACCTTGACCTGGCCAATGGCGGCGGCCACGTGCCCCTGCTGGTAATCAGCTCCCGCGCAAAATCGGGCTACCAGTCCACCACATTTTTCCAGCACCAGAGCACGCTCCGCATGTTGATTGAATCCACCGGAGCAAAGCAGTTCCCCGGCGCCTCCGCCTCCGCGCCTGACATGAGGGAATTCTTTCACTGATCGAAGCCGCAGTCCCTTAAGCCGCGGCCCCTTCATTTGCCGCGACCTTCACCGCACCCGAACAGACGGAAAACAGCAACTCCAAATGGGTTGTGATTCCCAGCTTGCGGTAAATGCCGTACAGGTTTTCTTGCACCGTGCGTTCGGTCAGGTTGAGGCAACGCGCAGTCTGCTCCGGGGTCAGGTTGTTCAGGGCGCAGCGCACGATCTGCTGTTCGACGGGGGTAAGCGGGTCCGTCACGGCGGTCCTCCCTCGCTGGCTGGGGCCCGAATTCGTTCCAGGCCGTATTGAGGTTTGTTAGATGCCGGGAGACGAGATCGGATTGCCCAGGTAGCTCCTGGTTTGAAACTGCCTGGGCAATCTGATACGAAGTGGCTTATTGGCAAGTTAAGCGGAAGCGGGAACTTTGGGAATGGCACGTCAGTGCTATGGCCGACCCCTCTCCAATTGCACACCACTTTGCACACCGCTTAGTGCAGTCACATGCTGCACAGCGCCGCCCCTCCCACAATCCCTGCGTCCACTCCATACCGCGCCATCACCAGCGGAATTTCCTGGCAGCGCGAGTTAATGCAGCACCGGGGCAGGCGCTCGCGAATCTCATCAAATAACGGGCTGAGCATCGCCGCCACCCCACCGCCGATTACCATCACGTCGGGCTCCAGCAGGTCCACCATGTTGCCCAGCCATAGTGCCAGCAGGTCTGCGGTTTCCAGCAAGGTCTCTCTAGCTACGGCATCGCCCGCGGCATAAGCTTGCCCGACCATTTCCGGTGTGATGGCCTGACTATCCCCACCCGCCAGATCGAGGATGGTCGAGCGCCCACCTGCCGCCTTAGCCTGCGCCCTCCGCGCAATTGCCGGCCCGCAAGCCAGCACTTCGATGCAGCCCCGCTTCCCGCAACCACAGCGCGGCCCGCGATAGTCAATGCTGACGTGCCCGCCTTCGGCTGCCGCCCCCGTCCGCCCGTGATAGATCTGCCCATCGAAAACAATGCCCGTCCCAATGCCGGTGCCGATGGTGGCGTAAAACACGTTGCGGAACCCGCGTCCCGCTCCCCACTTGGCTTCCGCCAATGCGGCTGCGTTGGCATCGTTGTCCAGCCTCACCGGGATGCTGAATGCCCGTCCCACCTCCGCCGCCAGGGGATAATTGCGCCAGCAGGGAAGATTCGGGGGGTTGATCACCACGCCTGCCTTGGGATCGAGCGGCCCGGGGGAGCACAGGCCGATGCCGCGTATCGTCTCCGGCAATGGAGTGTCCCCCACCTTATCTGCCAGCTTGCCGATGGCGGAAACCACCGCCGCCAGTCCCGCGCCCGCTCCCGCGTTTGCCACCATCGGCACGCGTATCTGCTGCAGGATGGCGCCGCTCTGGTCCACAACCCCGGCGGCTATTTTCGTGCCGCCGACGTCCACACCCATTGCAAATTGCTGCGCCGGAATCAATGCCGTCTTTGCTCCGTCCGAAGTTTTGCGATGCTTCCTGAGAAATTGGTGTTGGTCACCTGGTGCGGGAGGGAACGCCAGCATACGCTCCGACCAGTCCGCCAGGTCGTCAAGCCCCTGAAAGAAAACCGATGTTTGCGCGCTTGGTTCATGTCAGACAGCTTCTTGTTATGTCATCCCGAGTGAACGCGACCCGAGCTGGCGAGAGTCTGCTCTGAGCTTGCCGAAGCGGGAGCGCGAATCGAGGGACCTTGCGTTTCTGCCGCTGACGTCCAAAGTATTCCTTCTCACCTCACCGCCAGATAAACATCCCGCAGCAGAAACACGATGGTCAGCACCCACATTACCCCGCTGATCTCGCGCTGTTTGCGCGCCGCCAGCTTCACCGCCGTGTAAGTAATCACTCCAAAACTCAGCCCGGTAGCGATGCTGAAGGTCAGGGGCATCGCCACCGCGGTAACGAATGCGGGAAACGCTTCAGAAAAATCTGGCCATTCAATGTGCGCCACCGATTGCATCATCAGTCCGCCCACCACAATCAGCGCCGGCGCGGTCGCGAACGCCGGTATGCTGGTGGCCAGCGGGCTGAAGAACAGCGCCAGCACGAACAACCCTGCCACCATCATATTGCTCAATCCCGTGCGCGCCCCTGCGGCCACGCCCGCGGCGCTCTCCACGTAGCTGGTCACGGTGGAGGTCCCGGTCAACGACCCCAGCACCGTACCCACGCCGTCCGCCAGCAGCACCCGCCCCACGCGCGGAATCTTTCCCTCTTTCACGAAGCCCGCCTGCTCGCACACTCCCATCAGCGTGCCGATGTTGTCGAAGAGGTCCACGAACAGGAAGGCAAAAATAATCTCGAACAGTCCCAGGTGAACCGCGCCCCGCAGGTCCAGCCGCAGCAGCGTTCCCGAAGGATGGGGCATGGAGATGAAAGCGCTCGGCAGATGCACCGTGCCGCGCGCCATCCCGAACACCATGGTCCCCGCGATCCCCAGCAGCACGCTGCCGTGTACTCTTCGGGCCATCAGCGCTACGGTCAGCAGAATTCCGAAACAGGCCGCCTGCGCGCCGCGGTCGGAAAAGCTGCCCAGGCTGAGGAACGTCGCGGGATTGGCTACCACCAGCCGTGCGTTGCGCATTCCGATGAAAGCGATGAAGATGCCGATGCCCGCCGCCGTCGAATGCTTCAGGCAGTCGGGAATTCCGTTCACAATCTGTTCCCGCACCCGCGTCACGGTGATCAGGATGAACACCACGCCGGAGATGAAAACCACGCCCAGCGCGGTTTGCCACGGCACGTGCATGCCCAGGCACACGGAGTAGGTGAAGTAGGCGTTCAGCGACATCCCCGGCGCCAGCGCGATGGGATAGTTGGCGTATAGCCCCATCACCAGTGTCGCGGCCGCCGCCGAAACGCAGGTGGCGAAGACCACTCCTTCCGCCGGCATTCCCGCCTGCGACAGAATTTGCGCATTTACCACCACGATGTAGGCCATGGTGATAAACGTGGTCAGCCCGCCGAGCAGTTCCTGGCGGACGGTGGTTTCGTTTTCGGCGAGCCGAAACCAGCGCTCCAACCGGCTTTCCTGTCCCGGCTTGCACGGTGCGGCGACGGTGCTGAGCGGTGCCCGCATGAAGCTTGAAACTCTACGGGCGCTCTCCTCGGCAAGTCAACGCGAATATGGGTGACCTAGCACAGTTCCGGGAACGCCATTTCCGGGAACGCCATTTCAGGGAACGCCATTTCAGGGAACGCCATCTCAGCGAACGCCTCAGGGAATGGCATCTCAGGGAATGTCATCTAAGAAAATGTCATGCTGAGCGCAATCATCCCATCGAATGTCATGCTGAGCGCAACAGGCCGGTTCGCTTGCGAACCGGCCTGTGAAGTCGAAGCACCCCTACCCAGTTGGTTTTTCAGTGGCTGTTCCAGGGAGTTCTACCTTGCTGCTGCGCCGCTGCTCTTTACTCCTGTGGCGCAGCGACCGGCTGAAAGCACCCGCCGTTCCCGGGAGTTCTCTATTCTGCCTCGGCACACGGTCTACTTTCGGTCGCGTAGCGACCGGCTGAAAGTAGCCCGCCAGTTCACTGGCGGGAATCCAACCGCAAGATCGCCCGAGTCCCGTTAGGGACGGCTGAGAAGGCGTATTTCACAAATGGTGCCCTATCCTGCCCGGGTGCCCTACATTTGGCCGCAGGCGACACTGCTGATCTTGTTGTCAATCACTAGCGGCCAAATGTCGGAATCTCCCGCGCAGCGATGCTGCTGCCGATGCTCTGATTCGAGCTGATGCTTGAAAGGAGCGGCCTCTAGATGTTTGCCGAGTGCCGAACCTGTCCAGCCCCATCTACCCCGCGTACGCCGCTCGCCGTATGAACTGCCCGCGCCCCGCCCGCCCGAGAAACTTGTCACCCTGCACGATCACTTCTCCGCGCGACATCACCACCTCCGGCATGCCCGTTACCTCGATGCCTTCAAACATCGAATAATCCACCCGCATGTGGTGGGTCTTGGCGCTGATCTCGTGCTTGCCCTTGGGATCAAAGATCACCACGTCGGCGTCCGCTCCAGCGGCAATGGTCCCTTTGCGCGGGTAGAGCCCAAACAGTTTGGCCGGCGTGGTCGAAACCAGCTCCACGAAGCGGTTCACGCTGAAATGCCCGCCCCCAACTCCGCCGCTGTACACCAGGCTCAGCCGGTGCTCGATGCCCGGCCCGCCGTTGGGAATCTTGGTGAAATCATCCTTCCCCAGTTCCTTCTGTTCCTTAAAACAAAACGGGCAGTGGTCGGTGGAGACCACTTCCAAAGCATTCTGCTTCAGCCCCTCCCACAACTTCTGTTGGTGCCACTTTTCCCGCAGGGGCGGCGTGAACACATACTTCGCGCCTTCAAATCCGGGCACGTCAAAGTTCTCGATCGAAAGATATAAATACTGCGGGCAGGTTTCCGCATGCACCGGCAGGCCGCGGTCGCGCGCTTCCCGCACCTTCTGCAGCGCGTCGTTGCAGCTCAAGTGCACGATGTAAACCGGCGCGTGCGCCATTTCCGCCAGTGCGATGGCCCGCGCCGTGGCTTCCGCTTCCGCCGTGGTCGGCCGCGTCAGCGCGTGATACTTGGGCGCGGTTTTTCCGTCGGCCAGCGCCTGTTTCACAATGACATCAATGGCGCCGCCATTTTCCGCGTGCATGCACACCATCGCGCCCTGCTTGGCCGTAGCCTGAAAGGTCTTGAAAATGGTTGCGTCGTCCAGCATGAACACGCCAGGGTAGGCCATGAACAGCTTGAAGCTGGTTACGCCCTCGCCCACCAGCGACTTGATCTCCGGCAGGCGCGAATCCGGCAGGTCGGTAATGATGCAGTGGAAGGCGTAGTCGCACACCGCTTTGCCCTCCGCCTTCTTCATCCAGGTATCAAACGCCTGGCGCAGCGCTTGCCCCTTGTACTGGATGGCGAAATCTACGAGCGTGGTGGTTCCCCCGAACGCGGCCGCCCGTGTTCCGGTTTCGAAATCGTCGGAGCTGGTGGTGCCGCCGAACGGCATGTCCAGGTGGGTATGAACGTCAATTCCGCCCGGCATCACGTATTTGCCCGTCGCGTCAATCACCTGCCGCGTGTTGTCGCGAGTCAGGTTTTTCCCGACTGCCACGATGCTGCCGCCGGAAACAGCCACGTCAGCGGCGTAGGTGTCAGCCGCGGTGACTACCGTTCCATTGGTGATAAGCGTGTCGAAGCCCATTGCTCTATCGCTTTTCCAGCGCGCTGAAGCTCTCATCCAGAATGCGCGCCGCTTCCTCCACATCAGCCTTGCCGATGTTGAGCGGCGGCGACATTCGGATCACGTTGCCCCACAGCCCGCCTTTGCCCACCAGCAGCCCGCGTTTGCGCGTCTCTTCCATCAGCGCGGCGGTAGCCGTAGCCGCAGGCTTCTTGCTCTGCCGATCTTCCACCAGTTCCATGGCCTGCATCAGGCCCATGCCGCGCACATCGCCGATCAGCGTGTGCTTCTCCTGCAACTCTTCCAGCTTCTCCCGGAAGTAGCCGCCCACCTTGGCCGCGTTGCTGCGCAGGTCATCTTCTTCCACCACATCTATTACCGCTTTGGCGGCTACGCAGGTCACGGGATTGCCGCCAAAGGTGGAAATGGTCAGCCCCTGCATGGCATCGGCAACCTCAGGGCGCGCGATGGTCAGCCCGATCGGCACGCCATTGCCCAGGCCCTTGGCCGCGGTCATGATGTCGGGTTCCACCTCCCAGTGCTCGATCCCGAACCACTCGTGCCCGGTGCGGCCCCAGCCCGTCTGCACTTCGTCCGCAATAAAGTCGCCGCCATACCGTTTCACAATGTTGAACGCCATTTTGAAATACTCTTTCGGCGGAGTGATCAACCCGCCCACGCCCTGAATGGGCTCGGCGAGGAACGCCGCAATGGCCCCCGAAGTGGAAGTCTGGATCACATCTTCCAGGTCGCGCGCGCAGGCCACGCCGCAATCGGGATACTTCAAGCCCAGCGGGCAGCGGTAACAATAAGGATTCATGGCGTGCACCACGCCCACTTGAATCGTGCCCCGCCGCCAGCTGCTCTGGCCGGTCAGGCCGCGGGCCAGCGCTGAGCGCCCACTGTAGCCGTGGCGCAGCGCCACCACGTCGAAATTTCCCGTGTGCATGCGCGCCAGCTGCACCGCGGTCTCGTTGGCCTCGGTGCCGCTGTTGGTAAAGAACGACTTCTTCAGCGCCCCCGGCGTGATCTCGGCCAGCTTCTCCGCCAGCGTCACCATTGGCTCCATGGGAAAACAGGTGGAAACGTGCTGCAGCTTGTCAATCTGCTCCTTCATGGGCCCGGTCACGCGCGGGTTGCAGTGGCCCACGCTCACGGTCACGATGCCGCCAAAAAAGTCCAGGTACTTGCGGCCCTCCACATCCCACACGTGCTGCATGTAGCCATGGTCGAGCGGCAGCGGATCGGAGTAATAATTAAAGACCGCGGGAAAGATGTACTCCTTCTGCTTGCGAAGAATCTCTTGCCGGGAAAGCGCTGTTTTTTCGCCCGCGCCTATTGTCCGTGAAGCCAAGTGACACCTCCCATATACGAACCGAAGTGCTCAAGGATCCCCGCAGGCTGTGTGTTTTGAACGCCTGGAGATTTCAGCACGCGCTTAGCAAAACGAGGAGCATTCTACACCTGTGGGCCGGTGAGGATGCTTTCGCCAGCTGGCCTGTGTCTTTGGCCTAAACCGATTCATAGAAGGTACTCGGGATTGATGGACAGGAAAGCAAGCCTCTTTGTTTCAATGATATACAAAGGTCTTCGCCGTATTCTACGCTTGCGTGGTAGAATTCTACCATCATTAGGGTAGAAGGTAGATAATGAGCTTCAACATCAAAAAGAAAGAAACCCATCTGCTTGCTCGCCAGCTGGCAAAGATTACCAACGAGAGCATGACCGAGGCGGTGACCAAGGCAATTCGTGAACGCCTCGATCGAGTACGCGGCGTTCGGAAAAGTGATTTCGCTGACCGTTTAGTTCTGATTGGAAGGGATTGCGCGGTTCATCTTCGCGAGCCCTTCCGCTCCACTCCTCATGGCGACCTCCTCTATGACGACAAAGGTTTGCCACGGTGATTATTGATACGTCCGCGCTGCTGGCGATTTTGCGTGCTGAACCGGATGCGCTTGAGTACGCCCAGGCAATGGCTGACGCCTCAATTCGGCGCATCTCGGCGGCCAATTACGTGGAAGCAGCCCCGGTAATTGACGCCGGCCACGATCCCGTCGCCAGTCGGCGCTTTGATGAGCTCCTGCGCGAGGCACAATGTGTCATCGAGCCGGTCACCGAGGCGCAGGCCCGCATTGCCCGCGAAGCTTATCGGGACTTCGGCCGTGGCACCAGCCATCCCGCGCATCTGAATTTCGGCGACTGCTTCGCCTACGCTCTGGCCAAGGCGTTGAACGAGCCGCTATTGTTCAAGGGCAATGATTTCAAGTACACCGATGTAACCCCCGCTATCCCTCGCCGAACTTTCTATCGTTGAAAAGCGCTGTGCAACTTGGTACGCAGAGGACGCGAATATCTGAGACCTATGCTAAACTCGGCCTCCTTGGAGAGGCGCTATGCAGTTCGGCTTCACCCTCAAGCCTGACCTGTCCCTGGAACGCATCCTCGGCCTCACCCGCCAGGCCGAGCAGTTCGGCTTCCAGTACGGCTGGATTTTCGATTCGCACATTCTGTGGAAGGATCCCTACCCTCTGCTCGCCCTCATGGCGGCCAACACCCGCAAGCTGCATCTTGGCACTTGCGTCACCAATCCCGCGGTGCGCGACATCACCGTGACCGCCAGTCTCTACGCCACCCTCAACGTGATTTCCGGCGGGCGAATGGAACTCGGCATCGGGCGCGGCGACAGCTCCCGTCGCGTGCTGGGCAAGAAGCCGGTGACCTCGGCGCACCTCGAAGAGGCTGTTTCCGATTTTCGCGCGCTCACCGCCGGTCGCGAAGTTCAATACGATGGCCAGCCCACGCAAATCACCTGGGCTCAGGGCTCGCCACCCGTGTGGATTGCCGGATACGGCCCCAAGGTGCTGACCCTGGCCGGCCACATAGCCGACGGCATCATCCTCCAGTTCGCTGATCCCGACCTCATCGCCTGGTGCCTGGGATTCGTCTGGCAGGGCGCGCAGGAAGTCGGCCGCCAGCGCTCCGATATTGAAATCATGGCCGCCGCACCCGCCTGGGTGTCGGACGACGTGAAAACTGCACGCGAGCACGTGCGCTGGTTTCCGGCGCTGGTCTCCAACCACGTGGTGGACCTGATCAACCGCTACAAGCCGGAAGAGTTGCCGCCGAGCTTGATTTCCTACGTGCGCAACCGTCCTGGCTACGATTACCGCCACCATTGTGAGGTGGAGAGCGACAACAAGCAGTTTGTCTCCGATGAAGTCGTGGACCGTTTCTGCCTGGTAGGCCCGGCAGCCCGGCAGATTGAGAAGCTGCACGCCCTTGCCGCCGCCGGCGTGACGCAATTCAATCTGTATCTTATGTCCGGCGATGAGGAAACGCAGTTGGACGCCTTCGCCCGCAACGTTGTCCCGAAGGTGGGAGCCACACCGGCTTTGCCGCAGCGCTAGCCAACAGCAACCTTCACTTGGTGGTCGAGTTGCTGACCGGCTTGGCAAATACCGAGTCGTCAATGGGCACGTTGAACTTCACCTCATTCAGTTGTCTGCTCCAACCGCCCGTGGAACTTGTCATGCTGGCGGTAAATGAAAATCGCACGTTCCCGACTTGGCGATAGTCGCCGATGAGAACGCTGGAATTGCCTTCAGCCTTGTGCGTGTCTGTATCGAAACGAACCAGCAGACCAGTTTCGGTATCAAAGTAAAGGCGATAGGTCCAGCCATCCACCGTGCTCTCAAGCGCCCACGCATCCTTGCCGTTCACCTTCTCTCGGCCGATGACTTTCAGCCCGGGATAGAACTCCTTCAGCTTAAGGTTCCAGTGAATATCGGAACGGCGGCTTATGTCGGAAAGTTGAGGGCCAGAGATTTGGCTCACCCCCTGTTTCGGATCGGAGTTCCAGGCGGCTTTGCCGTCATAAATCGTGCGTACCGTGCCATAGCCAGGGATTTCCGCGACAAAGGCGAAGTAGTCTGGCGACCTGAAATACTCTGTAGTCTTGCCCGAAGTTTTTAATTGAGAGATATTCAGAACGCCGGTAAAGACCATGGAGTTTATTTTTTCAAGCGCGGCATGACCACCCAGGGCCTGCACAAACCGATCGAGGATGCTATCCACCGATGGCCACCCGGGGCCAGACTGGGCGGCCGCGAGCCCCGCAAACGCGATAAAAAAGACGATCACAGCGGCGGAGCGTTTCATGAGCTGCCAACCTTCGCTTGGCGGGCTGAATACATTAATGCGTAGTAGACGGCAAAGGTAACAACGAAGCCCACGAACCAGGAGTAGTCGTACAGAAATCGGAACTGCGGCAGAACCAGCCCCGAAAGCGCCGCTCCCGCCCCCAGGGCCAGCGCTCCCACCGCCCGCCAGTTCACCCCGGACGAGTATTCGTAAACCCCGCCCCGCAGGTAAAGGTCGTCCACCGCCAGCAAACGCCGCCGCACCAGGTAGTAATCGCAGATCAAAATGCCCGCCAGCGGTCCCAGCACCGCCGCATATCCTCCCAGCCAGCCCAGAATAAAAGTCTTGTAGTTGGCCAGCAGCTTCCAGGGCATCATGGCCACGCCGGCAAAGCAGGTGATGATGCCTCCGGTGCGGAAGCTGATCAGCCGCGGCCGCAGGTTGGAAAAATCGTTGGCCGGCGAAACCACGTTGGCTCCGATGTTCACATTCAGCGTGGCCAGCAGAATCGCCAGCAGCGCGAGGATCACCGCCAACGGCGAATGAAAGCGGCTGAGCAGTTGCACCGGGTCCCAGATGGCGCTGCCATAAATCACCACTGTCGCCGACGTGACCGCGATTCCGATGAAGGAATAGAGCGCCATGGTGGTGGGCAGCGCCACCGCCTGCCCCACCGCCTGCTGCCGCACTCCGCGCGCGAAGCGCGTAAAGTCGGGGATATTCAGCGAAAGCGTGGCCCAGAAGCCCACCGTTCCGTTGAGCGCCGGAACAAAAAACTTAAGGAAGTCGGAAGAGTTTGCGAACTTCGATGGCGCGGAGAGCATGGGCCCAAAGCCGTGCGCGGCGCGGTAAGCCCAAACCAATAGCAGCAGCCCAACCCCGATCAGCACGGGCGCGCTCAGGCCCTGCAGAACTCTGATCCACTCCACGCCCTTGATGATCACCACCAGATTGATCAACCAGAAGGCGAAAAAGCACAGCCAGGGCGCTAGCGGCACCTGCTTCCAATGGGGCCACAGCGTAGCCGCCAGCGTGTTAATGGCTTCGCCGCCAATCCAGGTCTGAATGCCGAACCAGCCGCAGGCCACGATGGCGCGCAACAAGGCCGCCACATTCGCCCCCAGCACGCCGAACGATGCCCGCGCCAGTATCGGAAACGGAATGCCGTAGCGCGCTCCCGGGTGCGAGTTCAGCAGCATGGGCGCCAGCACAATGCAGTTGCCCACAAACACCGTGGCCAGCGCCTGCTTCCAGTCCATGCCGCCCTGGATCAGGCTGGCGGCCAGCATGTAGGTCAGGATGTTCACCGACATCGAGATCCACAGGGCCGCGTAGTTGTAGGTGCTCCAGGTGCGGCGCTCCCACGGAACCGGCGCCAGGTCAGGGTTGTAGAGGGAACTGCCCGCAAGTCGCGACTGCGTCGTGGAAGACGGGGTGACGGCCATGGCTCAAGCTTTCAGTCGGCGGCCGCGCTGAATGCCGATTGCGAGGTTAACTGCCCATAGGTTTCCGGCCGGCGGTCGCGGAAGAACTGCCACGTCTGCCGCACCTTGATGATCATGTCTAAATCCAGGTCGGCGGTCACCAACTCATCTTTATCGCGGCTGGCCTGCGCCACAATCTTGCCGCGGGGATCGCAGAAGTAGCTTTTGCCATAAAACTCGCCAATGCTCCACGGCTTTTCTTCGCCCACCCGGTTGATGGCGCCCACAAAGTAACCGTTGGCCACCGCGTGCGCCGGCTGTTCCAGCTCCCACAAATATTCGGAGAGCCCGGCTACCGTCGCCGACGGGTTGAAAACGATTTCTGCCCCGTTCAAACCTAGCACCCGCGCCCCTTCCGGGAAATGCCGGTCGTAACAGATGTAGACTCCCACCCGTGCGTGCTTAGTCTGGAATGTGGGATACCCCAGGTCTCCGGGCGTGAAATAAAACTTCTCCCAGAACCCGGGATGGCAGTGGGGAATGTGGTGTTTGCGGTACTTTCCCAGGTAGCTGCCGTCGGCGTCAATTACCGCCGCGGTGTTAAAATACACTCCCGGCATGGGCTGTTCGTAAACCGGGACAACCAATACCATGTGATGTCGGGCGGCCAGCTTCCGCATCAGCTTGGTGGTGGGACCTTCTGGTACCGGCTCCGCCAGTTCATACCAGCGCGCGTTCTGCTCGGCGCAGAAATATGGCCCGTAAAACAGCTCCTGCAGGCACAGAACCTGCACCTTCTGCTTTGCTGCCTTCTCGATGAACTTTACGTGCTTCTCGATCATCGCCTTCTTGATTTGCGGCAGGGAATGGCCGGCATCGAGCACATTTCGCGCCTGGATCAGGCCGCAGCGGACAACTCGCGCCATAAAACACCTCGGGGGCAGACTATATCAAATCTTTGGTTGCGCTGGAGCGCGGGCATTTTGCCGGCTGTGGCGGAGGCGAGACGCTCGCACGGACAGCCGCCGAGACGGCGGCGCTACGGAAGGGACTGCTCTCTCAATTGTAGGCAAAGCGGTGATCCGGCGCGTGTCATCAAGCTTACGGCCCCACAATTCTCCACGATCCAATCGGCGCCGGCGGCACGCAGTTCCTTCGCTTTGACCGTGGTGGGAAAGGCAATCACCCGCGCCCCCGCCGCTTTGCCGGAGCGAATACCCGAAGGCACATCCTCCACCACAATGCACTCCCGCGCCTCTGCTCCCAGCTTGCCGGCGGCCTTCAGGTATGGTTCCGGGTGCGGCTTGCCATTCACGATGTCACTGGAAGTCACGAAGAATTTCGGCAGCGGCAGCCCGGCGACTCGCAGCCGCGCCTCCGCCAGCTTGCGCGTAGAGGAAGTAACAATGGCGTAGCGCTCCGCCGGCAGGCGGGCCAGCAACTGCCTGGAGCCGGGCAAGGGAACTACTCCCTCCAGGTCGGCAATCTCCCGCCGTTCTACCTCCCGGTTCTCCGCCTCGTGATCTGCGTTGGGCAGCAGGTCGCGAATGGTAGCGATGCTGGGCCGCCCATGCGCCATGCGCACCACTTTTTCCGGGTCGAAGCCGCGTTCCCGCGCCCACTGGCTCCACACCCGCGCTACCGCCGGCGTGGAATCAATCAGCACCCCGTCCATGTCGAACAGAATCGCGGCGCAGCAAAGCTCCATGCCGCCAGATTAGCAGACGCCGCAAAGCAAGCCGCCCGCCTCATTTCACTTTCAGCATCACCGCCCCATGCTTCGCCACCGTCGCGGTGTAGCTGCCGCTGAATGAGCCCAGGTCGCGGTGCGCCCACAGGTCGCGTATCTTCGCGCTGCTCATGCCAATGTCTTTCAATTCCAGCTTCACCGGGTTCGCCGACTCCCCGCGGTTGAACAGCCCCACCGCGTAGCTGCCGTCGGCCAGTGGCTTGGCCCACACTTCCAGCGGACCTTCCTGCGCCATCCGATCTCCCTGCGCGCCTTTTGTGTCCTGGTCCACCGCGATCACTTCTTTATTGGTCAGGATGGCCAGGTCCGCGGCGCTGACCTTGGAAAGATCGTTTCCCGCCAGCAACGGCGCCGCCAGCAGCGACCACAGGGTCATGTGCGTGATGTACTCGTCGTGGCTCATGCCCCCGTTGCCGACCTCCAGCATGTCCGGATCGTTCCAGTGCCCGGGCCCGGCGAAGCGCTCCAGCCCGTTCTGGCCGAAGCCAATCACCGACATCCGGTCGTAGTGGTCTTTGATGTCGTCCGTGGTTCGCCACAGATTGCCGCTCACCGACGCTCCCCAGCGCCACACCCGGTCCAGCCCGTACTGGCACAGGCTAAAAACAATCGGCCGCCCGGTCCTCGCCAGCGCCTCGTGCATCTTCTTATAGACCTCGGGCATTTGGCTGGGCTTGTACACCTTCTCCGCGCTGCACCAGTCGTACTTGAGGTAATCGAATCCCCAGGCGGCGTATTGCTTCGCGTCCTGCTCTTCGTGCTGGTAGCTGCCCTCGTAGCCGGCGCAGGTCTTGGGACCGGGAGAAGAATAGATGCCGATCTTCAGCCCCTTGCTGTGCACATAGTCGGCCAGCGCCTTCATGTCGCCGAAGCGCTGGTTGGCGTGAATGTTGCCCTGGGCGTCGCGCTTGCCCTGCCAGCAGTCGTCAATGTTCACGTACGTGTAACCCGCCGCCTTCATGCCGTTGCTGGCAATGGCCTCGGCCGCAGCGCGCACATCGGCCGCGGTCACCTTGCAGGCAAAATGATTCCAGCTGTTCCAGCCCATGGGTGGCGTGTTCGCTACTGTCTGCGCCTGGCCCGCCGAGACCAGTGCCAGCACAAACACCGCGCCTAACAATAATTTCGTCATGAAGGATCTCCTGGGTGCAGGGAAGACCGGCAAGTTTTTATCGAACCCGGCTTTTTAGCGCAGCGGCCCTCGGACTGTCAATGAAGCGTCTGCATCCCCAGGCTTTGTGCTAGCATTTCGCCTTCTGTGCGATCGTTCTCCAGATGCTGGCGCCCCGCTCGGCGCCTGCCTGAGGCGCGCGGAGAGAATGAAACCGCAATGACCAGCCAACCATTCGGCGTCACCAGCCACGGACGCCAGGCCCACCTCTATAAACTCGCGGACCAGAGCGGCATGGAAGTAGCCATCACCAACTATGGCGGCGCCGTCGTCTCCCTGCTGGTCCCCGATCGCAAGGGGAAGCTCGCCGATATCGCCCTCGGTTACGACACTCTCGCCGGCTATGAAACCGACAAGGCTTACCTGGGCGCCATCATTGGCCGCTTCGCCAACCGCATCGCTCACGGCCGCTTCGCCCTGCACGGCGTGGAATACACGCTTCCCCTGAACAATGGCGACAACAGCCTGCACGGCGGCGTTACCGGATTCAACAAACGGTTGTGGACAGCCAGGGAAATTTCCAGCAACTCCCTGGAATTGACTTACCTCAGCCCCGACGGCGAAGAAGGTTACCCCGGCAATCTCTCAGCCAGCGTGGTGTACACCCTAACCAGTCAGAATGAATTGAAGATTGATTACTCCGCCGCCACCGACAAAAATACCATCGTCAATCTCACCAACCATTCCTACTTCAATCTGGCCGGCCAGGGCGAAGGCGATATTCTGGGGCACGAAGTAACCCTGCATGCCCGCTACTTCACGCCCATCAATGTCCGGCTGATTCCCACCGGGGAGACACGCAGCGTTCAGGGCACGCCCCTGGATTTCACCCGCCAGGCTTCGATTGGCTCCCGCATTGCGGCTGCCGACGAGCAGCTGCGGCTCGCCGGAGGCTACGACCACAACTGGATTCCCGACCGCGAAAGCGATCGCACCTTGATTTTGGCGGCCGAAGTCTGCGAACCCGCAAGCGGGCGTGTGCTGCAGGTGTTCACCACCCAGCCCGGCATTCAGTTCTACAGCGGCAATTTTCTCGACGGCAGCGCTCGCGGCAAGCAGGGCAAGACCTACCACCGCCGCTACGGCTTCTGCCTGGAGACGCAGCACTATCCTGACGCGCCCAACCACCCCAACTTTCCTTCCACTGAGCTCCAGCCGCTACAGCCCTACCGCGAAACTACGGTCTTCAAGTTTTCCGCAAGGTAAGCGCTTGCAGGTTTACCGCCATCGGGCCCGGGCACTATAGTGGCAGGGCCGGTAAGAGTCTCCCATGATGCTGGAAGCCCTGCGCAAAACTGTTCTCAAGGCCAACCTCGAACTGGTGGCCCGCGGTCTGGTCATTGACACCTTCGGCAACTGCAGCGCTATCGCCCACGACCAGGGCGTGGTTGCCATCAAGCCCAGCGGCGTGCCCTACGACACCATGCGCCCCGAGGACATTGTCCTTACCAACCTCGACGGCCGTATCCTCGAGGGCGCGCTGCGGCCTTCTTCCGATCTGCCCACCCATCTCGTCCTCTACCGCGCCTTTCCCCACATTGGCGGCGTCGTCCACACTCACTCCTCTAATGCCACCGCCTGGGCCCAGGCCGGACGCGAAATTCCCTGCCTTGGCACTACTCACGCCGACTACTTCCGCGGGCCGGTTCCCGTTACTCCCCATCTGCAGCGGGCGGAGGTCGAGACGGAATATGAGTTCAACACCGGCCAGGTCATCGTGCGCCGCTTCCAGGGTCTGGATCCCGCGCACATGCCCGCCGTTCTGGTTGCGGGACACGGCCCTTTCTGCTGGGGTAAAACCGTGGAGGAAGCCGTGCACGTCGCCGTCATGCTCGAGCAGGTGGCTTGGCTGGCTTCTACCAGCCTGATGCTGAATCCGGCCGCCCACCCTTTGAGCGACGCCCTGCGCGACAAGCATTTCCTGCGCAAGCATGGCCCCGGCGCCTCCTACGGCCAGGAGAAGAAAGGATCCTAGCCTTGGAAGGGCCGCCGCTCTGGCTGCACACGGTTTGGGTCCCGCAGCGCTTCAGAGTCTGCGTCAGGCCGCCTCTCCTCCTACCGAGCGAGCGCGAGGCGAGCTTGCGAGCCGAGCGCGAGTCGAGGAACCTTGTGTACACGTAAACAAGTGAATTGACTCCGCGCCTCGACGGTAGTAGGGTTTCGGTCCTCCGACCCCTTTTCCTAAGGCATCGCGTTTGGAGGTTTTATGCGCTACGCCTGCGCCTTATGGACGTTGATGTTGGTCGCAACGCTGTTCACTCCCCTTTTTGCGTGTGCAGCCGACCAATCATCCCTGCCGGTCATCGTCGCTAACGATAATCGCACCGCTGCCGGCACCCTCAAGGACGGCGTACTAAGACTGCGCCTGGAGCTTCGCCAGGCGCGGTGGTATGCAGAGGCGGCAGATGGCGTGTACGAGGACGTCTATGCCTTCGCCGAACAAGGACGTCCGCCGCAAAGTTCCGGCCCTCTCATCCGAGTGCCTCAAGGCGCACGCATTCACGTCAGCCTTCACAACCTTCTTCCCATTGCGGCAAAGATCTATGGCTTGCATTCCTATCCCGGCGATCCCGATCAGGCTGTACAGTTGGCCGCCGGAGAGATACGCGAAGTACAGTTTGACGCCGGCGAGCCAGGCACCTACATGTATTGGGCAACCACTTCCGACGCACACCTTAACGACCCTGAGGCGCGCGAAGGCGAGGAGGGTCTGCTTTCTGGAGCATTCATTGTTGATCCACCAGGAGGCAGAGGGGATGACCGTATCTTTGTGATTGAAGAATGGGCAAAAAACAATCTGGTTGGCGGCGGAGATGTCATATTCGCCATTAACGGCAAGTCTTGGCCCGCGACCGAACATCTCATTTACAAAGCGGGGGAAACCGTCCACTGGCGGATCATTAACACCACTTCTACGATTCATGCGATGCACCTGCATGGTTTTTACTTCACGGTTGATGGAGTCGGCGATCTCGGCCACTTCGTTGCTTACTCCGCATCGCAGCGCCGCCAGGCCGTGACCGAAGGCATTGATTCTGGACATAGCTTTAATATGACCTGGACTCCCGAACGTGCCGGTAACTGGTTGTTCCATTGCCACATGATCACCCACATGTCTCTTTTGCCGACGCTCCATCCACCGAATACCACACCCGACATTCATGCGGCACGACACGATAACAGCGCGGGAATGGGCGGGCTCGTTATCGGAGTAACTGTGCTTCCCGGCGCTGCTCCCAAGGCGGTTTCTGTTGAGAGCCGGAATGTGCGGAAACTCCAGTTAGTGATCTCTGATAATCCGGAGAAAGTCCCCCTCTACAGATTGGAAATTTATGATTCGACAGCCCCGCTCAAGCCGGATGAAAAGAAGCAGCCTGCGCTTTTGGGGCCGCCGATCGTTCTCACTCGCGGAGAGCCCGCAGAAATTGAAGTCAAGAACCAGTCTAGTAGCCCCACCGCCATACACTGGCACGGAATTGAACTAGAGAGTTATTACGACGGTGTTGCCGGATGGTCGGGGTCAGGTCAGCAGATCACACCACCAATCGCCCCGGGATCTTCTTTCGTCGCGCGGTTCACGCCTCCACGCGCCGGCACTTTCATCTATCACACCCACTGGCACGACAAAACCCAAATCCGAAATGGGCTCTACGGCCCGCTTATTGTTCTGGAGCCGGGCCAGAAGCTCGATCCGGACCAGGACCGCACCTTCTTGTTCAGTGTCGGCATTTATCCTCCGCTTGGATTTATGATGCTCATCAATGGCCAACCTGGGCCGGATCCTCTGCCGCTGCATAGAGGAAAGCGCTATCGCTTTCGATTGATCAACATCACCGATGATGGGTCAGATCTGCGGGTTCGTTTGCTGTTTAAGAGTGAACCTATTTCCTGGAGAGTAATCGCGAAAGACGGCGCGGACTTGCCCCCTGAACAAATCGTAACCTCTCGGGCAGATATGTTTCTTACAGTCGGAGCGACTTGTGACGTGGAAGTGACCCTCGATCAACCAGGCCCGGCAGGACTGCAGATATCGTCAGATGGTCTTGCCGATGTCGCTATGTACCCCTTCATCGCGGTCAAATAATCTTTGGCGAAGGTGATTGAGGACGCAGACAGCTGGCAAGGAAGGAGCCTTCGTTGCTTATTGGTCCGAAGTGAGCGTTCCCTCTTATCCAATCAACTCTTTGCCGTTTGGGCAAAGGTAAGAGAGAAAATCACCGATTTTAAAGCGACCGCTTTCGCCTTCAACTCAATGCCGGCTGCCCCTCGCGTTTCGTTCATGGGGATATAGTTCCGCGCAAAAAGGAGACGGTAGGCCCGCGCCACGAAACACTCCAGAGAATTATTTCGTTAGATACCTGCGAATCCCTGCGCCCAACACGGGCGTGAGCCGCAGCGGGACCAGGCGACTCCAGAGCTTTGCCATGATCTGGATGGAGGTAGACGATGTCTGCACCGTGCGGATCTTGGTGTTTGCTGAGGTGTCGGGCGCACCAATCAGGTAGTAGGCATAGTCGTGCAGCCCCACGCCCCATTTTTTCTTGAACTGGATCTGCCCCTCATAACGAGCGGAGCCGAAGTCAAACCAGAGCAAACCCTGCTCTGCAGCCCAGGCGATCAGCTGCCAGTGGGCTAAGTCATTAGGGCGCAAAGACAACATCTTGGGGGAGGGAGTAGTGATATAGATTTGCAACCGGGCGCCGCAAATGGCCCCCAGCAGCACAGCCACAGTCTGCTGCTCATGCGTGACCCACGAGGCGACCAAGCCATCGCCCAAACCCGCCGCTAATTCGTCAAAAAAATGGCGTGGGTGGGGAGGCACGCCGAGACGCTTCATGGAGGCCAGATATAGAGCGTAAAACGGATCGGCCACGCTGAGCTTGCCGTGGCGTACCTCGCTCTGCAGGCCGGCTTTCTGCGCCTTGTTAACTCCTTTGCGCGCCTCGTTGGTGAGGGACTTGCGCCATAGGCGGTCCGTCTCGCCCAAGTTAAGTACGGCATATGAATAGAGCGGGCGCCGCACGCAATAGGGCGAAGTGGCCAGAAACTGGGCCCCTAATCCGCCGCGGATTTCTAGGGAATGGCAACCGTGGTTTTGAGCGGCGCGAAGGAGCAGTTCGGCCAGGTGCGCCTGCTGTGCCTCCGAAACGCCCCGCAACAGAGGGCCGCCATATTCAATGAACGGCTGCGACACAAGACGGGAACTGCGGGCCACGATCGAGGGGAAGACACCCACCAGCCGCCCCTCCGAACAGATCTTCAGGTACACACAACGGTAACCATAAGTGTTTTCGAGGATGCGCCGGAAACCCCACAAGTGCGAAAAGCGCCCTTCAGGATTTTGGGCAACGAGCTGGTCCCACGCAGGAGCGTCGGCCTCGGTGGCTGAAACCACCTCGAGCTCCGACACCGGCGGGACTCCGGCAAAACTCGACATGACCGGAGGTTCGGACAAGTCTCTAGGAGCTCGTCGAAATTTCATTTTCTACAGTGCTCCGGAGCAAGGTGGTAAAAATAGGAATATTCAGAGAAAAGCCCGAGGACCCAAAATTTGGAACAAAAAAGGATCAGCCTGCGGAGGGAAATCGTGAATCTGTTCTACAAATCAGTCAACGAAAATAATGCGCAATATTCTGCGGCTGCAATCGATTGAATTTAAAGGAGCTGTGAGGAGAGTTGGCGGGTTGCCCACCATTCCCCATCTGGCGTCCCGAATATATCCCATAAACGAAACAATAGGGTGCCCCATCCAACGTGCTTTTCGTTGGGTGGGCTTGGCACGGCTTTTAGCCCCGGGTTTCCTTTATTGTCCTCATCCTGAACTGCACGAGCGAGCGCAGGGAGGGACCTGTGTTGGCGCAGGGCAGTCCCGCGCGGCGCCGCCAGGCACAGCCAACTCTAAATTCGCTTGCCAGCGGAATATTGGATACAGTATATAAGACTGCGCCCCCTGGCTCGCTCCTGGGACTACAATGCCCCGTTCCCCCCAAACCCGGCACAAATCGCGAGGTGATTTTATGCATTGCCACCGCTTTCGCCTGCTTCTGATCGCCCCTCTCCTCCTCTGCCTGGCCCTCGCTGCCTTCGCCCAGGAAGGCGAACAGGAAAAGAAAGAAGAGGGCTTTCGCTTCCGCTTTGTCGGCCCGGCCATCGGCAACCGCGTCGCTTCCATCGCGGGCGTTCCTGGCGACCCCAGCACCTACTATGCGGGCGCGGCTTCGGGCGGGGTGTGGAAGTCAAGCGACGGCGGCAACCGCTGGGAGCCCGTGTTCGATAAAGAGCCGGTCGCAGCCATCGGCGCCCTGGCGGTGGCGCCCTCCAATCCCAGCATCGTGTGGGCAGGAACCGGCGAGGCTTGGGCCATTCGCGACACCGACGTCACTGGCAACGGCGTCTACAAATCCACCGACGCCGGCAAAACCTGGACTCACATGGGCCTGGACCAGACCGGCCGCATCGCCCGCGTCATCGTCAACCCGCAGAACGCCAACATAGTGTTCGTCTGCGCCCTCGGCCGGCTTACTGGTCCGCAGCAGGAGCGCGGCGTCTACCGCACCACAGACGGCGGTCAGCACTGGGACCGCGTCCTGTTCGCCGATGAGAACACCGGTTGCTCAGGCCTCTCCATGGACCCGCAAAATCCCCTGACCCTGTTCGCCGGCATGTGGCAGGCGGAGATGCACACCTACGCCGAACTCAGCGGCGGCCCGGGCAGCGGCATCTGGGTTTCCCATGATGGCGGCAGCAACTGGACCCGCATTCAAGGCCACGGACTGCCCAAATCGCCGGTAGGGAAGATTGACGTCGCCGTCGCCCCCACCGATTCCAGCCGCGTTTACGCCCTTATCCAAACCGCCGACCAGGGTTCAGTCTGGCGCTCGGACGATGGCGGTGAGAAATGGGAGGCCGTTAACTGGGACCGCTCCCTTATCGGCCGCGCCGGCTACTACATCCGCTTGGCCGTCTCCCCTCGCGACGAAAACGAAGTCCTGCTCGCCAACAGCTCCTTTCACCACTCCACCGACGGCGGCCACACCTTCCGCCCCGTCCCCTGGGGGGGCGACACCCACGACATCTGGTTTGACCCCAAGAACGCCGACCGCTTCGTCATTACCGACGATGGCGGCCTCATCATCACCACCGTCCACGGCCGCGGCTTTCATCACGTCACCCTGCCCATCGGCCAGATGTACCACGTGGCCGTTGACGGCCAGGTGCCCTACTACGTTTACGGCAACATGCAGGACGACGGCACCATGCGCGGCCCCAGCACTTCTCCCCCTCTGGGCTATGGCGACAGCCCCGACGCAGGCTGGGACCACCACATGGGCGGATGTGAATCCGGTTTTACCCTCCCCGACCTCACCGATCCCAACATTGTTTGGGCCACCTGTTATGGCGACGAAGTAACCCGCTGGGACGCGCGCACCAAGATGGCTCGCTCCGTTAGCCCCTGGCTGCATACCCTGGACTCGCCGCCAACAACCATCAAGTACCGCTGCCACTGGACCCCGCCCCTGGCCATTGATCCTTTCGACCACAACACCGTTTACTACGGCTGCCAGGTCATCTTCAAAACTTCCAATGGCGGACAGAGCTGGTCGGTCGTCAGCCCCGACCTCTCCACCAACGATCCCAGCCACATCATCTCCTCCGGTGGAATCGTCGGCGACAACCTCGGCCAGTTTTACGGCGAAGTGGTCTACGCCATCGCTCCCTCCACCATCCAGAAAGGTCTGATCTGGGCCGGCACCAACGACGGCCAGGTCTGGTACACCCGCGACGCCGGCGCCCACTGGACCAACGTGAGCAAAAACATCGCCGGCATGCCCGCCTGGGGCACCATCAGCAGCATTCAGCCGTCATTTTTCGATCCTGGAACGGCCTACATCTCGGTTGACCTCCACCTCATGGACAACCGCGACCCCTACATCTATAAGACCGCGGACTTCGGCCGTTCCTGGAAGCTCATCTCCTCCAACCTGCCCAAGCACCCGCTCGCCTACGTGCGCGTGGTCGCCGAAGATCCCAACCAGAAGGGCCTGCTCTTCGCCGGCACCGGCAACAGCCTCTACTACTCGCTCGACGACGGCGGCCACTGGACCAACTTCCAGGAAGGCTTGCCCCACTCCACCGTCTCCTGGGCGGTGGTGCAGCGCAATTTCCATGACCTGGTGGTTTCCACCTACGGCCGCGGCATCTACATCCTCGACGACATTTCGCCCCTGGAGCAGATGGCGCGCAGGCAATCCGAATCCGGCGTGCGCTTGTTCGCCCCCCGCGCCGCCTATCGCTTCGCCCGCATGGGTCAGGCTTTTCTCACCTACTCCTTGCCCCAGGCTTCCAAAGATCCGGTTAAGATCGCCGTCCTCGGCCCCGATGGCCAGGTCATCCGCGACCTGAAGGCCACGGGCAAGGCCGGCCTGAATCGCGTTGACTGGGACCTCCACTACGAAGGCCCGCGCGTGGTTGCATTGCGCACCGCTCCTGAAGTTAACCCGCACATCTGGCAGGAGCCGCGCTTCTGGGGCAAGGATTCGCGCCCCATCACCCACTGGGGAATCTCCGAGCACCTGCTCGGCCCCATGGCCGCTCCCGGCAAATACACCGTGCGCCTGACCGTGGATGGCCACAACTACACCGAGCCGCTGGCGATTGTGCGCGACCCCCGCTCTTCCGCCACCGACGCCGAGATTCAGGCCTCGGTCAAGTTGCAGCTGCGCATCCGCGACGAGGTCAGCGATGTTTCCGACATGGTCAACCGCCTGGAATGGATGCGCAGGCAACTGCATGATGTAACCGGCATGTTGCGCGCCGAGAAGGGCAATCCCGAACTCATCCAGAGCGCCGAGAAGACCGGCAAGCAGATGGAAGATGTGGAGTACAAGCTGGTCTCCAAGTCTCTGACCACCAGCGACGACAAGTATTACGTGGAGAGCTACAAGGTCTACTACAACCTGCTCTGGCTGAATGCCGAAATCGGCCCCGGCGCCGGTGACGTAGCAGGTGGAACCGACTTCCCGCCCACCGACACCGAGTACTCGCTGCTCAGCGACATCGAAAAAGACCTGGCGTCGGCTAAGGTCGAATACGCCGCCCTCATGGACAAGAGTGTGCCGGCCTTCAACCGCGCCCTGTTTGAGCACGGCGTTATGCCGCTGCCCGGCGCGGCTCCTGCTGTCGAAGTCAGTGCCCCCGCGGCCACGGGCAAGTCCAAGCAGGAGGTGACCCGCCAGCGATGAGCCGTCCCTTCCTCCTGTCATCCCGAGCGAGCGCGAGGCGAGCTGGCGAAGCGGAGTCCTCCTGCTGTCATCCCGAGCGAGCGCGAGGCGAGCTGGCGAAGCGGAGTCCTCCTCCTGTCATCCCGAGCGAGCGCGAGGCGAGCCTGCGAGCCTGAGCGCGAGTCG
>DASYWT010000210.1:0-8307 GCA_035935775.1 Terriglobales bacterium
GAAATCAAGCACAAGCCCGCCGGCCTGCGCACCAACATGTTCATGTGCCTGGGCTCGGCCCTGTTCACCATACTTTCGTTTGAACTGGCCAGCGAGTATCCCGGCGACCACACCCGCATTGCCGCGCAGATTATTCCGGGCATTGGCTTTATCGGCGCAGGCTCCATCCTGCACTCCCGCGGCTCGGTGGTTGGACTCACCACCGCCGCTACCATTTTCGTGGTCGCCGCTATTGGCATGGCCGTGGGCGGTGGCCTCTACCTGCCCGCGATTCTAGCTACCCTCATCGCCCTGCTCGCCCTCTACACTCTGGGCCGTATGGAAGCCCGCTTCGAACTCAAGCCGCTGTTGATGAATTACGAAGTGCTGGGCGAGGATGCGGACACCGTCATCGCGGAACTTAATCGCATTCTGCAAGACGGGCACCTGGGCATGACCTCGGTCCAGATTGCCAAAATTGACGGCCACTCGCGCGTGCAGTTTTCTGTGGACGCCGCTCGGCAGGAGCAAACCTCGCTGCTCACCAGCCTGCGCCAATCCAACATCCTGCGCAGCGTCAACTCTCTGGGGCCGGCCGAGGCCGAATGAATCTCGCCGAGAATGCGGCCATCCCGTTTCGGAAGGCCAGCGCCTGCGGTAACGATTTCCTCGTTGTGGATGGTATGCACGCCCACCCTGACCTGTCCGCCGTGAGCCGCCGCATGTGCGACCGCCACCAGGGCATCGGGGCCGATGGCGTGGAGTGGCTTTTTCCCGCCACCGACGCCGATATCCGCGCTCGCCTCTTCAACGCCGACGGCTCCGAAGCCGAGATTTCGGGCAACGGCACCCGTTGCGTAGCCGCCTGCCTGGCCTCCGAGCAGGGCAGGGAGAAGGTGGTTGTGCGTACTGGGGCGGGCGTAAAAACCTGCACCCTGGTGCGCCGCAATGGTGTTGAATTTGAATTTGAGACCGATATGGGTGAGCCGCAGGTGGGCGACGAGTTCTCCATCAAGGTGGCCTTCGGCGAAGTGCGCGGCATTCCCGTCTCCATGGGCAACCCACACTTCGTTGTCTTTGTGAAGGAATTTGGTCCAGGCTGGCAGGCGGAAGCGGCCGAAATCGGCAAGCACCACGACTTCAAGTATGGCATCAACGTTGAGCTGGTAACCACCGGTAAAGGGAACGACATTCACGCTCGGTTTTTTGAACGCGGCGTAGGCGAAACCCAGTCGTCGGGCACCGGTTCCTGCGCCGCGGCTGTGGCCTCCGTGGCCGCCAAGCGCACAAAGTCGCCGGTAGTGGTACATACTCCGGGCGGCGTGCAAACGGTGCGCTGGGGGGAGAGCGTGTTCCTGCGCGGCCCGGCGCGCCTCGTTTGCCGGGGCGAATTTCTTCTGTAGCGCCGCCGTCCCGGCGGCTGTCCTGCGGGCGTCTCGCCCGCAGTGCGAGGGCAAGATGCCCTCGCGACAGCCGGCAGGATGCCGGCGCTACAAATTCAGTGAGCTGCTGACCAGTCGCAGTACGTGTTGTAAGCAGACGATCGCGAAGGGTAAGCAGACGATCGCTCCAGTTCGCCCCAGCCCCGCAGGGGCGAAATAGTAAAGCCCAGGACGGGAGTCCTGGGTCAGCTCGCGAAAAGAAGGCCGAGTCCCGCTAGGGACGGCACATGCATAAACAATCCAACCCGCGCCTTAAGCCTCCGGCGCTGCGTCCCGGAGACACGGTGGGCATTGTCGCGCCCGGGAGCCCTCTCAAACGCGACCTGCTTCTCGCCGGCTGCGAAGGCCTGCGCCGCCTCGGCTACAAACCCTTCTACCAGGACTCCATCCTCGACCGCGATCTCTACTTTGCCGGCTCCACTCGCCGTCGCGCCCGCGAACTGGAGGAGATGTTCGAGCGCGACGAAGTTCGCGCCATCATCTGCGCCCGTGGTGGTTATGGCACCAACTACCTGCTCCAGGAACTGGACCTCGCCAAACTCAAACGCCATCCCAAGATTTTCGTTGGCTATAGCGACGTCACCACTTTGCTCACCTGGTTCAGCAGCGCTGCTGGGCTCGTCACCTTCCACGGCCCCATGGTCACCAAGGACTTCGCCGTGCCCGACGGCGTCCATTTGCCCTCTTGGAATGCCGCGCTGACCGCTGCCGCCCCCTGGGAGCTCAATTTTCCTCCCGCTTCAGAGGTTAAAGTTTTGCTTGAAGGTCAAGCCGAAGGTGTCCTCTACGGTGGCTGCCTCTCCATGCTGGTCGCCTCCCTGGGCACGCCCTTCGAAATTGACACGCGCGACACCATCCTCTTCGTGGAAGACGTCGCCGCCAAGCCCTTCCAGATTGACCGCATGCTCATGCAGTTGAAGCTGTCGGGCAAGCTGCAGGATGTGCGCGGCATCATCTTTGGCGAAATGCTGGACTGTGCCCCAGGCGGCGTGGAGCCCGATTACACGCTCGAGGAGGTGGTTACCCGCGTACTGCGCGACTTGCACATTCCCATTGCTTATGGCCTACGGTCCGGGCATGTTACACGCGAGAACATCACTTTGCCTCTGGGCGTGCCCTGCGCGCTGGAAGCGAGCAGGAACGGCGTCCGGCTGCGCCTTCTGGAACCGTCGGTGGCGCCTGCGGGGGAAGTAGTGCGCTCGGCCAAATTATGAAGCCTGATCGTCACATTCATCTCATCGGCATTTGCGGCACCGCGATGGCCTCGCTGGCCGGCATGCTCAAGCAGCGCGGCTTTAAGGTCACCGGCTCCGACGCCGCCGCCTATCCTCCGATGTCCCACTTCCTGTCCGGCCTCGGCATCCCTGTGGCCCAGCCCTACGCGGAAACCAACCTGCAGCCGCACCCCGACCTGGTGGTGGTAGGCAACGCCATTTCCCGCGGCAACGTTGAGCTGGAATATTTGCTTGACCACCGCATCCCCTTCTGCTCGTTACCGCAGGTTTTGCACGACGAATTCCTGCGTGGCCGGGAAGTCATCGTCATCGCCGGCACCCACGGCAAGACCACCACGACATCCATGCTGGCCTGGATCTTTCAGTCGGCAGGGAAGCGCCCCGCCTTCCTCGTGGGAGGCATCGCGGAAAATTTCGGCAGCAGCTTTGCCCTGGGCGAAGGTGGCCACTTCATCATTGAAGGCGACGAATACGATACCGCCTTCTTCGACAAGGGCCCTAAGTTTCTCCATTATTTTCCCGACTCCGTCATCCTCACCTCGGTGGAGTTCGACCACGCCGACATCTACAAGGATCTCGATGCGGTGAAGACCGCCTTCCAGCGCCTGGTCAACCTGGTGCCTGGCCGTGGGCGCATCATCGCCTACGACGGCAATAAGAATGTGAGCGAATGCGTGGCCAAGGCGCTTTGCCCGGTCGAACGCTACGGCGCGAAGGGAAACGCCGCCTGGCAGATCGCTAATCTCAAACTTGAACCTCAGCGTACCCGCTGGTCGGTTCTGCGCGATGGCGGCCACTGGGCCGACTTCGAATTTTCTCTGGCCGGCGAATACAACGTTCTCAATGCCACCGCCGCCGCCGCCATGGCTTCCTCTTACGGCATCTCGACAGAGCAAATCGCCAAGGCCCTGAAGTCCTTCAAAAGCGTGAAGCGCCGCCTGGAGGTTAAAGCGGAGGTGAACGGCGTCACCATCATTGACGACTTCGCTCACCACCCCACCGCCATCGCCGAAACCATCAAAGCGCTGCGCGCCCGTTATCCCGGACGCCGCCTGTGGGCCATCCTGGAACCCCGCTCCAATACCCTGCGCCGCAATGTGCTGCAGAACGACCTGGCGCAGTCGTTGGCTACAGCGGACGAGGTGGTTGTAGCTCGCGTCTTCCGCTCGGAAGCCATTCCCGAAAGTGAGTGTCTCGACCTGACAGCCCTGATCGCCCGCATCAATCATCTCGGCGCGCGCGCCCGCACCATTCCGGATGCCGATGCCATCGTTGCTCAGATCGGCGGCGAACTGCGTTCCGGGGATGTGGTGGTGATCCTTTCCAATGGCGGCTTCGGCGGCATCTACGAGAAGTTGCCCCTGCGCTTGAAGTCAAGCGCGCCCGCCGCTGTCCCGGCACGCTCGTGATTCGCACGCTGCTGATGCTTGCTTTTTGGACGCTGCTGGCGCCCTTTGCCGCCTTGATTGGTTTTCCCTGGACCTTCATTTCGGGGAAGATTGATTTTCTCTACTGGCTTGGCACCCGCATCGCCTTCGCGGGTGTGCGCCTGGCCGGAATCAAAGTCAGTCTGGTCGGCCTGGACCGCCTCGACCCTGCCGCTACCTACATCTTTATGTCAAACCACGTGTCCAATCTTGACCCGCCGATTCTGGTGCCGGTAATCCCGCGCCGCACGTCCGTGTTGGTGAAGAAGGAGCTTTTTCGCGTTCCCATCCTTGGCAGTGCCATGCGGTTGGCGTCGCTGGTTCCGGTGGACCGCAGCAATCGCGACGCCGCCATCGCCAGCCTGCGCGCCGCTGCCGACGTTCTCGCCAAGGGCATCCCCATGACCATCTTTGTGGAAGGCACTCGCTCCTTCGATGGCCGACTGCTGCCCTTCAAGAAGGGCCCGTTCTATCTAGCGATGGAGAGTGGAGCGCCGGTTGTCCCGGTCAGCATCGTGGGCACGCATTACATCCTGCCTAAGCGCCGCTTCAGTATTCGCAAGGGTGAAGCCACCGTGGTTTTTCACGCCCCTCTGCATCCAAAACAGTTTTCCGACCGTGATGCGCTCTTGTCAGCCGTGCACGACTCCATCGAGAGCGCCCTGCCAGCCGAATACCGCAGCGGCGCCTCGGGAAGTTAAGCCCTGGGCGTGTCTAGCGGCGCTGCTAGATTTTGCGTAGCGCAGCGCTCAGCGCTGCATCCGCCAGCCACTTTCGATTGTCATTCTGAGGAAGCGCGAGCCGAGCTTCGCGAGGCGAGTGCGACGAAGAACCTGCTTTTGTCCGAGCTAAGACGCCGATGGTGGCTGCCTTACGCCGTGCCCTGATGCAAACTAAACACCAACCACCAGCTACCAACCACCAGCTACCGAACGCCAACTACTTCTTCCTCTCCACCAGAAACTGGGCCAGCGCCTGGAGCGTTTCCGCGCGCTCTCCGAAGCTGGCGAGGCTCTCGCGCGCCCCCTCCACCAGCGCATCCGCCTTTTTCAGCGATTCGGTCACGCCAAAAAGAGCGGGATATGTAGCCTTCTCCGTGGCCGTGTCCTTGCCCGCCGTTTTCCCTAACTGCTCAGACGACTGGGTCACATCCAGCACATCGTCCACAATTTGAAACGCCAGCCCAATAGCACGGCCATAAGCGCGCAACTTATCAACCTGCTCCTCATCACCGCTCGCATACAGGCCGCCTGTCACCACGCAGGCGGTGATCAGGGCCGCCGTCTTGGAGCGGTGGATGTATTCCAGGGTGGCCGCGTCGGCGCGCTTGTGCTCGGCCTCCAGATCCATCACCTGCCCGCCGATCATGCCGTCCACCGTGCCCGTGGCGTGGGCAATCTCCTCGATAATGCGTACCCGCTGCTCCGCCTGGCAGCGCAGGCGCGCCAGCACTTCATAGGCATAAGTCTGCAATCCATCGCCCGCCAGGATCGCCGTCGCCTCCCCGAACGCCTTGTGACAGGTGGGCCTTCCCCGCCGCAAGTCATCGTTGTCCAGCGCCGGCAGGTCATCGTGGATCAAGGAATAGGTGTGCAGCATCTCCAGGGCCGCTCCCAGTTCCTCCACGCCTTGGGGCAGGGAACCGGCCACCAGTCGCGCCGCTTCCAGGCACAGGATGGGCCGCAGGCGCTTGCCGCCGGCAAACACGCTGTGCCGCATGGCCTGATGAATGGAGGTGGGATACTGCGTGCCGGGCGGCAACAGTTTCTCCAGAGCCGCGTCCGCCATGCGGCGTCCCTCTTCCAGGGTTTGTTGAAGCATTCGCTGTTGAGTATAACAAGGGTACGCCGTCAGGCTGCCCATGCTCGTTCCTGGACACAGCGGCCGGCATTCCGTTGCCTCCCAATGCCGTGTGGGAACGTCATCGCTCGGGAAGCGGGCAGAATTTGCCTTTGGAGAACCCCTCCGATTCGACCGCAAACGTGCGATTCAACCGGGCTCGGTAGTTTTCCCATGCGATTGCCGCGCTTAGTTCCACCAGTTCGCGCTCGGAGAAGCGATTCCGCAGAGCGGCATAGAGATCATCCGGCACATCCGAGGGTGTGCGCGTCAGGGCCACCGCCAGGCGCAGCACCAGCTTTTCATCCTCGTTAAAGTGTGCGCTGGCCTCGAAGCGTGAGAGGTCTCCCAATTGCTCTTCCATGATCCCCATCCTTCTGCCCACGGCAGAACCTATGTCAATTCAAAATGGGCAGCCCACCATGACCGCAACCTTCAGCTGCGCCAATTCTTTCAGCTTCAACGGAACGGCGCCCGGCCGGGCAATGTGCATACTCATTCTGGCCGCTGCTTCCAGAAGTTTAGGGTCGCGCGCCTGGATTCGAGCAGAGAGGGGAACTCGGCCCAGTCGGCGTTTTGTCCGCCAGAAGATTACCCGCGTGCGAAGCCCCGCTTCGCGATCCTGAACCCCCACCGTGCGGCTCATAGCTTTCCTCCCAGCTTTGTGATGTTGCACGCTCAAAGAAGTAGCAAAAAAGTCCGGATGTCCTCGTGTCATCGGAGGTGCGGGATTGGTGTGTACAGACGCCTCGCCCACGCCACCCATGGCGGGACCAGGGGCGGCGGCGCTACGAATGGACGCAGAGCTCCACAGCTCTCTGCGCCCTTGTTTAGAGTCGTCTTAGAGCGGAGTGAAGTTGGGGCACTGCTGCGCGTTGGGCGGCGTGGTGCTCTTGCTGGTATTCGCATCCCAACGAATCACATTATCCTCGCCGGAGCAAAACAGCCGCACGCCCGACTGATTGAAGCTGATAGGTGCCGCTCCTATCACGTAGGTGGTATTAGCGCCATTCACTGGGTTGCCACCCACAGCCGTAAAGCTATACCCGCTCTTGGTTCCTACGGACAGGCTCTGGTCAACCAGGCACGCGTTTGCCGGTGAGGGAACACAAGGCGTGGCCCCGCCCAGATTCGAGAGCTGGGCTGCGTATCCCTGGTTGGGATACGAAGTCGTGTACGACAACTCTGCCTGCTGGATGGTGCGGATGGACTGTACCGCAGACGCTTCGTTGGCCGAAATCTTGGCCCGCAGCAGATTGGGAATGGCAATGGCGGCAATGATCAGAATAATCGCCACCACAATCAGCAACTCGATGAGGGAAAATCCCTTTGCGCGTTTCGAAAGTTTCATGAGAATTGGGTACCCGTTCTTGAAGAATTCAGGGCGCAGTGCAAAACCGCGCTCTCGGCCATTCCTGGGGCCGGCCGCACGAAACTTTAGTGCAATCTTATGGCCAGAGCTTCCTGCCGAGAAAGAAACGCTTTGGCCTCAGACAGGGAACGGCCACGGACCTGAACTTTGCGCTAAATTTGCCTTCAGGCGGCAATGGGCTTGTTGGCGTGCGTACTCCTTAGAGCTGCGCTTAAAATGCCCTGGCTATCGGCTGAAAAGCACAGATCGCTGGCGCCTGCCTCTACCATCTCCGTCCACATCTCTTCATCCGCCAGGCGATGGGTACAGACCAGGCAAATACCCGGAAACTCACGCCTTAGCAATTCCACTTCGGAGCGTGGGACCAGTTCCAGGTCCAGTATGAGCACCTGCGCCCGGTACTTGGGGATGGAGATTTTCGCCTCCGCCAAGTTTCTAGCTAAGTATATGAGACTAAAGTGGCTTTGCAACGAACTCTGGAGTTCCTCTGCGACTTCTGCGTTGCTCTGAAGGACAACTACGTTCAACGGCAGCATACTTCCCCCTGAGGTTCGACCGTCGCTACGCAACGGCTGCGTAAACACCGCAGTCGGCTACTGCGGTGGGTTGCTGGTCAAACGAGCGTGACGAAAATGCGGCGACCTACTTTCTCGCCTCCGCCTTCTCAATCAGGGGCTCGAAGGGTTCGGCCTGTAATTTCCCGTTTTGTTTCAATAAAATCTCGACTTTACCTTCAGCCTGCTCTAATTCCTTGCGGCAAGCATTGGACAGCTGCATCCCCTCCTCAAAAAGCGCCAGCGATTTCTCCAGAGGGATCTCTCCCTTCTCAAGTTCGCCTACAATTTTCTCCAGGCGCTGGAGGCACTCCTCAAACTTCGGCACCCTCTCCCCCTGACACTATTCTAATGCACATCCCTGCACCTTTTGCGCAGGAAAATTTCGTATAACCGTCGGGGAAGGTCCGGGACGGGAGAGCTGCCCGGAAAGGTAACGAGGGTATTCAGCCTTGCCCC
>DASYWT010000211.1:0-4215 GCA_035935775.1 Terriglobales bacterium
GGCCGCGGTGAACGGGCGGTAATTTTTTCGCCAGGGGAAGACATTCCCGATTTCCGCGCTGGTTGAAGCTCGAAAAACTGACCTGCGGTTCGCAGGCAAAATGGTTGCAGGCCCGGCGCCCAGCCGGGCTTTTTCTGTTGGTGGCGCCGTGACTTCTGTAACGTTGGCCGTCCCCTTTCGCCATGTTACCCTCCGGCCAGAGTCAGCCATATCTGCCGTTTCCGAGGAACTGAATGCATCTGCGTCGCAGCGCGCTGGTGGCGGTCGTGCTCTGCAGTACCGCCTTCGCCGCTAGTAATCACTCGGAGGCAGCACGCCACGCCCGGGCTAAGCTGCTTCCCATTACCACCGCTTCTCCCGCCGCTCGCAAGTTGTTCCTGCAGGCCATGGTTAACATGGAGAACCTGCGCACGGAGTGGGCCCTGGCAGGCTGGCGCGCGGCCACAAAGAGGGATCCCAACTTTGCTCAGGCGCAGATTCTGGTGGCTTACCTCACTCAGGATCCGGTGGAAGAGAGGACGGCCCTGGCTCGAGCCAAGAAATTGGCGCCCAAGGCCACGCCAGGCGAGAGGCTGCTGATTGAATGGCTGAGTGGGGTGCGGGAGGGTCGCTACGTTCCCGCCATCGCGGCCATGAACGATCTTCTTTCCATGTATCCCCGTGATCGCCGCATCGCCTTTCTGGCGGGACGCTGGATGATCCAGCAACGGCGCTACGATCACGGCGAGATGCTGCTGGAGCAGGCGATTACGCTCTATCCCAACTACCCGGCAGCGGTCAACGAGTTGGGCTACGCCTACGCTTTCAACGGCGAGTTCAAAAAGGCGATGGGCATGATGGAGAAGTATGTGAGCCTGCAGCCTGCCGAGCCTAATCCACAGGATTCTTACGCAGAGATTCTGCGCCTTTCGGGGGATTTCAACGGTGCCCTACAGCACTATCGCCAGGCGCTGGAACTGGATCCGAACTTCGTGAGCTCGCAACTGGGCATTGCCGACACCTACGCGCTGATGGGAAACGAAGATCAGGCCCGTCACGAATATGAAAAGGCGATTGCCGTGGCCGATGGCGAAGGCGAGCGCCTGCAGTATGGCATGCAGGAGGCTGCCACCTACGTGCGTGAACGTCGTTACGTGCAAGCCGACCAGGCCTTTCGTGCGTTAGCTGCCGAGGCTCATAGCGAAGGCTTCGCGCGTGTGGAGGCGGATGCTTACCGCAGCATGGCCATCTATCAGCCGCAAATGGCCGATGCCATGAAGAGTCTTGACCAGGCCGAGAAGGCATTGCAGGACCACGAGGTATCGCAGTCCGACCGGGAGGAAGAACAGGCGCTGATTCTGGGCGTGCGGACGCGGCGCGCTGTGCAAGCGAACGACCGGAAAGCGGCGCTGCAATCGTTGCAGCAATTGCAGGCTCTGGCCGCATCCAGCCGCAGCGAGGTGGTGCAGCGCTCTTATCACGCTGCCGCTGGCGCTCTGGCCGTAGCGCAGGGCAAGTACACTCAGGCAGTCGCCCACCTGGAAGAGGATCAAAGCAATCCGCTGTCGCTGGAACTGTTGTGGCGCGCTCTGGAGAAAACTGGAGCCCGGGAAGAGGCGGCGGCTCTGCACGCTGATGTGGCGGCTTTGAACGAGCCCACGCTGGAGCAGGCGCTGGTCAACCCGCAACTGCGCGCCAGCCTCAGCGGGGTGGCCGCGCACCCCTAATCGCCGGCATCCGCGGGAAAGCTTATGGCGCGCATCCCAATTCTTCGTTTCGGCAGCCTTGCTGATCACGCGCGCCAGCTCAATCTTGCCAGTTATACGCCGGCCATCTCCCTGCAGGGGCTGGTGCGGGGCGTGGATAATGTGCGTTACGACGTCTATCTCAGCCCCCGTTTTTCCGATGACGCACGCGCCTTTATCTGCGGCCTCATCGCCCGCAACGGCAATGTTGCCGACCTCATCCTGGAAACGCCGCGCCCGCTGGAACCGCGCAGCAACCTGCTGCTGCGCCCGCGCGAAGAGCGGCCGGCGGCGCCACCCAGTCCGCGGGGTACGCCGGCGGAGTTCAAGCGTCTGCTTTCCGATCTGCTGGTAGAAGCGCTGAAGGCGGCTAAGCAGCAGGACAACGTCGGCGTGGATCTGCTGGCGCGGCTGGCGGTAATCAAGTTCCTGCGCGCCGAACTGACGGCGCAGTTTGCCGCGGTGGTGGAACGCTGCCGCACCCTTCTCAAGAATTGCGAGGGCATGCGTTCGGATCGCGCCGCCCAGATTCGCGACCGAGTTTACGCCTTGCAGGTTTCCAAGAAAACGGTGCTGCGCCGCGCCGGGCAGGAAATTTTTGAGACCCTGCGCGAAATCGAAAAGCAGACTCTGGTGCGCATGCGCCAGTCGCTGTTCGGCGAGACCGCGGGCGCCAGCTACGAGCTGTTTCTTAACCGCCTGATTTTTACCGAAGACGGCCGCGACGACTACCTGAACGCCGAACACTACGTGATGCTCGGCAACTACGAGCATGATCCCGATCGCTTTCCCACCCTGCGCGAATTGGCGGGCGCGTTCCTGGTTTCGCTCGACGTTTTGGATGAGGCGTCGGACGCCGACCGCGTTCTCGATGGACTGCTCAATGCTCCGGAGAATGCGCAGGAACTGGTGGCCGGGGGCGCGCCCGACGACTCTTCCGCGCGGGGCAAGGCGCAGAAGGCGCTGCTGAGCAGTTGGCAGGAGCTGCTGGAAGACCAGAAAGTAATGGATTACGTGGTCGCCTCCTACGAGGTGGTGCCGCTGCTCAGCGAATATTCGCCCACCATCAACGCGCAGCAGCTCAAGAACGCCCTGATTTCGAAAAAGGAACGCAGCCGCGTGGAGTCGCTGATCGCGGAACACCCCCGCCTTTCCGGAGCCAGCCTGCAGGCGGGCATCCGCCGGGTGGGAGAAATGAAAAGCGGGGACAAAGCCCGCATCGCCGGGCGCTTCCTCAGCGATTTCATGCGCTACCACCGCGACCTGCGGCGGCTGGAGGCGCTTAACTCCGCGCTCGACAGCGTTAACCTGATCGGCAACGAAAAGCTGCGCGAGCTTTCCTCGCTCAACCGCCTGCTCTACGAGTTCCTGGTGCGCGACGAGCAGAAGCCGAGCGAGGAAAAAGTAGTGCACCACGTCATCATCAAGGCCGACGTGCGCGATTCCACGCGCATGACCCGCGCCCTGGGTGAGCGCGGCCTGAACCCGGCGTCCTACTTCAGCCTGAATTTTTACGACCCCGTGAACAAGCTTTTGCCCAAGTACGGCGCCGGCAAGGTTTTCATCGAAGGCGATGCCATCATCCTGGCTCTGCTGGAATACGAAGGCGAGCGCGGCTTCGCGGTAAGCCGCGCCTGCGTCCTGGCCAAGGAAATGGTGGACATCGTGCGCGCCTACAACGAGGAATCGCAAAAAGCGGGGCTGCCCGGCCTGGAACTGGGCGTGGGCATCACCTACCAGCCTTCGCCGCCCATGTACCTGATGGACGGCAGCGCGCGCATCATGATTTCCGAGGCCCTCAACGAAAGTGACCGCCTCTCCTCGTGCAGCAAGCAGGCGCGTCGCCTGCTGCCCCTGGGTGGTCCTTTCAATGTGTACCGTTTCCAGTTGCAGCGCGAGGGCAATAACAACGACTTCGAAGACGCGCCTCTGGCCTACAACGTCAGCGGCATCCAGTTGAATGCCGCCGCCTTCCACAAGCTGCAGCAGGAAATTTCCCTGCAGGCGCAGGACGTGGCCATGCCCACCATCTGGGAAAGCGAGCAGATGCGCCTGCACAGCGGCCTGGTGCCGCTGGAAGGCGGGCTATTCCACACCGTGGTGGTGCGCGAAGCGCGCGCCGCCCGCCTCAGCGCCCGCGACTTCGCGCCCCTGGGCTGGAGCGACGACCTCTACTACGAAGTCTGCACCAACGCCGGTGTGTACCGCTTTCTGGAACAGACCCAGGCGGCGAAAGCGGGAGCGGGAAGCTAACACCATCTTTTCTTTCTTGGGCTTTCGTCGCCGCCCATCCCCAAAGTTGTCATGCTGAGCGCAGCGAAGCACCTGCTGGTCAAAGGCGGGCCCACACAACGCGGGGTTCGTTGTGTGGGCAGGTGAGAAGATTGTCCGCTGAATTATTGGGAGGATTGACTCGAACAACTCCTACCCCAGCCAAAGCGGGCTTGAGCGGGCCACCCGTCCCGCCTCAGCCCAGGGGGGCGGCCACCGC
>DASYWT010000212.1:0-2847 GCA_035935775.1 Terriglobales bacterium
TAACAATAGCTTTCAAAGCGACTCGGTGTATGGTTCCTGGCGGGCCGAAGCCGTTCCTGAGCCTGGCAGCCTGATGCTGCTCAGCTCGATGGGGATGTTGCTCTTGGGGTTGAGATTCCCCAAGCGCTAAAGACCCAGTGAATCGTGTGGGCGACCCTCTGGCTTCGGGACAGCCGCTGCACCACCGGCACGCCCTCCTCCACCAGAGGCCGCAAGACCAATCGTTCCGCCACCAGGGCCGGCTGCTGTCGCACGCCCCTGTTTTAATCCCAGCGGCTGCCGCTTGTCCACTCCCCTCCTGCGCGCCGGGAAGAGGCCAGTGTGTCAATGCTGAGTAAGCGTCCGGCGGGATGCAGGACTCCGGTCCCGTCGCTTGGGCTAAGATGCGCGGCTCGGGCTGGCCGGTTTCCAGCGCGCCGGCACAATGGAGGCGAGCTCTGACTGGTTCATTGCGGGCAAGCGCTCGAGCACATCGCTCAGGTATTCCCATGGATCAATGCCTCGGCGGCGGCAACTCACGATGACCGAGTAGATTACCGCGCTGCGCCAACCGGCTTCCGGATGCCCGATGAACAGCCAGTTTTTCTTTCCTACGGCGCTGGGGCGGATCGCGTTCTCCGTTAGGTTATTGTCTATTTCCAAGCGCCCGTCTTCCAGGTAACGGTTCAGGGGCTGCCACTCTCCCAGCACGTAGCGGATCGCTTTGCCCAGCGGGCTCTGCGGCAAATGCTTCTCGCGCCCCGCCTCCAGCTTGGGCTGCAGCGCCAGCAGGAGCGGTTTAGCCAACTCCTGCCGCAGCTTCCATCTTTGTTCTGCCTTGAGGCATTCGTCCCGCGCGTGTCGCTCAATCAAGTAAAGCTTGCGGATGTCATTGACCAGCTCCAAGGCCTCGGCGCTCTGCAATTCGGCGGCCTCAACAAACTTGCGCCGGGCATGCCCCCAGCAACCCACCGGGATGAGCGCGCTGTCGCTTCGGGCCAGTGCGCCGTAAGCGCTATAGCCGTCCCGCTGCAGGTAGCCCTTAAAATTGCCAACCAACTGCCGCGCATACTCCTGGCCCCGCCCAGGATGAAACTCGAACACGACGTCCCCTCCCGGCACCGCCTTGACCCAGAGCCAACCGGTAGCGCATTTGCCTTTGACTTCAGGATCCCTCACCCGCACCGGGGTTTCGTCCACCTGCAGGTAATTGCCCGCCAGCAACTCCCGGCTCATCTCGCGCACGATGGCTTGTAGCCACTCGGCCCCTTTCTCCACCCAATCGCAGAGCGTCTGCCGGGAGAAGTTGACTCCCAGGCGCAAAAACTGTTGCTGCTGCCGATACAGCGGCAGGTGGTCGTCATATTTGCTGAGCATCACGTGGGCGACCAGGCTGGCGCCGGCCTGTCCTTGCTCGATCACTTGAGGCGGCAAGGGGGCGATACTCACGGTGCCCTGACCACAGGGGCACGCCAGCTTGGGCCGCAGGATTTCGTGCCGAATCACCTTCGAGGGAATGTATTCAAAGCGTTCGCTCTTCTCGCAGCCAATCTCACATTTGGCCTGGCCACAATGCGGACAAAGCTTTTCCTGCGGCTCCAACCGCTCCGTGAGCGTCTCCAACACCTTGGCCACAGGCTGACGCCGCATCCGCGGCTCCGCCGAACTCTCCTTGAGCGGCACCAGCACCTGCTGCACGGCCGCCGGTTCGGCGGGCGGCGGAAATAACGAAAGCAGCACTTGTTCTTTGGACAGGTGCTCATCGAGGCGGCGCTCCGAAGAGGGTCCGTAGAGTTGCTTCTCCAACTGCGCCACGCGCCAGAGCGCCTGTTGGAGCTGGTTGAAGAGCGAAGTGACAACGCCGCGCGCCTGTTCCACTGAAGCAATTTCCGGCAACGTGCTGGCGGCGTTCATCGGTGCGCAGGTTCAGACGCACGACGCCGAAAAGCAGTTCAAAAAATCTTTCCCGAGGTGAAGATTTTTTCAGCGCCGATACCAGCCGGCCTTTTGTCGCACTTCCAGACCCGAAAGCAAGGCGATGAGCTCCTCACCGCGCAACCGGGCGCAGGCTTGCTCTGCTGCTGGCCAGGTAAAGCGCCCCTTCTCCAGCCGCTTGGCGCAGACCCACAGCCCGCTGCCATCCCAGAACAAGAGCTTCACACGATTGCGCTCCCGGTTGGTGAACACAAACCAGTGGCCGGACAGAGGATCCTCTTGCAGCACCGATTGCGTCAGTGCAAAAAGCTTGTTGAAGCTCGCACGAAGATCAATGGGCCCGGTGGCCACAAATACTCGCGTAGCCGGAGACCAGTTCAACATGCCCGCAGGAGTTGCTGCAGTAACCCCGGCGGGACGTCGTGCGCCAGGCGCAGGATTGCGCCGTCGGTGCGGCAGAGTTCCGCCGCCCAGCGCGAGACACCCAGCGGCGGAGTGACCTTAACCTCCATAAACGCAGCTTTGGCTTTGGCGCCGCTCGGTCGAGCTCCTTGCGCCTGCCCCAGCCACCGTTGCAGCGTGGTTAAGACCAAACCGTGTTGCCGGCAAAACTCCCGCTGCCTCAACCCCGACTCGGCGAAACGCCTAGCCCAATCGGCTTTCTCTTCGGGACTGGCATTGCGCCGGCGCTTGCGCCGTGCAGGCAATGCTGTAATTACAGGTGCTTCATTCACGTCGGCAGATTATCACCCGCCAAAGCCCTGGGTAGAATGGGTCCTGCCGGACGCTTACACCCTGACCGCACTCATGCCGGGAACCCAGCCACACGGGAGCGGGGTTGACAAGGCCTAATTTGCAGGGCTCCCGTCCGCGCGCAGGGCCGCTGACAAGCTTCTTCGCTGTTCTCGGTGGAATGACGGGCACACTCTGAGA
>DASYWT010000213.1:0-4717 GCA_035935775.1 Terriglobales bacterium
CCTACCATCACCGCGTCAATCGCGAAGGTTTCAAAGCAGGCGCGTTACGGGAGGGGCTGAAGACGGCCAAGGGCGAGCTGGTGGCAATTTTTGATGCCGATTTCGTGCCTCCGGCCGATTTCCTGATGTGCCTGGTTCACCACTTCACCGACCCCAAAGTTGGCATGGTGCAGGGCCGCTGGTCGCACATCAACCGCAATTATTCTTTCCTGACCAACGTGGAAGCGATCCTGCTCGACGGGCACTTCATCCTCGAGCACGGCGCGCGCTCGCGCTCGAACGTGTTCTTTAATTTCAACGGCACCGCCGGCATGTGGCGGCGCCAGGCCATTGACGAAGCCGGCGGATGGCAGCACGACACGCTTACCGAGGACACTGACCTCTCCTACCGGGCCCAGCTCCAGGGCTGGAAATTCGTCTACCTGGAAGACGTGGAGTGCCCGGCCGAGCTGCCGGTGGAGATGACGGCGTTTAAAACCCAGCAGGCCCGCTGGGCCAAGGGCCTGATCCAGACGGCCAAGAAAATTCTGCCCCAGGTGATGAAGAGCGACGTCTCCTGGCGGGTGAAGCTGGAAGCCTGGTATCACCTGACCGCCAACATCAGCTACCCGCTGATGATTGCTCTCTCGGTGCTGCTGCTGCCCGCCATGATCATCCGCTTCTACCAGGGCTGGTTCCAGATGCTCTACATTGACCTACCCCTGTTCCTGGCTTCCAGCTTTTCCATCTCCAGCTTCTACCTGGTGTCCCAGAAAGTGCTTTATCCCAGGACTTGGTACCGCTGCTTTCTTTACCTGCCCTTCTTGATGGCGCTGGGCATCGGGCTGACCATTACCAATTCGCGGGCCGTTCTGGAAGCCTTGTTCGGCAAGCAATCGGCGTTTGCCCGCACCCCCAAGTACCGGATCGAATCCAAAGCTGATAAGGCGCGGCCTCGCGCCTATCGGGGGCGCCTGGGCTGGGTGCCATGGATCGAGCTCCTGATCGGCACTTATTTTGTGCTCACTGTGTATTACGCCGTGGTGAACGAGAACTTTGTAACCGTTCCGTTCTTGCTCCTGTTCGTGATCGGGTATTGGTACACGGGATTAATGTCCCTATTCCAGGGAATCTTCTTGCGGCTGAGTTTCAACAGCGAGGAGCAGCAGGTCAAGCCCTATCCAGTCGGCGTGTAGCTCTTCCCCTAGCGCCGCCGTCCCGGCGGCTGTCACGCGGGCCCTTCGGCTCTGCTCAGGGCGGGCTCACCCGCGATATGGGCCGGCAAGAAGCCGGCGCTACCTCTCCTTGACAATCTAGGAGAACAAACATAGACTCCTAGATGATCTAGGAATCTCCCATGGCCAAACCCCTCGATCTTCTCCAGGGCACGCTCGACATGCTGATTCTGAAGGCGGTCTCGCTGGGGCCGCTGCACGGCTACGGCATCCTGCTGCGCATTCAGCAGATTTCCAAAGATCGCCTGGAAATCCAGCAAGGCTCCCTTTATCCCGCGCTCTACCGCCTGGAAGACCAGGGCTTAATTGCCAGCGAGTGGGGCGAATCGGAAAACAAGCGCAAGGCGAAGTATTACCGGCTGACAGCCGCGGGGAGGCGGCAACTGCAGGCAGAATCCGAACAGTGGAACCGCATGGCGGAGATCATTGCCGGCATCCTGCAGACCAAGCCGGAGGAAATATGAGGCAGGCGGTTCGATTTCTCGCATGGCTGCGATCGCTGGCGAAGCGTTCACGCCTCGAGCGCGACATGGACGATGAACTGCGCTTCCACATCGAGAGCTACGCTGAGGACCTGGCGCGCCGCGGCTTGCCCCGCGAGCAAGCGCTGCGGCGGGCGCGAGTGGAATTCGGCGGCCTCGAGCAAACCAAGGAAGGATGCCGCGACGCCCGCGGCCTCACCCTCGTCCACTCCCTGCTGCAGGACGTGCGCTATGGCCTGCGCATGCTGGGCAAATCGCCCGGCCTTACGGCCATCGTAGTCATCACGCTGGGCCTCGGTATCGGTGTGAACACCAGTATCTTCAGCGTGCTGAACGAGTGGCTGCTGCGGCCGCTTCCGGTTCCCCATCCCGAACAAGTCGTAGCGCTGGCAAAAGCAAACGGCGGATCCCGGCTCTCCTACCTTGACCTGCTCGACCTGCGGAACCAGGCGGGCGTGTTCTCCGACGTTTTTGGCTATGACACCGGCGCGGCCAGGCTCAGCGTTAACGGCCAGGGCGGGCAGGTCGCCTACAGTGCTGTAACCAGTAATTACTTTTCCGCTTTGGGTGTGAAGCCGCTGCTGGGCCGATTGTTCGCGCCCGGTGAAGGCGACCGCCCAGGCGAAGCTTTGAATCTGGTGCTGGGATATGAGTTCTGGCAGAAGCGGTTCGCTGGCGATCCGGCGGTCATTGGCAAGCACATAGCCGTGGATGGCAAGCCGGCGACCGTCATTGGCGTGGCGCCACCCGAGTTCCACGGCCTGCTCTTCGCCTTCGACATGGACGCCTACTTGCCATTGACCATGATGTCGGAGGGGGAAGATGGCAACAGCCTGTGGAGGGACCGCGGCGATCGTTCCCTGATGCCCTATGCGCGGCTCAAGCCCGGGATCAGCCTGCTCCAGGCGCAAAGCGCGGTAGAGGTGGTGGCCAAGCGTCTGGCGGCGCAGTACCCCACAACCGACAAAGGGCTGGCGGTGCTCGTGATACCGGAGCGCCGAGCCCGGCCGGCGCCGGAAGTTTCCAGCTTTGTCCCCGCCATCGCCGGGCTGTTCCTGGTTCTGCCGGCGCTGGTGTTGCTTCTGGCGTGCATGAACGTGGCCAACATTCTGCTGGCGCGGGCGGCGGCGCGCGAGCGGGAAATGGCGATTCGGGCGGCGGTGGGCGCTGGGCGCAGACGCCTGATCCGGCAGATGCTGACGGAGGGTCTGCTGCTGGCCTTGCTCGGCGGCATCGCCGGGGTGGCGCTCGGGAAATTAGCCATCGCGGCCGCTGGATCGCTGCTTCGTCCGGTTACCACCAGTTCCGCCGGCTACGCCTTTCGCATTGACTGCCGCTTCGATTGGAAGGTGTTTGCTTACACCCTGGCGGCGGCGGTCTTCACGGGAATTTTTGCAGGCCTGTGGCCGGCGCTGCGCGCGGGGCGCGCCGACCTGAACACGGTCCTGCATGAAGGCGGACGGAGCGACCAAGCCCGCCCCAGCCGCCTGCGTGGTTGGCTGGTCGTCGCCCAAGTGGCAGGTTCGCTAATGTTGCTGATTGTGGCCGGGTTGCTGGTACGCAGCCTGAGGCGCGCCGAGCACATGTTTCTGGGATTCGACCCCGACCACGTCTTGAACATCATGCTGGACCCGCACCAGGTGGGGTACGACCAGGCGCGTACAAAGAATTTCTATCGGGAACTGGAGAGCCGGGTCAGGGCTTTGCCGGGCGTCGAATCGGCCAGCCTGGCTCGTACTGTGCCCCTGGCCTATCCCAGCCAGAGCGGCCCACTTTATGTGGAAGGCCACCCGCTGCCGCCGGACCAGAAGGCTCCCGATATGGCCTACAACGGCATTGATCCTGCATACTTTGCCACCATGCGCGTGCCGCTGCTGCGCGGCCGCACGTTCACTGATTCCGATAGTGAAACGGCGCCCGCGGTGGCCATCGTCAACCAGACAATGGCCAGGCGGCTGTGGCCGAACCAGGACGCGATCGGCAAACGCTTCAGCCTGAAGGGCGCCGGCGGGCCCTGGGTCCGGGTGGTGGGCGTGGCCGCGGATGGGCAGTACTGGTTCATCTCTCCCGACCCACAGCCGTATTTCTACCTGCCGCTGGCGCAGGACTATGCGTCGCTGGCTTCGCTGCAGGCACGCACTTCGGGTCCGCCGGAGCTCATGATTTCCGTGGTGCAGCGGGAGATTTTGCGCCTTTCGCCGGAGATGCCCATCGTTCAGGCGGCCACCATGGAGCAAACCGTTCAGGGGCTGGCGGGATTGTTCATCTTCCGCCTGGCGGCCTCGCTGGCCGGAATCCTGGGATTTCTGGGGCTAGTGCTGGCGATAGTGGGCACCTATGGAGTGGTTTCGTTCGGGGCGGCGCAACGCACACACGAGATCGGCGTGCGCATGGCATTGGGCGCCGCGCGCGCTGACATTTTGAAGCTTATTTCCCGGCAAGGATTGCTGCTGGTGGGCGGTGGAGTGCTGGCGGGAGTGCTCGCCGCTCTGGGATTGACCCGCGCTATGAGCAAGCTGCTGATGGGGGTAAGCCCCAGCGACCCGGTGACCTACTTGGCCGTGGTCATTCTGCTGGCGGCAGTAAGCCTGGTGGCGTGCTGGATTCCCGCCCACCGCGCCACCCGCGTGGACCCCATGGTGGCGCTGCGCTACGAGTAGTCATAATGCTTGGCACCCGGTGTAACGTTTCGACCGGCCCGGACGTCTAAGGGGAAGAGTTGGCGTGAGCGGCAATATGCGCGTTTTATTTTTGCTAATCCTGATTGCACCCCACGTTGGTGCACAGACCGGCGCAGGCGGGTGTCCTATACGTATTGAAACTGTGAGCCTTCGGCCTGCAAGAAGCATCCGCGCTGTTGTTCCGGCCTCGGCCCTCGGCCACAACCTGGAAAGGGTGCTGCGCATAAATTACACGAACGTCTCGGCGAAGGACATCAGCGGCGGCGAGATGAAGGTGGTCACGTCCTACTACATTTCGGGACCGACGAGCACAAGCATCACACACGGGCAACTTGCTATC
>DASYWT010000214.1:0-6508 GCA_035935775.1 Terriglobales bacterium
CCGTACTCACCGCCGGGCACAAGATTCGCGACCATGCTTATGACACGCTGCCGGCCGGCGTGGTGGAGACACACGAGACCTACGACTGCGTGGTTGTGGGCGGCGGAATCAGCGGACTGGCGGCGGCGCTATTCTTTAAGCGGCGGGCCGCCGATGGCATGAAATGCCTGGTGCTGGACGACCATCCGATTTTCGGCGGCGAGGCCAAGCGCAATGAGTTCCTGGTGGACGGCCACCGGCTGGTGGCGCACCAGGGTTCGGCGTTTTATCCCGTGCCCTATCCCTTCAGTTTCATCGGCAGGTTTTACGCGTCGGTAGGCCTGAAGCAACCCCGGCTGGAGTATCAGAAATGGAGCGGTCCGGGGCCGGAGATGGTGGTGAGCACAACGCCCTACGGCGCTCCGGGAATGGACCGCGGGCAGTACGGAATTTTCTTCGGCGCTAAGTTCGGGCAAAAGCCGGGAATGTGGGTGATTGACGCGCTGGGGAAGAAACTGCAGGGCGCCCCCATCCCCGATGCCGCGCGGGCGGAGTGGATGAAAATCCTGACGGGGACAACCCGGCCGGGCTGGCAGGAGCCGAAGCCGCAGTACGACGGCGACGGGGTCTCGCGCCAACTGGACACCATCAGCCTGGAAGACCACCTGATGGACCGCTACGGCGTAAGCCGTGAGACGGTGCGCACCTACCTGACGGACGAGGGCAGCGGCTTCGGACTGGGACCAGACGCGCTCTCGGCCTTCGCGGCTTATGCGCCGGACATGCTGCATCCGCTTCCCGATGACGCGGGCGACCAGATGTTTCCGGGCGGCAACGCGGGTTTTGCACGGCTGATCATGAAGACACTGTTGCCCGGCTCCATTGCCGGTGGCGACACGGTAGAGGAAGTCTGCCGGGGGGCGGTGAACTTCGGGATACTTGACCGGATGGGCTCGCCTACGCGGATTCGGCTGAATTCAACCGTCGTGTGGGTGCAGCACGATGGTGAACCGGAGAAATCGCGCTCGGTGACGGTCGCGTACACCCGAGGCGAAAAGATCTACCGGGTTAGCGCGCGCTGCGTGGTTATGGCAGGAGGATCGTGGACTACAAAAAACATCGTTCGCGATCTTCCAGGGGCCCAGCGCGAGGCTTATGGGCAGTTCTATCGCTCGCCCGCCATGATGGCCAATGTGGCGGTGCGCAATTGGAAGTTTCTAGCCCAGCTGGGCATTACCGGCTGCCGCTGGTTTGAAGGCGTGGGCAGCTACATGCAGGTTCGGAAGATTGCGCTCTGCGGCGCGGATTCGCCCACCATCAGCCCCGAGCAGCCGATCGTGCTGACGTTAAAGGTAATTTTTCCGTTTCCGGGGTTGCCAACCGACCAGCAGGGACATCGCGGGAGGTACCAGCTTATTTCCACCTCTTTCCGCGAATACGAGCGGCAGATCCGCCAGCAGCTTGACGACATGTTTTCCCGGGCGGGCTTCGATCCCAAGCACGACATCGCGGGAATTGTGCTGAACCGGTGGGGACACGCCTACTTGAGCCCGCAGCCGGGGTGGTATTACGGCAAGGACGGGAAGGCGGCGCCTCGTGACGTGCTGCGGGCGGAACCTTTTGGCCGGATCGCGTTCGCCAACACCGATCTTTCGGGGAACATGGACCACCGCAGCTCCATCCTGGAGGCGGACCGGGCGGTGGGTCAGTTGCTGGACCAGGTGCTGACGGGGCAGGGAGCGGGGGCAGGAGTCTCTTAACAAAACGCCGCCTTCTCTCCAGATTTCGCTCAGTATTGGGCGGTACGTTCTAGCGCGGCCATGATCTTCTCCACCGACGGCATGTAGAACTTATCCAGCGGAGCAGAGAAGGGAATAGCAGGAACATCGGGCGCAGTGACCCGCACGATGGGGGCGTCGAGGCAATCGAAAGCTTCCTCGGCAATGATGGCGGAAACCTCGGCGCCAATGCCCAGGGTGCGATGGTCCTCCTGGATGATGACCACGCGGTTGGTCTTGGCTACGGATGCCAGGATGGTTTCTTTATCCAGCGGTAATAGGGTGCGCAGGTCCAGAACCTCCACCTCGAGCCCGTGCTCCTGCTTCATGCGCTCAGCGGCCTGCAGCGTGAGCTGCAGAGTGTAGCCATAGGAAATCGCGGTAATATGCCTGCCCTCGCGGCGAATGGCCGCTTTCGTCAAGGGCACAACGTAGTCCCCTGCGGGCAATTCTTCCTTGATGGAGCGATAGAGCTTCTTGTGTTCGAAAAAGATCACCGGGTTGTCGTCGCGAATGGAGGCCTTGAGCAGGCCCTTGGCGTCGTAGGGGGTGGAAGGCGCAACCACAATAAGCCCGGGCTCGTGGGCAAACCAGGTGGTGTTGGTCTGGGAGTGGTAGAGTCCGCCGCCTACACCACCGCCGTAGCATACGCGGACCGTAATGGGGCAGGTCTGATTGCCGGCGCTGCGATAGCGCAGCTTGGCCGCCTGCTGGGTGAGAGCGTCCATGGCCGGAGTGATGAAATCGGCGAACTGAATTTCGGGAACCGGGCGCATGCCGGCCAAAGCCGCGCCGATGGAGGAACTGATGATGATGCCCTCGGCCAGGGGGGAATCAATCACGCGCTCCGGACCGAACTCGTCGTAGAGGCCCTTGGTGGCCTTGAACACGCCGCCCATCAATCCTACATCTTCACCTATGACGTAAACGCGGCTGTCGCGGCGCATTTCCTCTGCGAGCGCTGTGTTGATTGCGTCAATGTATGTCGAGAGTGCCATGTTTTTCTGAACGTACTTGGCGGTTGGCAGCGAGTAGTTGGCGCGCGACGACAGGCCATAACGGCTAACTGCCTGCTTCCCAATTCGCGTTCGTGGCACGCTCCCTGGTCTCGGTTGCCATGACTTTAATTTTAAACCTGGGCAGAAGCACTCACGGCGGAGGATGGCAAATCCTTGTTGCTCAGATAGTTCGGGATACGATGTATTTTGCTAAAGCGTAGGTTCCCCGGGCTAGTGACAGGGGTACAGGCTCGCAATCCATTGGCCGCAAACCGCTGGAGATTTTCAACATGGTTGTGGAAAATTATGTGGAAAACTAGGCAAGTATCCGGGTAAGCCTAACAACTCACGTCACTTCTACAAGTTGCACCTGTTAAAGTGCGCAAGAGGAAAAAAGATAATCACAGCGGCAAACCGTGAAGGTCCGAATCGACAAATTGCTGGTAGAGAGGAAGTTGGCGCACTCGAGAGAACGAGCCCAGGCGCTGATACTGGCCGGGCGTGTGCTGGTCAACGGTCAGAAGGTCGAAAAAGCCGGCTCCGCGGTAGATTCCTCAGTGGAAATTCGCCTGCTGGGGACCGATCTGAAGTATGTAAGCCGTGGCGGGTTGAAACTGGAAGCAGCGCTTCGGAGTTGGACCCTGGACGTTGCGGGAAAACCCTGCATGGATGTGGGCGCGTCCACCGGGGGATTCACTGACTGCCTGCTGCAGCATGGTGCGGCGCGGGTGATCGCCCTAGACACTGGTTATGGGCAGCTTGACCTGCGCCTGCGGCAGGATGCGCGGGTGCGTCTGCTGGAAAACACCAACGCGCGTTACCTGAAGCCGGAAGATATTGGTGAACCTGTGGAGCTTGTGGTCGTGGACGTGTCGTTCATTTCCGCGACTCTGGTGCTTCCGGCGGTGGTGGCTTCCGCGTTTGCCGATAGCGGGCGTGCGGGGAGGCAAGTCATTGTGCTGGTAAAGCCCCAATTTGAAGTAGGCCGGGAAAGGGTGGGGAAAGGCGGCATTGTGCGCGATGAACGGGCGCAGGGGGAGGCGGTTGAGAAAGTGCGGACGAAGCTGCTGGAGTTGGGTTGCCGGCGAACGGAGGTGATCGAATCGCCTATTCTGGGTGCGCAGGGCAACCGGGAATTCCTGTTGTATGGGGTGTTCTAACAGGCTCCGCTGACCAACCTCGAGCCAAGGCTGTACAATCAGCGATTCTGATTCGGGGACGTGCTGACCATGAAATCGGCCGCCATCTTTTCCAAACCCGCCAAAGCAGAGCTAGGGCAAATTGTGCCGGAATTGCTGCGCTGGTTCCGTGAGCACAGCTACGAACTGGTAGTGGATCAGGAGACCGCCGCCTACGCCTCCGGGCCGGAGGTGATAGAACGCGTGGCGGTAGCGGCCCGGGAGCCGAAATTTGTCGTGGTGCTGGGAGGAGACGGAACGCTTCTGGCGGCGGCGCGCGCGGTGGCCAAAGCGGGCATACCGGTGCTGGGCGTGAACCTGGGCTCGCTGGGTTTTCTCACCGAGGTGCCCCTGGCCGAGCTTTATGCGACGCTGGAAGCCGTGGATCAGGGCAGGTGCGGCACGGAACCGCGCTCCATGCTGTCCTGCCGCTTGCTGCGCGAGGGCAAATGCGTGGCCCAATATCATGCCCTGAATGACGTGGTGGTCAATAAGAGCTCGATCGCGCGGCTGGCCGACTTCGATCTCTATGTTGATCAGGACTTTGTCTCCAACTACAAGGCTGACGGGCTGATCGTGGCCACCCCCACGGGGTCAACCGCGTATTCGCTGGCCGCGGGCGGTCCAATCCTAATGCCCTCGGTGGAGGGCTTCGTGATCACCCCGGTTTCACCGCACGCACTCACCCACCGCCCGCTAGTGGTGCGCGATTCGGTGGAGATTTCTATCGTGGTGAAAGCGGCGGAGGAACATGCCTTCCTCAGTGTGGATGGGCAGGTAGGTATGCCTTTGATGGACGGCGACCGGGTCACCTGCAAGAAGTCGCAGCACAAAGTGCAACTGCTGCGCACCAAGAAGACATTTTTCGATGTGCTGCGCACAAAACTGAAATGGGGTCAAAGATAGGTTCAGTTAGTCGGGGTGGCAGGTCCAAATCATCGCCCATCCGGAATCCCAATGGTCAAAGCCGATTGCATTTCTTGGCAGCGCTTGCTGTTTCCAGCCTTCGCTCTGTTTCTTATCCCGGCGGGCGCCATATGGGCGCAGGACCAGAACCGTCCGGCGGCGGACCTGATTATCACCAACGCCAAGGTGTACACGGTAGACAAGCAACAGCCGCGGGCAGAGGCGGTTGCAGTGCTGGGCAAGCGCATAGTTGCGGTGGGCAGCGCGTCGGCTATTGACGCCTGGCGCGGACCGGGCACGCGCGTGATTGACGCCGAGGGGAAGCTGGTCCTGCCCGGCTTCAATGATGCGCATGTGCATTTTCTTGACAGCGGAATGGGGCTGGCCAGCGTGCAACTGAAAGATGCGGCCACCCCCCATGAATTCGCCCAGCGCATCGCCCAGTACGCCGCCAGGCAGCCCAAGGGGCAGTGGATTCTTGGCGGCACTTGGGATGAGCAGCGCTGGAATCCACCCCAGCTCCCTACCAGGGACCTGATCGACCGGATAACGCCTGACAACCCGGTGGCCGTGGGACGATATGACGGTCACATGTACCTGGCCAATTCACTGGCGCTGAAACTGGCACACATCACGGCCGAAACTCCCGATCCGCCCGGGGGAGAGATTGGGCGTGATGCAAAGGGCAATCCTACCGGCATTTTGAAAGATGCGGCCAAGAACCTGGTGGAGGCAGTTATCACTCCTCTCAGCCATGAGCAAAGGCTGGAGGCGGCGCGCAGTGCTTTGGCGCTCGCCCGCAGCGTGGGGGTGACCAGCGTGCAGGAGATGGCCAATTCCAATGAGGACCTGTCGCGCAACCTGGAGATCTACAAGGAACTGGAGGAAAAAGGCGAACTGACCACGCGCATCTACGTGGCGCCGTTGATTGCTGACTGGCAGAACTACGCCCGGGTGGGGATGCGGCACGCTTTCGGCTCCAGCCTTCTGCGCACCGGCGCGATGAAGGCCTTTGCCGACGGGTCGCTGGGATCAAGCACGGCGTACTTTTTTCAGCCCTACAGCGATGATCCCAAGACGCGAGGATTGCTGACCGATGAGATGCAGCCGCTCTCCAAGATGCGGGAACGGCTGATCGGAGCCGACAAAGCCGGGCTGCAGCTTTGCGTCCATGCCATCGGCGATGAGGCCATCTCCCTGGTTCTGGATCTGTACCAGGACGTAGTTAAGGCCAATGGAGAAAAGGACCGGCGCTGGCGCATCGAGCACGCCCAGCACATGGCGCCGAAGGACTTTGAGCGCTTTGCCAAGCTGAATGTGATCGCCTCGGTGCAGCCCTATCACGCAATTGACGATGGCCGCTGGGCGGAACGGCGCATTGGTTCGGAGCGCATCAAGACCACCTATGCCTTCCGCACCTTTCTGGACCATGGAGTGCGCCTGGCCTTGGGCACGGATTGGGACGTGGCGCCGCTCAACCCACTGCTGACGATTTATGCCGCCGTAACCCGGGCCACGCTTGACGGCAAAAATCCTAACGGCTGGGTGCCGGAACAGAAGCTCAGCGTGGCGCAGGCCGTGGAAGCCTACACCATGGGTTCGGCCTACGCGGAATTTCAGGAGAAAGAAAAGGGTTCGATTACGCCAGGCAAGCTGGCCGATATGGTGA
>DASYWT010000215.1:0-12459 GCA_035935775.1 Terriglobales bacterium
CGAACTGGAAGGTATGATTGCCCCTGCTCCAGGTCACATCGTCCACAAGGTTGTGCATGGGAACGATGGTGCGGGTAGTGGCGGTTTGGCCGTTGAGATCGTCGAGGCCGCGGAAATTGACGAATTGCGAGGTCTGCAGGCCAACCGAGTCAATGCCCTCGCGCACGAATCCATAGCGGAAGTTGTTGATCAGGTTATTGCCCAGGATGGCGGTGTAGCCGGCGGAGATACCCTTGTTGTTGTCCACATGCGTAACGTTGGCCGGATCTCCTGGGAACTCGGGCCCGTCGGTGCCCACCCCGGCGACGTTGTCGTTCTGCAGGTTGCCGCGCAAAAACAAACGATGGTTGCCGCTACTGGTGAGGTTGTAGTCCAACTTCACGATGTAGGTATTCAACTTTGCCGGCGCTCCGGCCGTAAATTGATAGCCGCGGAAGTTGAAGCCGTCGCCCACGATATCGGTGTTAGGCAAGGGGTATTGCTTGAAGATCTGCATGACCGCGGGATTGGCGCCCGGGCCCAGCGGGCAAGTGCCGCCGGGGCCGAAGCCGGGGGCGGTGCTGCAGGCCGGGTCCATGGTTGCGATTTGCGCTGGCGAGAGGCGTACCACGCTGCCGGTGTCTGAGATGTAGCTGATAAAGCCATTGCGCAGGTCGGCACTGGGCACGGTACGCACAATGGAGGTGTTCTCCCGCAAGCGCTGGCCTTCGTAGGTAGCGAAGAAGAAAAGCCGGTCCTTTTTGATGGGACCGCCGATAGCGCCGCCGAACGTGTTGCGGATGAGCTTGCCGGGAACGTTGGGCTGCCCGCTCCCCAGCTGTGAATTTTTCACGAACCAGTCGTTGGCGGTAGTGAAGGTCGGCCGATGATATTCGTATGCCGTGCCGTGGAACTGGTTGGTGCCGCTCTTGGTCACCAGCACCACCTGAGCTCCAGAGGAACGGCCCTCATTGGCGTTGCCGCCGGTGGTGGTGACGCGGAACTCCTGCAAGGAGTCCATGGTGGCGCGGAGCGCGCCCTGGAAGGCCTGGCCGAGCACGGGATCATTGTTGTCCAGACCGTCAATGGTGATGTTGGCCTGATCGCTGCGGGCGCCGGCTACCGCGCCGCTGCGGCTGTCATCGCTGCTCGGCATGGCCTGCTCGTTGTTTCCCGTGTAAGCCACGCCCGCCTGCAGGCTCAAAATGCCGGTAGGGTCGCGGCCTTCAAAGGGCAGGTCCTGAATCTGCAGGGTGTTGAAGGCGTGCCCCAGGCTGGCGTCGGTGGTGTTAACCAGGGGCGCGGAGCCTGTTACTTCCACCGTGACCGCCTGACCTGCCACCTGCATCTGCACATCCAATGTGGCCGGCGTGTTGACCATCAGAATCACATTGTCTTGGGCGAGTGTGGCGAAGCCGGTGGCCTGCGCCGACAGCTTGTAGGTAGCCGGCAGAACTTCCAGGAACTGATACAGACCCTGCGGATTCGTTTTGGCTGTGCGGGTGTAGCCCGTCTGTGAATTAGACAGGGTCACGGTAGCCTCGGGAATCACCGCACCCTTGGGGTCGGTTATCGTCCCCCGCAGGGATGACGTGCCTGTCTGGGCGCACAGGTAGGAAGTGAGCAAAGCAGCGAGTGCGAATAGGGAGATGAGCTTAGCGATGCGCATCCGGCGCTCCTATCTTTCTTTGTTTATGAACGAATAGATCTTGCTGAAACTACAGGGCCCTAGGAGATTTGGTCTGCTACTCTGCAATTTATTGACCTAAATCTGCTTGAGGATTATGTAGTTAACTGCCGGACAATCAACAACTTAAGATTTTTGTTTCCAGAGCAATACACTGATTTACATAGCAATGTTATGGATTTTTGTAGGTGTTCAGTTTTGCAGCTCCGATATTCGCGAGCATCTCCCGCCGTATTAGAATGCCAACCCGCGATGCTTATGAAAACACTGCGGATGTTAATCGTTTTTTCCGCGCTGTTAGCGGCAGCCAGCGCGCAGATGCCATCCGCCGCCGGCGCACAGCAGTTCGCCAGCATTGGCAGCCTCAAGCTGCAAAGTGGAGAGCTCATCCGCGACTGTCGTCTTGGCTATCGCACCTTCGGCCAGCTGAACGATGACAAGTCCAACGTGGTGCTTTTTCCCACCTGGTTTGGCGGGCGCACAGAGGAGCTGGTGGGACTGATCGGCCCCGGCAAGCTGGTGGACAGTACTCGTTACTTTGTGGTGGCCGTGGATGCGCTGGGCGACGGCGTCTCCTGCTCCCCCTCCAACAGCCAGGCACAGCCGCGCATGAAATTTCCCCAGTTCGCCATTCGCGACATGGTGGAGAGCCAGCACCTGTTGCTTACCCGGGTGTTGCACATCACCCACGTGCGCGCGGTGATGGGCATCTCCATGGGGGGCATGCAGACGTTTCAGTGGGCGGTTGCCTATCCCGATTTCATGGACAAGGCGATTCCCATCGTGGGCTCGCCACGCCTGGCTGCCTACGACCTGCTCCTGTGGCAGACCATGATTGATGCTGTCGAGCAGAATCCGTTATGGAAGGATGGCAATTACACGCAGCAGCCCGCGCCGCGCGAGGTGGAACACATCAGTGACCTGGCGCTCTCCACCCCCGAGCACTACAACCAGGAGACGACGCGGGAAAAGTTTCTTGCTTCGCTGAAGGAGCCTGCCGACACTCACTTCGACAGCAATGATCGAATCCGCCAGGCGCAGGCCATGATGGGGCTGGACGTGAGCGCGCCTTTTGGCGGCTCCATGGAACGGGCTGCGGCGGCAGTGAAGGCGCCCATGCTGATCATTGTGGATGCGCACGACCATATGGTCACCCCCGGCCCGGCGCTCAATTTTGCCAAGTTGAAGGGCGCTCAGACTCTGGTGCTGGAGAACGATTGCGGGCATCTCGGCCCCGGTTGCGAGCAGGCGAAGGTGGGAGCCGCGATTGCGGATTTCCTGGGAAAACAGTAGTTGGGAGCTGGTAGTTAGTAGTTGGTCAGAACCAGGGCTCGTCACCGACTACCAGCTACTGACTACCAGCTACCTGGTTTCACTTAACAGCAGCCGAACGGAGGGCGAGGATCGTCTTTCTCAACTTCACGCGCCGCTGCTACAGCTGCCGCGATCAGAACAGCTAAGACTGCTAATAGCGCCGCTGCCCACATGGTTGCCTCCACGGGCACTAAGTAAGCCCGGTGTTATTGACAAATTAGATTCCTGCTACAAGCAAGGTGTTGGACAGCCTAAGTTGTTATGGATAAATGCCTTATCCCGAGCGGCGCGGGCGTCGCGTGGCCGCAACCCTAGCGTTATGGCGCTTGCGCCGGCGAAGTCCAAGCTCGCTCGGCCCGTTCGTCCCGAGGTGTAAAATTGAAGGTTTCCTACCATCTCCCGGGTTCTCCTGGGACGAAAAAGAGAAAGGCGCAATCATGGCTACAGTACAAGCCCCACCTCGGGCGCGAATTCACGCAGGACCATTTGTTAACGAACCGCTAACCGACTTCACCCGCGAAGAAAACGCGCGCAAGATGCGGGCGGCGGTGGAGAAGGTTCGCGGCCAACTGGGCCGCGAGTACGACCTGATCATCGGCGGCCGTCGGGTGAAGACCCAGGACAAGATCAAGTCCATCAACCCGGCCAAGCCCTCGGAACTGGTCGGCCTGTTCCAGAAGGCCGGCAAAGAGCAAGTGGAACCGGCCATGGATGCGGCTTTGCGGGCGTTCGAGAGCTGGAGCCGCACGCCGCTGGAAGAGCGCGCGGCTATCGTATTCCGCACCGCCGAAATCCTGCGCGAGCGCAAATTTGAATATGCCGCCTGGATGGTGTTCGAAGTCGGCAAGAACTACGCCGAAGCCGACGCTGACGTCGCCGAGCTGATTGACTTCTGCGAGTTCTACCCGCGCGAAGCCCTGCGCCTGGCCAAGGAGGAGCCGCCGGTGCAATTGCCGGGCGAGCGCGACTTGCTTATGTACATCCCTTTGGGCGTGGGGGCGGTGATTCCGCCGTGGAATTTTCCCAGCGCCATCATGGGCGGCATGACCCTGGCGTCCATCGTGTGCGGCAACACCGTAATTCTGAAGCCTTCCAGCGACTCGCCCGCGATAGCGGCGAAATTCGTGGAAGCGCTGGAAGAGGCCGGCCTGCCCGAAGGGGTGGTGAACTTCTGCCCCGGCGCCGGCGCCACCTTTGGCAACGCCGTGGTGGCGCATCCCAAAACGCGCTTTATCGCTTTCACCGGATCGCGCGAAGTGGGACTGGACATCAACAAACGCGCTGCCGAGCAGGCTTCCGGGCAGATCTGGATCAAGCGCACCATCCTGGAGATGGGCGGCAAGGACGCGATTATCGTGGATGCGGACGCTAACCTCGACTCCGCCGTTGAGGGCGTAGCCGCGGCGGCCTTCGGCTTTTCCGGACAAAAGTGCTCCGCCTGCTCGCGCGCCATTATTGACGAGCGCATTTACGACAAATTTCTGGAGCGCCTGAAGGCGCGGGTGGAGAAAATCACGGTTGGTGATCCCACAAAGAACCCTGGCATGGGGCCGGTGATTAATGAAGGCTCCATGAAATCCATTCTGGAGTACATCGAAGTGGGCCAGAAGCAAGGTGGGCGGCTGCTGACCGGGGGCAAGCGCGACAGCAATGCCGGCGACGGCTGGTTCGTGCAGCCTACCGTCATCGCCGACGTTAAGCCGGGTGACCGCATCGAGCAGGAAGAAATTTTTGGGCCGGTGCTGGCGGTGATCAAATCCCACAACTTCGATCACGCGCTGCAGATTGCCAACGACACCGAATTCGGCTTAACGGGCGCCGTCTACTCCAGCTCCAAGGACAAGATTGACCGCGCCATCCGCGAGTTCCACGTCGGCAACCTGTACATCAACCGCAAGTGCACGGGAGCCATTGTGGGAGCGCATCCCTTTGGCGGCTTCAACATGTCGGGAACCGATTCCAAGTCCGGCGGGCCGGATTATCTTTACCTGTTCACGCAAGCCAAATCGGTGGGAATAAAAACCACCTAAGGAACGTTCTAGATGAAGAACAGGGCGGGCTGTAGCTCGCCCTGCGCCTTCAGAGACTGCAAGCTAACAGCTCAGAACCGACATTGATTGATGGTCGTTTTTCGTGTCGCAGCCGACGGACTAAGTGGCTGTGATCTCTTGTCTTTGGCGGGACTCAGGGCTGGCCGGCGGCTGCTTGGGAGGTCTCCCTTTCAGATTGACAGAGGTTACCGCCTGCCGGACAATTAGTTGGCTGGTCAAAGGTTAAAGATCCCGTAAGCCGCGAGTCGGCGGGAGTCGAAGAAGTGGATTATGGCCAGAATTCTGTGCGTGGACGATGAACCGAACGTGGTGGCGCTGAAGTGTGCCATTCTGGAGTCGGCCGGCCACACCGTGACCACCGCAACCTCCGCCCACGACGCCATCAGCAAGCTCTCTCACGACAATTACGACGCTGTGGTTACCGACTGGCGCCTGGGCGACGCCAATGGCCGCGCCGTGGTGCAGGCTGCCAAGAACCGGCCGGCTCTGCCCGTCGTAGTAGTCTCCGGCTATGTAGCCGAAGCCTTCCAGGCTGCCGAGCCGCTCGCCGATCTCTATCTGGAAAAGCCGGTTAACCCCGAAGAACTGGTGACCATCGTCAACGAACTGCTCAAGACCGGCGAAAGAGCTGCCTCCGACTAACTCCCATTCCAGGTTGCCGTTCTCGGTGTCTCCCATCACGTTTGCTGCTCAAGAAGGCAACGTTCCGCGAAGTTCAATCCCTTTGGTCATCTAGCGGGCGCGGGCCCAGCCTGAAACAATCCTAGGCTGGCACAACGAACAGCCGCATCTCACCCGTCGCCGTTTGTGCCAGCCCAGGACACCTATGACCCGAAAGCTTGCTTGTTGTGTTGTGTTATTCCTGCTGACTGTCATCTGTGGTGCGCCGCTGGCCGGCGCGGACGTGCCGGCTGACCATCATGCCGCACGTAAGGTGGTGAAGAAGGTTTTGCCAGCTTATCCTGAACTAGCGCGGCAATTGGGCATCAAAGGCGCCGTCAGGCTGCTGGTTACGGTGGAGCCTAGTGGCAAGGTCAAGTCGACCAAGGCGGTGGGCGGCAACCCTTCCTTTGTGGTGGCGGCCATGGACGTGATCGGCAAATGGAAGTTCGAGCCGGCAGCGGAGCAGACCACCGAAACTGTAGAGATCAAGTTTGAGCCCGCGGAATAGCGGGTGCTCCGCATTCACTCGGCACTGGCTCCCCCGTTCCTCCCTGTGGTAACTTGCCCCTGTACGGGACCCGGCAAAAACTGAATCCTGGAGCCTGAGATGGCCCTGATCATTGTTCTGATCATTATCGTGCTGGTGGTGGGTTTCTTCATCGGCATGTACAACGGCCTGATCCGTCTGCGCGTGCGCGCGGACGCTTCCTGGTCCGACATTGACGTGCAGCTCAAACGGCGGCACGACCTGATTCCCAACCTGGTGGAAACAGTGAAAGGCTACGCCGCTCACGAAAAAGGAACCTTCGAGAACATCGCCAAGTACCGCTCGGCGGCGATGACGGCCACCAGTCCGGCGGACAGGGCGGCAGCGGAAGGGCAACTGACGCAGGCGTTGCGCGGCTTGCTCGCGGTAGCCGAAAATTACCCGCAATTGCGCGCTTCCGAAGAGTTCACCGCGCTGCAAGGGCAGTTGACCCAAACGGAAGACAACATCCAGAACGCCCGCCGCTATTACAACGCGGTGGTGCGCGACTTCAATACCAAGCTGCAGACTTTTCCCACCAACATTTTCGGCAGCATGCTGGGATTCCAGCCCCGCCAGTACTTCGAACTGGAAACCCCGGCGGACCGCGAGAACGTTGCTGTGAAGTTCTGATGTTGCGCAAGCCCAAGTTCGTGGCGGCGAGGGGATGGCTGTGCCTGGCCATCTTATGTTGCCTGACCTTGGGGGCGCTGCCGGCCCGGGCGGACTGGCATATCACTGACTTTCATTCCGCCGTCAATTTGGACCAGCAGGGCAAGGCCAACGTCAGCGAACGCATATCCGTGGCGTTTGTGGGCAGCTACCACGGCATCTACCGCGACATTCCCTTGGCATATCCTGGCCCGCACGGCACCAACTACAGCCTGTTTCTGAAAGTCACCGGGGTCACGGACGGTTCCGGCAACAAGCTGAAATACGAATCCAGCGTTCGAAACGGCTCTCGGCACCTGAAGATTTACATTCCGGGGGCTGAGGACACCACCAAAACGGTGGAGATTGATTACACCATCCCCAACGCGGTCCGCTTTTTTCCCAGCTACGACGAGTTCTATTGGAACGTTACCGGAAATGATTGGCCGGTGCCTATTGACCACGCTTCCGCATTTGTTCACTTGCCGGAAAGTGCCGCCGGCAGCCTGCGGGCGCAGGCCTTCACCGGCGTGTATGGCTCGGCCAGCCATGACGCGACCGCGGAAGTCAAGGGCGCCAACGCACAGTTCGAAACTACTAATCCCTTGCCCATGCAGGGCGGGCTGACCGCTGACATCTACATTCCCAAGGGCATCCTGCAGCAACCCGGACCGCTGACCCAGGCAGGCTGGTTTCTGCGCAGCAACGCCCTGGTGCTGCTGCCGCCCTGGGCTTTTGTCGTGATGTTCTGCCTGTGGTGGTTCAAGGGGCGCGACCCCAACCCCGGGCTCGCAGTGGCGCCCATGTACGAACCGCCGGCAGACATGACGCCTGCCGAGGTGGGTTCGTTGATTGACGACAAGGTGAACCCCCGCGACATCACGTCCACCATTGTGGACCTGGCGGTGCGCGGCTTCATCAAAATCGAGGAAACGGTGGATCGGGGCCTGATCTTCCACCACAAAGACTACATTTTTCACCTTCTCATCCCGGGTCAGAAATGGACGGGCCTGGCGCCCCACGAGCGGGTGATGCTGGAGAACATTTTCACGGGCGACGCCACCGAGACCCGGCTTTCCAGCCTGAAGAACCGCTTCTATACTGCGATTCCGGTTATTCGCGACGACATCATGTCGGCTTTGCGGCGCAAGGGCATGTACCTGATTGACCCCGAATCGGCCAACGCTTACCTGTTCGGCGGAGCGGTGCTGGTGGCGGCGCCCTTCATCCTGGTGGCAGTGACAGGGGTGGCTGACGTGTTTGGATCGGTGCCGTTGGCCGCCCTTGCCATCGCCATAGCCGCCCTCATCATCTGGCTGTTTGGACGGCAGATGACCTGCAAGACGATGAAAGGGGCGCGCACGCGGGTGGCCATTCTGGGGTTTGAGGAGTTCATGAACCGGGTGGACGCGGACCGCATCAAGCGCATGCCCCCCAATACTTTTGAGAAGTTCCTGCCCTTCGCCATGGCGCTGGGCGTGGAGCACCACTGGGCGCAGGCTTTCGCCGGGATCGTGCAGAATCCACCGAACTGGTATGTGTCGCCGGGTGGCGGCATGTTCAACCCTATCCTGTTCTCCAACAGCATGCACAGCATGTCCTACGACATGAACCAGGTGTTCGTCTCCGCTCCCCGGGCCACCTCCAGCGGCTCAGGCTGGAGTGGCGGCGGGTTTGGCGGCGGTGGCGGCTTCTCCGGCGGCGGCTTCGGCGGTGGTGGCGGGGGAGCGTTCTAGCTCGTCGTCCCCTCTGCATGAAACTTCGCCAGATGCAAACAGTTATCTCGTGTCTCTGTACCGGCTGCTCAGCCAGAATGAACGGGCCTGCCGCACTCCACACCCGCTGGTCCCCTGATCGCGCCGACGGGAAGCCCCTCTGACCTGCAGCCCCCATCCTGAGTGGCCTTCCGCCGGCCACCCCACGGCAGACCCCTGCAAACCGCCCCGCCTCATATCCCATCCAACCTAAAGAGACGGGCACGCAGGGGTCCGATAGAAAGGAATGGTTATGGCTGAACCCAGAGCAACAGAACGGATGTACCCGCCGGAGATGAAGGCCGTGAAGCCGGAACGCGAATTGCCCGCGGCGAAGGCGGGCGTCAATCCTCGCCTGAATGAAACGGCCCACGCCATCGGCTCCGCTTTGGGCAGCGCAACACGCCAGGTGCAAAACATGCGTGAACGCTTTACCGTGATCCGAGGCGGCGCCCAGGACGGACGCTCGACTGCCGAACATCTCAAGGCGACCGCACAGCAAAAAGTGCAGGAAATCAAGGAGCGGGCCCGTACCGCCGTGGAGCAGGCGCGGACTGAGGCCACGTCCAAGCTCGAGGAGGCGCGCGCAACTGCCGCAAAATTGATGCAGGAAGCCAAGGAGTCCGCAGCCGAGCGCGCGCGTATGGTTCGCTTGCGGGCCGCGCGCCTTACCGACGAGCGGCCATTGGCGGTTCTGGCCGGCATTGGCGTGGCAGCCCTGCTGGTGGGAGTTTTTTTGCGCGTGGGAAGGAGAAAACGTGGCTGATCAAACCATAGGTTTCAATGGACGGAGCCTGGCTGGGGTCGTCAACGAGGTCAAAGACGAACTGAAGGACTTTCTGCAGACACGCATTGTCATGCTGAAAGCGGAATTGGGCGAGAAGGTGCGTAACATCAAGACCTCTCTCCCCATGCTGGCTACGGCTGTGGTCTTCCTGGGGGCGGCTTTTCTGTTGTTCACCCTGTGCCTGGTGGGCTTGATTTCGGTGGCCTTCTACGGCGATCCTCTGCGCTGGTTCTTTTCCTTCATCATCGTCGCGGTTCTCTACTCGATTATCGGCGGGATGACGGCCGTGTTCGGGCTGAAAGAATTGCGCGCTCAGGGCATCCTGCCCAGGAAAACGATCAGGGTGCTGAAGGAAGACCAAATCTGGTTACAAAATGAAACGAGGACCCAAGTATGAACGCGAGCCGTATTCCCACGGACCTGCTGGAACTGCAGGCCGCCGAACAGCGCCGCCGTTTGCATAATTCAGTGGCCGAATTGCGCGTCCAGATGCGGGAGAAGCTGGACTTGCGGCGGAATGCCCGGCGCTACTTCTGGCCGGCCACCGTCGTGGTCGGCTTGTGGGGTCTGGTGGTGGGCTACGGCTTGGGCGGCATCCTGACCCGCGACTAACGAAGAAGTAGCCGGCATTTAGTAGTGGGTAGCTTGCGAGACCCTCACGGCCGATGGTTGGAATTACGCACTACCAACTACCAGCTATCAACTATTCCTTGTCCCGAACCCGCGTAGTTACTAAAGTCACGGGAACCTACGTGCTTACGCCTTTCGGCACATCTTCCTTTTATTCCCGGCCTCCGGCGTGGTATAAGGCTTGCAGCTATTAAGCTTACAACCCAGTCAATGGCCCATCTGACGGGCTCGACGGGAGGAGGTCCCGTGGCGGAAAACCGGACCGGGAAGCGTTTTCCCCTGCAGCTACCAATTCGTGTTCACAAAGCTCAGGCCGGGGACGAGCACAAGGCCGTGACCGGCAACCTGAGCGCCGCCGGAGTGTACATCCAGGGGGACGCTTCGCTCGATGTCGGCTCGCAGGTGGAATTTGAAATCACTTTGCCACCAGAGGTGACGGGTGGAGAACACGATGTCACCATTCAGGGCCGCGGGCGAGTAGTGCGTACCGATACCAAGCCTCCCGGCCGCAACGGGGAGAATTATCGCGGGGTAGCCTGCGTGATTGATTCGTACGAGTTCGTTCGCAACACATAGCACAGCGGAGGCTGCGCGCCATGTTGAAGCTGATTCTGGCCGATAATCAGGCAATATTCCGGGCGGGCATCGCCAAAGTATTGGCGGTGGAAGACGACATGAGAATCGTCGCCCAGGCTCAGACCCTCGAGCAGTTGCTCATGGCGGTAGATAAGTTCCGCGCTGCCGTGGTGGTGGTGGCGAGCAATTTCCATCCTGACCTCACATCCATTGCGCAGGCCGCCACAAAATACAAAACCAAGGTGATTGTGCTGGCCGACACCGGCGAGACTTCCAGCCGGTTTCTGAGCGCAGGAGTGCAAGGCGTGGTCTATCGCAACGTGACCGGCCCGGCGCTGGTGGAGTGCGTGCGCAAAATCGCCGGCGGCGAAACCTGGGTGCAGGACCTGGCCGTGCCCACCGAACTGACGGAAAACGACATGGTGGGGCTGCGGGTACGCGACCGCCTGACCGCCAAGGAACTGCGCATTGTTGCCTTGATTGTGCAGGGGTACAAGAACAAGGAAATTGCCACTCAACTGGGCACTACGGAACAGGTAATCAAGAATTACCTGCGCAATGTGTACGACAAAATCGGCGTTTCCGATCGCCTGGAGCTGGCGCTATTTACCATTCACCACCGCATTCTGGCGGAAGCTGCGGCAGCTACAGCGGCCACCATGGCGCCTGCGCCCGCACCGCAGGCAAACTGAACCGTCCTGGAAGTGTGAACGCCGCGCCTGGGGCGCGGCGTTTTTGTTTTGGCTGGAACATGCCGCAGGCCAATTACCTCTCTACCGGGCGGATCCAGTCAACCCTTATGGAGCCTGCACTACGACAAACTGAGTTGTGCCGCCGCGGTTCACCAGAAGCACAATGGATTGGTTTCCCGCCATCCTGACCTCACGTTCATACTGAGAAACGCTGTCCACAGGATGACGATTGACCTGCTCGATGATGTCGCCGCGCTGCAGTCCGGCTTCTTCGGCGGCGCTTCCCGAAGTGACTTGGGCCACGACCACGCCCTTAGTATCCGCCGGCACCCGCAGTTGCTGCCGAATGTCGGGCGTCAGATCCTGCACATCCGCGCCCTGCATCAGACCTTGCTGCTGCTCTCCGCCCGTGGCGCCCGCCCGTTGCCGATTCTGCGGCTGTTCACCCAGGGTCATGGTCACATCGCGCGGCGCGCTATTACGCAGCACCTTCAAGTGCACAGTCGTGCCCGGCCGCATCTCACCGACCTTCAGCTTCAGGTCATTGGCTCCCTCGACCGGCTGCCCATTCAGTTGCGTGATCACGTCTCCCCGCTGCAGTCCGGCTTTGGCTGCCGGGCTGTCGGGGCTAACGTCGCTGACGATGGCTCCCTGGTTGGGCGGCACGCCGTAGGTTTTGGCCACCGGAGCGGAAACATCCTGGATCCCCACTCCCAGCCAGCCGCGCGTCACCTTGCCATACTTCAGGATCTGGTCCATCACGTAGCGCGCCAGGTTGATGGGAATGGCAAAGCCGACGCCCTGGTTTCCGCCGCTGCCGCCGGACAGAATGGCGGTGTTGATTCCAATCAGATCGCCGCGCGCGTCAATCAGTGCGCCTCCGGAATTGCCGGGATTGATGGCAGCGTCTGTCTGGATGAAATCTTCGTAATTTTCAATACCCAGGCTGCTGCGCGCCGTGGCGCTGACTATTCCCAAAGTGACGGTTTCGCCGATTCCGAACGGGTCACCGATGGCGATGGCGTAGTCTCCTACCTGCAGCTTGGAAGAATCCCCGAAGGTCACCACCGGCAGGTTATTAGCTTGAATCTTCAGCACCGCGATGTCGGTATTGGGGTCGGTGCCCACCACCTTGGCCGGGTACTCCTG
>DASYWT010000216.1:0-5441 GCA_035935775.1 Terriglobales bacterium
ATGGAACGATATGTCGCGGCGCTGCCCGGCGAACCCAATCCCCAGGATTCCTATGCCGAGATTCTTCGCCTCTCGGGCGACTTTCCGGGGGCGCTGCAGCACTATCAGGACGCTTTGAAGATTGATCCCAAGTTTGTGTACTCGCAGCTTGGCATCGGGGACACTTATGCCCTGATGGGAGATGAACCGCAGGCGCGCACTGAGTATGCCAAGGCCATAGCCGCTGCCGACAGCGATGCTGACCGGGTGGAGTTCGAAATGCAATCGGCCATGACCTACGTGCGGGAGCACAACTATACGCAGGCTGATACCGCGTTTGCCGCGGTGGCGAGTGAAGCGCACTCTCTTGGCCTGGCGTGGCACGAAGGCGAAATCCACCGCATGATGGCAACTTATCAGCCCGACCCCCTTATCGCTCTCAAGCATTTGCAACAGGCAGAAAGCGTGCTGGCCAACGCCGCCAGCGTTCCTAAATCTGACCGCGATGAAGAACTGGCGCGGGTGTTGCGCTGGCGTGCGCTGCGTGCCGGCGATGCCGGTGACAACACTGCGGCCGACCAGGCCTTGCAACAGTTACAGAAAATGGCGACGGCCAGCAACAGCCATGCTATTCGCCACGCCGAGGAGGCCGCCCTGGGGGCGCGCCTCATGCAGCAAGGCAAGTACGCCGATGCCATTCCTCATCTGCAGGAAGATCACGACAATGCCTTCAGCATGCAACTGCTGGCCGACGCCTACATGCGCAGCGGAGCTACGGCGGAAGCAGACGCTGAATCCAAGCTGCTGCGCACGCTGAATACGCCTACCATGGATCAGGCTGTCGTGGTAGTTCCGGCACGCCAGCGCCTGGCGCAAAACCCGCAGTAAATTCTCGGCCGTGGCCGGCGGGAGCCGATTGGCCTGCCTGCCTACGCGGATTGTCCTTCCCAACAAGTGTGCAGCCTCTTCGAGCCTTTGTTGTAAGACGACTTCCCGACTTGTGCACAGCCGGGTTTGGAGTACAATGCCGCGATTCTCTTACTCCGCTGGTGGGGAACTATATGGTCGAGAAAAAATCAGATCGCCGTGCGCGGGAGCGCTTTCCGGTGCATGTTCCGGTTTCGGTTAGAACCGAGGCGGGAAGTATTCAGGAAGCTACCCAGACCCGCGACCTGAGCACGGCGGGCGTGTTCGTATACACGAGCTCGCGTATGCAGGAGGGCAGCGAACTGGAACTGATTCTGGTGCTGCCCCCGGAAATCACCTTCTCCGACCGGCGCTGGGTGTGTTGCCAGGCTTCTGTGGTGCGGGTGGAGGAAAATGCCAGCCAGGGCAATTATGGAGTGGCCGCGGTGATTAAGCGCTTCGATGTTCTGCCCGAGATCTGAGCGGACGACTCCGCAACTCCACATGATCGCGTGAGCTCAGCGTGAATTCGCCAGCTTCCTCCTCGCCCCCCATTTCTCTGCTGGGGATTCCGTTTGACGAAAATTCCTCGTACCTGCGCGGCACGGCGCAGGCGCCGTCGCGCATTGTGGAAGCACTGTACTGCGATGCCTCCAACCTGTGGACCGAAAACGGCACCGACTTGCAGGGTAAGGTGCTCGACGCTGGCCGCGTGGCGCTGCCCTCAGGCACTCCTGAGGCCTTTGCCGCGATAGAGAGGGCGGTGGCAGGCCATCTGCGCCAGAAGGCGCCCCTGATCGTGCTGGGAGGCGACCATTCCATTACCTACCCAGTAATAAAGGCATTTGCGGCGAAATTTCCCGATTTGGAAATCATGCACTTCGACGCCCACCCGGACTTGTATGACGAACTTGGCGGCAATCGCCTTTCTCACGCTTGCCCCTTCGCTCGCATCATGGAGGAAAAGCTGGCCCGCAGGCTGGTGCAAGCCGGCATTCGCACTATGAACCGGCATCAACGGGAGCAGGCCCAGCGCTTTGGCGTGGAAGTACTGGAAATGAAGGACTTAGGACGGTGGCCGAGGCTGAAATTCCAAGGGCCGGTGTATATTTCCTTCGACCTGGACGTGCTCGACCCGGCCTTCGCGCCTGGTATATCGCATTGGGAGCCAGGCGGACTGTCGGTTCGCGAGGTCCTGAACACGCTGCAATCGCTGCAGGGACGCATTGTAGGAGCCGACCTGGTGGAATATAACCCGGCGCGCGATGGCTCGGGCCGAACCGCGGTGGTCTGCGCCAAGATACTCAAAGAGATAGCCGCGCTGATGCTGGCGGGCGAGCGGCCCTAGGCCCATTTTTGCCCCCGACTTGCCAAATTGGGACACTCAATTGCAAAAAAATTCACTTTTAGGCAAGGTGCTCGCGCAGTTTGCGCAGAATCTTCGCGCGCCTGCGCAATACCCGCGCCTTTCGCTATTTCCGCCCTCGAAATGCCCTGCCTAACTTCTTAATCTTCAGCGAGATCTCCATAGTTTTTCAAAAGCTTGCAAAGCTAATTGCAGGCACTTGTGGGAACGGACTGGAAGAGAACAGGCAGCGGCCGCCAGGCAAGACAGGTGACTTAGGTACCGCAGCACCAGGTTTGGTGCAAAGATTGCTATTAATTGATTTCGGACGATCCCGGCTTTGGAAAACTGATTGGGAAGGGGCGGCACAGTGTGGCTGAGTAAGTTACGTTGGGGCGTGTTGCGGCTCTTAACACCGGTTGGGCCACGCTATGTGCGGCCGACCTTCTGGGAGCGAGTGTACCTGCTCTGGGTATTCCGCTATTTTGAGGTGCTGCCGCAGAACGTCTTGAGCCGCCATGCGCACACATTGATCGAAAACCTCTGCTTGCGCCAGCACAGCGAGCCACACGGCTTCCTTTATGCCATTACCGACCAGCCGGTAATCGGCACCGTGGAACGTATGCCGCAGTTGAGGATGGAAGAAGCCCAGTCCAGCGCTACGGCCGTTGCCTCCAGCGCTACGGCTACACTTTCCCGACGAAGTCGTCAAGCCTGAACCCTATCCATCTCATTGCACCGTAAGCAGCACCGCCGTCGAGCTTTCCGTTGTACCAGCGTGCGCGCGAACGATGACGGTATAGGCGCCGGCGGGCGTCGCGGTTCCGGCAAGCGGGGCAGCAGGAACCGCCGGAGTAGTGGTCGTGGTGGTTGTGGTCTGGGCTCCACTGCAGGCAAAAAGACTTAAGAGCAGCATGAGGAGCGCCACAAGGAGTAGCACCGCAAGCAGCCGGGCGCGCTTCTTTCTGATAGTTGCGTCGCCGGCCATAACTGCCAGCGCCAGGGGTAGCCAGAATCCATACGACAAAATTCTCCGACTCTCGAACCTGATCCAGGCCGAAGAAGCTGCGCTGGTTGTGATCGTGAGATTTACGTCAGTAGTGCCATTCGGCGCAGTCAGCGTCCCGGGGGAGAAGGAGCAGGCGGATCCCAAGGGGAGGTTCGCGCAGGAGAACGATACGTTCCGCCCGACGGCGTCGGGGCTGGCGGTTAACGCCAAGGCAAAAGAAGCGCTCTGCCCGGCGCCGATCGTTGCCGCAGCAGGCGAGGCCACAAAGGGTCCAGCGGCCGGGCTCTGTGCCGCGGCTGGGGGACCCTCCGCGAGGCCGAATACCGTATTCGCGGGCGTACCTGTATTAAATTTGAAAACCTGATTACCGGAAGTGAGGTCGAAGCGGATGACATCGGAGGTGCAATAATCCGCCGCCCAGAACGACGATCGGTCGCTGTCCAGAGTGAGCGAGGCCCAGCATTTCTCGCCCGAGGCGACATAGGTCGAGATGGTGCGTCCCGCCGAGTCGAGGCGAATGATATTGTCTAAATTGGCCACCAGCGCGCCTCCATCTTGCAGAAGGCCCAGGGCAAGTCCTTCTTTCAGAGATGAGGAAAAGGGCGGCAACTGCCGCTTGCCGCAGGCATCGAATCGAAGCACAGAAGCTCCCTGGGAGGTATAGAAGAGGGTGCAGCCGTCAGGGGCAAGGTCTATCCAGTCGCTTCCTTCCGCTTCAGTGGCCACGGTATAGCTGGCGGTGAGATTGCCGTAGGCGTCAAAACGCAAGAGAGCGTGGCTGCATCCCGTTTCACCCACGTAAGCGTTGCCGGCGGAATCGAAGACAATTGATTCTGGTTTGCAGTTGTAGCCGGATCCGAACGTGCCGAGCAGGGTGCCATCGGGATTGAATTTGCTGACTGTGTTGGCGGTGAAATTGGTGGCGTAGAGGTTGCCGGAGGCGTCGAATGCCATGCCGGTCATGGAGCCGCCCTGATTCGAGTTCAGAGTGTGCTGCAACGTGCCGGACTTATTAAATTCGGCGATTTTTCCGCCGCTGATGCCTACAAATAAAGCTGGGCCAAAGCTCACAGCCACGGTTTGAGAGGCTGGCTTGAAAGTATTGCCCGCTTTGTCGCTGGCTACCACGGATACATGAAAACTACCGCTGTTCACATATGTATGGCCGACGTTTGCCCCAGAGAGATAGAAGCCATCGCCAAAACTCACCAGGATGCTGACCGACTGGTCGGCGCTATCGCTGCAGCTTGTGGAAACATTGACGGTTAAAGGCGCCTGGCCGCTGCTGGGAGACACCCCCAGGTTGCAAGTTAGAGTCGGCGTAGGAGGCGGGGGAGGCGGAGGAGGCGGCGGTCCGGCTGTGGCCTTGACCATCTGGGAGGCCGAGCCCGTATCTTGATTGGAATCGGTGCCGGTCAGGACGACCTGAAATTTACCGGCCTGAGTGAAAGTGTGCCCGGCGGTTATTTGCGATTGCGAGGTGGTAACCGGCGCTGATCCGTCGCCCCAATCCAGACTCATCTGGACGATGGAATTCTGATCGGAGTTGGCAGCCGTACAACTTCCCGATGCAACGACAGGAAGGGGAACACCGCCATTGTTGGGAGTTACCTTAAGGTTACACGAGGGCCCGTGATGATCGGCGTAGCTGGGGGTGGTGAAAGAAAGGGCGAAGACCAGGACTGTGGCCACAGGGAGCGCAAGCCTCAGCCCCCCGGCCTTCCGCCTCTTTCGTCGTCCCACCACATCCGAGATCATGCTAAAAGCCCCAGAAAATAGCGCCGTGAGGAGTGCCGCAGGAGCGATTGCCTTGCCATCAGGGAAGGAACTGACCCCGGGTAATCGGACAAAATCTGTGGAGCCAACCTACGAAGCGGCTTCCTCGCCCAGGTGCTTTGATAAAAACAGCAGGGGGAGTGGTTGCCGAAGCCGTCACAGGAATTTTCATGCCCTGAGCAGCGGCGGCTATGCCGTTTCCGGCCCAATTGTCAGACTGCGGTTCACATCTCCCTGCAGTCTGAGCTTTTTGGGGATAGCTGGCCCCGCCGGACAGGTCTAAGGCCCATTCGGCATCGGCTTCCGTTCCCGGCGCTTTCAGCAATGACCATCGCCCCTGGTTTTGGAATGCATCGCCCGTCCCAACCAACAAGGACACAGAGGCCAGGGCTTCGCCGAGGCTGCACCATCGTAAGTCGATTTCAA
>DASYWT010000217.1:0-9232 GCA_035935775.1 Terriglobales bacterium
AATCCGGTGGCCACGCCCGTGACGGGCGAGAAAGGCGACGCGCTTGCCTTCCAGCTTGCCGGTCACGTACGCGTCGGAGGGGTCCCCGAACGGAGTCTGCAGGCGGAGTTCGCGAATCTCAGTCAGACCCGGCATGGAGTAGAGACCGCTGCCGCCGATGATTCCAATTTGGGCTTCCGCCAAACTTCCTCCCGCCAAACCAGGGCAAACTGCGGATTATAAATTATGGCCTGCAGCAGCTCAGGCGCGAGCTGGCGAGCAACATAGAGTGCCGGGAAACAGCAGCGTCGGCACCCTGGTAACACCCTGAAAGCACGAGGCTTGCATCCCTGGCAGTTCAGCTGTAAGCCGCTTCCGGCGCGGGGTTGAGGCTGCTCGCGAATGGCGGCCCACCCGCTCGCCGCAGAGCACATCCTAAATAGCGTCCCAATTCCTGCTTAGCACTGGGAATAGCTGTTCCCTGCTGACGCCTGGTGACAAGGCGTGGGTGCAAGGCAAATGGGACATGGAGTGGATTGGAGGATTAGGACCCATGAAGCGGATTTTAGGACTGCTGGTCATCGCGGCGATGGTCGCCGTAGTGCCGGCTCTTTATGCGCAGGAAGAACACGGAGAAGTGGGGGCATACGGTGACTTTACCCGGCTGGGTTCCGCCGGAAACACGGACTTCACCGGACTGGGCGGACGGCTGGCGTTCAACGTCAACAATCACCTGCAATTTGAAGGCGGAATCGGCTATGACTTCTCGCGGAACATCACCACCAGCAGCAGCAATGGGGTAAGCACTTCGTTTTCGACCTCAAGGCTGCGGCTGCTCAACGGTCTATTCGGACCCAAGATCCAAACCGGGGTCGGGCCGGTCACAGCCTACGTGGTGCTGAAAGGCGGATTCCTGAACTTTGGCACGTCGCGCACAGCAACCCTAGGCAGTTTTGCCAACTCGTTCAGCGGTGTGCCCCACGGCGACACTAACGGCGTGTTTTATCCGGGTGCGGGCGTGGAATTCTTTATCGGCCACGTGTTCGGGCTGCGCGCCGAGGCCGGCGACATGATGTATTTTGACAACGGAGCCAACAACAACCTGAACATCTCGTTCGGGCCAACCTTCCGCTTCTAAGTGTTTAGCGGATGAAATTTTTCACTTAAAGGTTTACATGGCGCCTCCGCTCGAGGCGCCAAATTTTTTCCTATTTTTCCAGCAGCCCACACCGGCGGACGCGTGCTACCATCCCGGCGTCGCGGAATTCCCCCTCCCGCAGATCCGCAGTCAACATGAGCAATCTGGCATTTCTTTTCTCGCGCCAAACCTCCAGGCAGGCGGTGTCGTTGCCGGTCTTACTCCTGGCAGTTTTGTTTTCTGCGCCTGCCACTCAAGCGCAGACCAGGGACGAAGTCCATATCGTTCCCGCGAAGAAGGCGACGCCGAGAGCCGCGTCAGCCGGCGAAGTAAACAGCGACCTGAATGTCCACAGCAAGCCCTTCCGAGCCGATGTGGACCTTGTCCTGGTGCCGGTGACGGTAACCGACTATAGGAACCGGCCGGTGGTTGGACTGACGAGGGCGGACTTCTCGCTTTACGAAGACGGCAGCCAGCAGCAGATTCGTTCTTTCTGGAGTGACGATTCGCCGATCTCGGTAGGCGTGATACTGGACCTGAGCAAAAGCATGAGCAATAAGCTCGACGTGGCACGTGAGGCGCTGGGAAAATTCTTCGAGCTGGGAAATCCCGAGGACGATTACTTCGTGGTCACCTTCGCCGACCGGCCGCACGTGTTGGCGGATTCGACTCAGTCCATCGGTTCCATCCAAGCACGGCTGGCCTCCGCGGTAGCCGGCGGACACACGGCCCTGTTGGACGCGATTTATCTGGGCGAGGCCAAGTTGCGGCACGCACGCTACAAACGGCGTGCGCTGCTGATCATCTCTGACGGGGGCGACAACCGCAGCCGCTTTACCGCCAGTGAACTGAAAGGCATGGTCGAGGAAGAAGATGCGACCCTCTATGCCATTGGCCTTTTTGACAAAGTATTCAAGACGCCGGAGGAGTGGGCCGGCAAGCGCCTGTTAAAGCAGATTACGGAGGCGACTGGTGGCCGTACAGTCTCGCTGAACAATCCCCGAGACCTGCCGCAGGCAGCCTCGGAGATCAGCGTGGAAATGCGCAACCAGTATGTGATCGGATACCGGCCCAGCAACATCGCGCGGAACGGAAAGTGGCGCAAAATCAAGGTGCGGGTGGTTCCACAGGCCAAAACGGCACAGTTGCAGGTCTACTCCAAGAGCGGATACTGGGCTCCCGAGGAGTGAGAGAAGCCGTACGAACAAGGCTTCGATCTCCCGAAATAGTGGTATTTGTTCCGCCTGCCAGGGTTTGTATTCCCGGCCTAGCGGGTGCTACCATCCGAATTGGTTAGCCGGGGCCGATGCGGGCTTTTTAGCGGGCGTGCTGGCATTGCTGAAGATTTAGGAGGTATTTATGGCAGACGATAGCGGCAATGGATTCATGTGGTTTCTGGCGGGATTGGGGATTGGGGCTCTGGTCGGGGTGTTGTACGCGCCCCGCTCGGGCGCGGAAACGCGGGAAGCGATACTGGACAAAGCGGAAGAAGGCCGCGATTTCGTAAAGGGCCGGGCTCGCCAGGTGCGCGAGCAGGCGTCAGATTGGGTAGAGCGCGGCAAGGATGTAGTGGGACAACAGAAAGAGCAGTTCCGCTCCGCCTTTGAGGCAGGACGGCAGGCCTATCGCGAGGCGACTACCGAAGGCACGGCGCCCAAGGGATAGAGGGCAAGCCTTCGGCGTTCAAGCACGGATCAGTATGGAACATTTAAACCTTTTCATTGCCCTGACGGCAGTGGCCATCGCTCTGCAGGCGCTGGTGCTGCTGGGAATTTTTCTGTCGCTGCGCAAAACCAGCGCTAAGGTGGACACGCTCACCACCGAGATGCGCTCCCGGGCGCTGCCGGCGATCGAGGCGGCGCAGTCCCTGATCACCACATCAACCCCGAAATTAGAGGAGATCGTCGGCAACGTGCACGTAACCACGGCCCTGGTGCGCGGGCAGGTGGAACGCCTGGATAATACGGTCAATGACATCATTGATCGCACGCGCCTGCAGGTGATTCGCGCTGACGAGCTGGTTACCCGTACCCTTGATCGCGTGGAGGACACAACGGAAAGCCTGCAACACACCGTGGTCTCGCCGGTACGGCAGCTAACGGGCATTATGCAGGGTGTTTCGGTGGGATTGGGAGCTCTGTTCCGGGCTCGGAACAGGCGCCGTCCCAGTGGTGACGGCACAGGCGTGCCGCAAGACGAGATGTTTATTTGAGGACCCTAGACTCGTGCGGAGTTCCAGGTAGAGACGTAGTTTGCTACGTCTCTTTTTATTTTGAAGCTGGATAGCTCCGGGGCTAAAGCCCAATCTGTAGATAGCCTTAATTCCCACGGCTGAAGCCGTGGGCTTCCACACCGACCCGAGTTAACTCCATTGCAGTTACTCCAGTGCGGATCCACTAGGACCCGCGCTCACGGCGTGCGCCTTTTCGCAGCAAGCATCACAGGAGAGGGGGCGAAAAGCAGGTCCATTCGCCGCGCTCCCTCGCGAAAGCTCGGTCGTGCAGCTCAGGATGACAAAAGTAGACGCACGGCTCAGGATGACAATAGTAGAAAAATGAAGCAGCCGTGTGGAGAGGGTAAAGGAGCACGCCTCCGGAAACCGCGACTGACCGGCTCTCAGGGAGCCAGCCAATCAGCTAGGCAATCCAGCCGCCGCCTGCCACCACATCGCCATCGTAGAAAACAGCCGCCTGGCCCGGGGTGATGGCGCGCTGTGGCTGGTTGAAGGTAACCAGGACCTCGTCAGGACCCGTGGCCTCAACGACAGCGCTGGCGGGCTCGTGGCGATGGCGGATCTTGACGCCAAGGCGAAGCGCAGAATCCGGGTGCTCCATGGCAATCCAATTCACGCGCTTGGCGCGCAGACTGCGGGAGTAGAGTTGTTCGCCGCCGCCGACTACCACCTGCTGGCGCTCGCCGTTGATTTGCAAAACGTAAAGCGGCGAGCCGGTGGCCACGCCCAGACCCTTGCGCTGTCCGACGGTGAAATTGTGTATGCCCGAGTGCGTGCCCAGCACTTCCCCGCTGCTGCTGACCAGTTCGCCGCTGGTGTCGGGAAGCGACTCGCCCTGCTCGGCAAGATAAGCGTCCAGAAACTTCTTGTAGTCCCCGCCAGGCACGAAGCAGATCTCCTGCGAGTCGGGCTTGTCAGCCAGCGCCAGGCCGTGGCGGCGGGCGATTTCGCGCACTTCGGACTTCAAAAGCCCGCCCAGAGGAAACAGCGTGCGGCTGAGCTGCTCCTGGGTAAGGCCGAAAAGGAAATAGGTCTGGTCGCGTGAGGAATCTATCGCGCGCTTGAGCAGCCAGCGGCCGCCAGCGCTGTCGAACTCAACGCGGGCGTAGTGGCCGGTTGCCAGGCGCTCGGCGCCAATCTGCCGGGCTGTAATCAATAACTGATCAAACTTCAAGTGATTGTTGCACAGGCTGCAGGGGATGGGCGTTCGCCCGCTCAGATACTCGGAGACGAAGGGCCGCACCACTTCGTGCTCGAAGCGCTGCTCATGGTTGACCACGTAGTAAGGGATGCCAATGGTTTCGGCCACGCGGCGCGCGTCGTACACGTCGTCCAGCGAACAGCAGCGGCCCTGCACCGTCTCGGGCATGCCTTCGCGGCCGGCCAGGCGGCGCTGGTTCCACAACTGCATGGTCAGCCCGACCAGGTTATAGCCGTCCGCGCGCAGCATGGCCGCGACGGTGGACGAGTCCACTCCGCCCGACATGGCCACGGCGATGGTTGTTGACGGCATAGCAAAATTCTCTAGTGCTTCAGCACTGGGTTGCAACCCCGGACACAGCATTCAGCTTTCAGCATTCAGCTTTCAGCATTCAGCATTCAGCACTCAGCCAGCAACGATTGGAGATGCCTGTCAAAACATCTACGGGCTGAATGCTGACTGCTGAGTGCTCTTAATCCAGCTTACGCCGATCGCGACTCCACGAATGCTAAGTGCCAACTGCAGGTGTTGCCGGCGACAACTCCCGCAAACGCGCCACCGCTTGCGGAATTAATGCAAGCGCAAGGTCCACCTCTTCTGCCGTGTTCTGCTTGCCCAAACTGAAGCGGATGCTGGCGCGGGCGCGTTCCGGCCGCAAGCCCATGGCGGTGAGTACGTGCGAAGGCTCAATGGCGCCGGAAGAGCAGGCTGCCCCAGTGGAGACCGCCAGGCCCTTCAGATCGAGAGCAATCACCAGGGCTTCACCTTCAATATAGTCAAAATAAATGTTGGCCGTGTTGGGCACCCGCGCCAGGGAATCTCCGTTCACCGCCGCCGCATTCACCGCCGCCAGCACACCCGCCTGCAGACGATCGCGCAACGCAGCGATTTGGCGCACACTGCCGTCGCTCAGGCCGTGCAGGGCAATTTCCGCCGCCTTGCCCAGAGCCACGATGGCAGGAACGTTTTCCGTGCCGGCGCGTCGCGAGCGCTCGTGGCTGCCACCATAGAGAAGCGGCTGCAACAAGGTTCCCTTCTTCACGTACAGCGCGCCAATCCCCTGCGGTGCGTGCATCTTGTGCCCCGAAATGGAGAGCAGATCGCAGGCGATGCGCTTCACATCAATCGGCACCTTGCCCGCCGCCTGCACCGCGTCGCTGTGGAAGTAAACATCGGCTTCGCCGGCGATGCGGCCAATCTCTTCTACCGGCTGCAGAACTCCAGTTTCATTGTTGGCCATCATGACGCTGACCAGGCGCGTGTTGGGGCGCAAGGCGCGGCGCACCTCGTCGGGATCTACCAGGCCGCGGCCGTCCACAGGAACATAGGTGACTTCGCAGCCCATCTCCTGCAGGCGCTTGCCGGAGTTCAGCACAGCATGGTGCTCGACAGTAGAGGTAATGAGGTGGTCACCGGATTTGACCAGGCCGAAGATGGCGAGGTTATCGGCCTCGGTGCCGCCGCTGGTGAATACAACTTCAGAAGTGCGGCAGCCGAACAGAGCCGCCACCGACTCGCGCGCCCGTTCCACCGCGGCGCGTGTCTCCTGCCCGTGATGGTGGATGGAGGAGGCGTTGCCGAAGCGCTCGCTGAAGTACGGGCGCATGGCTTCCAGCACCTCCGGCAGCACCGGCGTGGTGGCGTTGTTATCGAAATAGACGCGGCGAAGGGACCCCACGGAACTATTTTAACCCGGAGGAGTTAAGTGGTTGAGCAATTAGCACTTGGCAGTTGGCATTTGGCCGGAACCGTTAGTTCGCGAACAAAAGAAAATGGCCCCGTCACCGGAGCCATATACCGTGGTGATTGGCACTCTGTCAGCTTTGATTCTAAAACGTGCCTCAGTAATGTCAAGTTACTAGGGGGAGATTATCTCTGTCCTCCCTGGAACTAAACCTGGGAGTGGACCCGGCGGGACTCGAACCCGCATCTGCGACTGTGACAGAGTGCCGTGTTCCCGTTACACCACGGGCCCTGCTCATACCATAGAGCGCCGGTGCTAACTACGGACGGGCTCGCTAAGGTTAGCTAACAATACAGTTCCAAATCAGGAATTTAGCCGATCTCAGCGCTGCTCTATGGGCACATACTTCTGCGGGTAGGCGGGCCCGATGTAGTCGGCACGCGGGCGAATGAGGCGGTTGTCGTCGAGCTGCTCGATGACGTGCGCCGCCCAGCCGCTGATGCGGGAAATCACAAAAATCGGGGTGAACAAGTCCACGTCAATGCCCAGCACGTGGTAGGTGGAAGCGGAGTAGAAGTCAACATTGGCATTGAGCTTCTTCTCCTTGTTCAGCAGCTCCTCGATGCGGCGCGACATTTCGAACCACCGGCTCTGGCCGCTGGAAGCGCCCAGCTCGCGCGACATTTGCCGCAGGTGGGTGGCACGCGGATCTTCGGTATGGTAAACACGGTGGCCGAAGCCGGGCATCTTCTTCTTCTGCGCCAGCATGCCGCGCACGTAATCTACGGGATCGGATCCGGAGGTGCTGATAGCCTCCAGAATACGGAAGGCAGCTTCATTGGCGCCGCCGTGCAAAGGGCCTTTCAGAGCGCCAATCGCGGAGGTTATCGCGGAATGCATGTCAGAGAGCGTGGCCGCGGTCACGCGGGCAGCGAAAGTAGAAGCGTTCAGTTCGTGATCGGCGTGCAGGATGAGTGCAATATCGAAGGCGCGCTCGGCAGTGGGCGAGGGTTTTTCCCCGTTGAGCATGAGCAGGAAATTGGCGGCATGCGAGAGCAAGCGGTCGGGCTCAACCACCGGCTTGCCTTTGCGGATGCGGTCATAGGCAGCCACGATCATGGCGATCTGGGAGGTCAGGCGGATAGCCTTGCGCACATTGGCGTCGTGGTCGTTGGCTCTTTCATCCGCGTCGTAAAAAGAAAGAGCGGAGACGGCGGTGCGCAGCACGTCCATAGGCAGGGCGTCTTGAGGCGCCCGGCGCAGAAAGTCAATGATGGCAGGGTCCAGGTGGCGCTCTGCTGCCAGGCGGGAGCGCAAGTCCTGCAACTCGTCGCGTGCAGGCAGCTTGCCAAACCAGAGCAGGTAGCAGACTTCCTCGAACGTCGAGTGGTCGGCTAACTCGTGGATATCAATGCCACGGTAGGCCAGGATGCCGCGGTCGCCGTCTATGTAGCAGATACCGGAGGTAGTGGCGACAATGCCCTCCAACCCCTTGGGGGGATGAGTAGCCGTCAAGCTGGACATAGGGTCCTTTCGCACCAGAAGCGCCGGAAGGTTGCGCACAAGCCGATGTGACGGGCGTCACGCAACTCCTTGTTATACCTCACTTTGCGCAAGTTTTCCAATGTGCCCCCAGTTTGTCGCCGCAGGCGTTGGAATCGTATAGTTAAGAGTTTTCTCCCACCCGCGGGCGGATTTCTCACCCCCGCCCGTGGGGCGAACTTCTAAGGAGTACTTCTTATGATGAGACGCGCTCTCCTACTCAGTTGCCTGTTGGTATTTTTCCTGGGTTATTTTGCCTTCGCCGACCCCGGCATGTGGTTGTTCGAGGCTTTTCCCGCCGCCAAAGTGAAGGCAAAGTATGGATTCAATCCCACCGCGAAGTGGCTCGACCATGTGCGCCTTTCTTCGGTGCGCTTCAACAACGGGGGATCAGGATCGTTTGTTTCCGCCGATGGGCTTACGTTCACCAATCATCACATTGCTGCCGAATGCATTCAGCAGCTTTCCACCGCCGGCAAGGACTACATGAAGACCGGCTTCTATGCCCGCACCCAAGCGGAAGAACTGAAATGCCCCGCATATGAACTCAACCAGTTGGTAGGGATCGAAGACGTAACCGCGCAGGTGAAGGGCGCGGCCCAAGCAGGCATGGCCGCCGCGGAAGCCGGGCAGGCACAACGCGCCGAGATGTCGCGGATCGAAGACCAGTGCACAAAGCAGACTGGACTGCGCTGTGACGTGATTACGCTCTATTCCGGCGAGGTCTACCACCTTTACCGGTACAAAAAGTATACGGATGTACGTCTGGTATTCGCGCCCGAGTTTGACGCCGCCTTCTTCGGGGGTGATCCGGACAACTTCGAATACCCCCGGTACGACCTGGATATTTCCTTTTTCCGCGTCTATGAGAACGACAAGCCGGTTCAGCTGGATGATTACTTTCGCTGGTCGCCCACAGGGGTCAAGGACAAGGAGCTGATTTTTGTTTCCGGGAACCCGGGCTCGACCGGGCGGCTGCTGACCATGGCGCAACTGGAATACTTGCGCGACGTGGACTATCCCTCGCGCCTGGAATACTACAAGCTGCGCATCGCCATGCTGGAGAGATTCAGCGCGGAGTCGGCGGACAACGCGCGAATTGCGCAGGAGGATTTGTTCGGGTACCAGAATTCGCTGAAGGCGATAACCGGCTATCTCTCCGGGCTTGAGGATAAGCAACTGATGGCGCAAAAAGCCGCGGAGGAGCAGGAACTCAAGGATTTCGTAAACTCCGATGCCAAGCGCAAGGCCGAGTTCGGGGATCCCTGGGCGGCACTGGCCGCCTCCATGCAGGTGCAGAAACAAATCTATTTGCCGCTCACCTACGTGGAGCGGATGCGCGGATTCCCCGTGGATCTGGCCATGTATGCCCGCACCCTGGTGCGCGGAGCCGAGCAGCGAACAAAGCCCAATGCCGAGCGCCTGCGGGAATTCCGGCAATCGGCGCTGCCCAGA
>DASYWT010000218.1:0-3014 GCA_035935775.1 Terriglobales bacterium
GGTGATGGTGCGGGCCAGGTCTTCGAAGTTTTCCTCCAGCAGATTCTTCAGCTTGAACAGGTACTGGATGCGGTCTTCGGGCGGAGTGCGCCTCCATTCCGGAAAAGCGCGGGCCGCGGCCTGCACCGCCGCATCCACCTCGGCAGCGCCCGACATCGGCACCTGGCCGAGCACTTCATTGGTCGCAGGATTGATGATTTCGCGATGCTCGGTCGAGGCGGAAGCCTGCCATTTGCCGTTGATGTAGTTGCGAACTGTGGTTTGGGTGGGTGTTGCGATGCTCATAATCCCTCGCTTTACGCGGCTGGGTAGAGACGTTGCTTGCAACGCCTCTGAACTGTTGTGAAAGGACGTAACAAGTTACGTCTCTACCGATACCCTGGCAAGCGGCGTACAACTCGGGAAGGTAGCTAGGCGGTCTGGACAGCCACCCCACGCGACTGCAAAACCGTTTGGAGTCCCGCTTCCAGAACGCCCAGCGCCTCCTCAAAGTGCTCGTCGCTCATCACCAGGGGCATGAGCAGGCGGATCACATTCCCGTAAGAGCCGGCCGAAAGCACGATCAGGCCGTGCTCATAGCAGTAGCGCACAATCTCCTTGGTTTCCTTGGCCGCAGGCTCACGCGACTCGCGCGACTGCACCAGTTCCATCGCCTGCATGCCGCCCAGGCCGCGCACCTCGCCGATCTGCGGCCACTGTTCCTGCCAGCGGCGGGCGAGCTTGGCAAAGCGCCTGCCCAGTTCATTGGCGCGGGCACAGAGGTCGCCTTGCTCGAAGGCATCCAGCACGGCCAACCCCGCTTCCACGCACACCGGATTGCCGCCGAAGGTGCCGCCCAGGCCGCCCTCGCCGGCGGCGTCCATGATATCAGCGCGGCCCGTGACTGCGCCCAGGGGCAGGCCGCCGCCCAGGGACTTGGCGGTAACCAGCAGGTCGGGCTCAATGCCGTATTGTTCGCAGGCGAACATGGTGCCGGTGCGCCCAAAGCCGCTTTGCACCTCGTCCGCAATGAACAGGATGCCGTGCTTGTGGCAAATTTCCACCAGGATACGGAAAAATTCCGGCGGAGGCGTTACAAAGCCGCCTTCACCCAGCACCGGCTCGGCAATTACCGCCGCTACCGACTCCGCCGCCACTACTCGCTTGAAAGTATCCTCCAGGTGATGGGCGCAGAACACCCCGCACTCCGGATACTTCAGCGAGTACGAGCAGCGGTAGCAATAGGCGAACGGCACCCGGTACACATCGCTCGGAAACGGCTCAAAGCCCGCCTTGTAAGGATGCGTCTTGCTGGTCAGGGCCAGCCCCATCATGGTGCGCCCGTGGAAGGCGTCCTCGAAGGCGATAATGGCCGGCCGCTTAGTGTAGGCGCGGGCCACCTTGATGGCGTTCTCCACCGCTTCCGCGCCGCTGTTTACGAAGAACGTCTTCTTAGGAGATTTGCCCGGCGCCAACTGGTTCATGCGTTCGGCCAGGCGAATGTAGCTGTCGTAGGGCAGCACCTGGAAGCAGGTGTGCATGTACCGGTCTACCTGCGAGTGAATGGCCTCGACTACGCCCGGAGCGCGGTGGCCCACGTTGAGACAACCGATGCCCCCGGCCAGGTCAAGATAGCGATTTCCATCCACGTCCTCGAGCACTGCGCCTTCCGCTCGCGCCACGTAAATCGGCGTACCCAGGTAAATGCCGCGCGGAACCGCCTGCGCCCGCCGCCGCATCAATTCCTGCGAACGCGGGCCCGGAACTGCCGTGCGTAACTGAATCGCCCCCATTTCAGCTGTACCATCCTATCGGCTGTTCGTTCAGGTTGATGTGAACCTGTTTCGTTTCCAGGTATTCTTCGATGCCCCATGGCCCCAGTTCGCGCCCGAAGCCCGACTGCTTATACCCGCCCCAGGGCGCTTCCACGTATGTGGGTTGCATGTGGTTGACCCAGACGATGCCGGCGCGTAGCGCCTTCACGGTGCGCATGGCGCGGAAGACGTCGCGTGTCCACACCGCCGCCGCCAAACCGTAGGGCGTGTCGTTGGCGATCTTCATGGCCTCGGCTTCGTCCTTGAAGGGAATGACCGCCGCCACCGGCCCAAAAATTTCCTCGCGCGCGATTTTGGCGCTGTTGTTGACGTCGTAGAAAATGGTCGGCTCGACGTAGTAGCCCTTGCCGATGCTTGCCGGACGCCCGCCGCCCGCCGCCAGCTTGGCTTCCTTCTTCCCCGTCTCCTGGTAGCCGCGGACGCGGTCGTATTGTTCCTTGCTGACCAGCGGGCCCATCTTGGTTTCGCGTTCCAGCGGCGGGCCCAGGCGGATCTTCTTCGCCTTCTCCGCCATGGCATCCACAAACTTCGAATAGATGCCCTTCTCCACCAGGATGCGGCTGCCCGCGGAGCAAACCTCGCCCTGGTTGATGAATACCCCGAAGAGCGCGCCGTCAATGGCGGCTTCGAAATCGGCGTCGGCGAAAAAGATGTTGGGCGATTTGCCGCCCAGCTCCAGCGTGACGCGTTTCACCGTGTCGGCCGCCATCTTCACGATCAGCTTGCCCACCGCGGCGCTGCCCGTGAAAGCGACCTTATCCACATCGGCGTGCGTGACCAGGGGCGCGCCCGCGGTCTCACCAAAGCCGGTAACGATGTTGACCACGCCTGGCGGCAGCCCGATATCGGCGAACCAGTTCGCCATCTCCAACACCGTGAGCGGCGTCTGCTCGGCGGGCTTGAGCACGCAGGCGCAGCCCGCAGCCAGCGCCGGCGCCAGCTTCCACGCCGCCATGAGCAGCGGGTAATTCCACGGAATGATCTGCCCGGCCACGCCCACCGGCTCCTTCATGGAAAGGCTGAGCGCGTTGTCAGGCACCGGGTTCACGTAGCCGACCACCTTGGTGGCCAGTCCACCGTAGTATTCGAAGCAGGTGGCCACGTCGCCGATGTCGTATTCCGCTTCCACGATGGGTTTGCCCGTGTTGCGGCACTCCAGTTCCGCCAGCATGGCGGCTTCCTTGCGCACGCGCTCCGCCA
>DASYWT010000219.1:0-3342 GCA_035935775.1 Terriglobales bacterium
TAAGCCAGCGCCTGGCTGAGATCGGCGATGAGATCATCCACATCTTCTATCCCGACCGAATAGCGGACCAGGGCCTCAGGAATGCCCATAGCGGCGCGGTCAGTGGCGCTGACTTCTACATGGCTAGTGGTTGCTGGCGGACCTACGATGGTCTCGACTGCGCCCAGGTTGGCGGCGCGATGGGCAAACCTTAGCCGGGGAAGAAACTTCTTCACCTGCTCGTACCCGCCATGCAGAACGAAGCTGAGCATGCCGCCAAAGCCACCCGACATCTGCTTTCGGGCAATTTCGTGTTGCGGATGCGAAGCCAGCCCGGGATAGAAAACCTGGGCCACGGCCTCATGGCTCTCCAGGAACTGTGCGATTTTCATGGCGCTTTGATTCTGGCGTTCTACGCGCAGAGCCAAGGTTTTCAAGCCGCGAAGCAGAAGATATGCCGCGAACGGGTCCAGCGCCGCGCCGGTAATTTCGCGGTAGTGAAAAATGGGGCGGATTAGCTCCCGGCGGCCGCAAACGACGCCTCCCAGCGCATCAGCATGCCCGCCCAAGTATTTGCTGGCGCTGTGAATCACCAGGTCAGAGCCGAGTTGCAGCGGATGCTGGTTGATGGGCGTGGCGAATGTGTTGTCAGTCACGACCACCGCGCCCGCCTCGTGGCCTTTGCGCGCTAGGCGTTCGATGTCAACCACCTTAAGCGTGGGGTTGGTCGGCGTTTCCAGGTAGAGCAACTTGCAGCCCTTGGCTATCTCCGCCTCGATGGCCAGGAAATCGGTGGTATCGCAAAGGCAGGATGTGACTTTGATCTGCGGCAGGAACTCGCGGAACAACTGATTGGTCCCGCCATACGTGTCCTTTACGGTGACAATACGGTCGCCGGGGCATACCAGGCTGAATATGGTGTTGCTGATGGCTGCCATGCCGCTGGCCATGCTGGTGGCGGCTTCCGCTCCTTCCAGAACCCGCACTTTCTCTTCCAGGGCCGCCACGGTGGGATTGGTATTGCGGCTGTAAATGTGCCCCGGTTTCTGCCCCAGCGCCACCTGCTGCCAGTGGTCGAGGTCGCCGTAGCCGAAGGCCACGCTCTGCGCGATCGGCACCTGCGTCGCCCCTTGCAGCAAAGACTCTTCCTCTCCTGCCCACACCGCCTGGGTGGCGATCCTGGAATTGCGCGCGTCTGGCTTCATGCTTGCTCTCCTTTCGGGGCCATCGTTCATCACTCTTCAACAGCAGCCGCGGTTGACCGGCACAGTGTATCCATTCGGAATCTGGATTGCGCTTCTGATTGTGCTGCCCGCCTCGGCAGCGGATAATCAGGGCATGAGAGCTTTTGTTTCCGGTCGCGTACTGCTGGGGTTTGTGGCCTTGACGCTTTTCGCCGCCACCGCGCTGGCTTCCAAGGACTACCGAGCTCCTGAGATCAAACCCGCCCTGACCTACCCCGCACACGAGGAACATGCCAATGAGCATGTGGCCATCGCGGTCGAGCCCTATGAGACGGCGGAAAAACAAAAAATCTTTTCCGTGGATTTTCACCAGCATGGGCTGCTCCCGGTGTTGCTTGTCATCACCAACGATGGCGACGAGCCCATCTCGCTCACCGACATGCAGATTCAGTTGATCACCGGCGCGCGCGACAAAATCATGCCGGCCAGTTCTAACGATATTTATCGCCGCCTGGCCAACCCCCAGGTCAACGATCGCCCCACCGTGCCCGTGCCCATCCCGCGCCGTAAGGTGAAGGGCACAGTGAGCGCCAAGACCATGGACGAAATCGAGAGCGCTCAGTTTGCCGCCAAAGCGGTAGAGCCGCGCAACACCCGTGCCGGGTTCCTCTTCTTCGATGTAGAGGGCATTCGCAGCCTGGCCGGTGCGCACATTTTGTTCACCCGCCTGCACAATGGCCAAGGAGACGATCTAATGTTCTTCGAAATTCCGCTGGACAAGTATTTTGGAGCCGCGGGAGCAGCATCGCGTTAGCAGGGTCGCGGAGAGACCGGCAGGGTCATTACCTAAGGTCGGGGCGGGGGCGTGGAAAAATTGAGAAGGCCCGCCGCCTCGTTGAAACCGCAAGCCAGTTAGCCACAGAACTTCTCGTGCTGCTGCAGAATGTAGGGGTCGGTCATTCCTGCAATGTAGTCGCATACCACGCGTTGCAACGGTTCGGAGGCGGCTTTTTCCCGGTAGTTGCCGGGAAGAGCAGCAGGATTGCGCATCCAGTATGCGAAAAGCTCGCTTACCACCCGCTCGGCGTCTACTTTCTCCGGCTCCAGCTCCGGGCTGTAATAGAGGTTCTTGTAGAGGAATTCCTTGGCCTGGCGCCGCTCCTCGTCCACTTGCGGGCTGAACGCAGCCAGACGCTGGGGGTGAGCGCGCACCGCTTCCAATGTGCTGATGGCGGCGGTTTGAATGCGATGGCTCGTTTGGTTGATTAGATCCGTGACCAGGCGGTTGAGCACGCCTTTTACCGCTTCATTGAATTTCAGCTTGTCGGGTGCGTCAGGATATGCCTGTTCGGCTTCGCCGTAAAAGCGTTCGAACACGGGCAAGCCCGCGCGAATCTGGTCCAGAGAAAGAATGTGGGCCTCGTAGCCGTCATCCAGGTCAGCTGTGTCATAGGCGATTTCGTCGGTCAGGTCAATCAGTTGCGCTTCCAGGGGCGGGCGCTGCTCGAGCAGGTATTCGGTGAGCTGAGGAAATTCCGCCGGACTGTAGTCGCGCGAGTGCTTGATGATGCCCTCCCGCACCTCAAAGGTCAGGTTCAGCCCGCGGAAGGCGGCGTAGCGTTGCTCGAAATCCTCCACGATGCGCAAGGCATGCAGATTGTGGTCGAAAAAATCGCCCTGCGCCCGCATGGCCGTGTCCAGCGCCTTTTCCCCGGAGTGGCCAAACGGAGGATGGCCAATGTCGTGGACCAGGGCCAGCGTTTCCACCAGGTCGGCGTTGAGCGCCAGTTGCGCGGCGATGGTGCGGGAAATCTGCGCCACTTCAATCGTGTGGGTTAGCCGGTTGCGGAAGTGGTCGGAAAAACGGCGGGTGAAGACCTGAGTCTTGGCTTCCAGCCGGCGAAAGGCGCGGGAATGAATAACCCGGTCCCGGTCGCGCTGGAATGGCTTGCGGTAGGGATGGGGCGGCTCCGGGTATCGGCGGCCCCGGGAATCCTCGGCCCGCACGGCGTAGTCAGCCAGCATGTACGCATTTCACCACAAAGGGAGAGCGAAGAAAAATTGATGATTGTCGATTGATGATTGAAAGCCACTCGCAGCTGACGTGGAGATCACGCGCTCGTCGCCAGATGTTGAAGCGGATTCGCGGGTTCACCACGAAGGACGGAAGAAGCACGAA
>DASYWT010000220.1:0-8692 GCA_035935775.1 Terriglobales bacterium
GGCAACGTGGCCAACCTGCTGCTGGCGCGTTCCACAGTCCGGCAGCGGGAATTCGCAATTCGTTCCGCCCTGGGGGCCAGCCCGCTGCGCGTAGTTCGTCAGCTGCTGACCGAAACTCTGCTGCTGGCCGTTATTGCGGGAACTGCCGGGCTGCTGCTGGCTGCCTGGGGCACGCAGGCCGCGCTGCGCCTTCTGCCCGCGTCAATTCCACGCGCCTCGCACGTTGGCATGGACTTGCGGGTACTGGGATTCACACTGGTGATTACGGTGCTTGCCGCAGTGGTTTTTGGCCTTGCCCCGGCCATGAAAACGGCACGTCCTGACCTGCATGAAGAACTGAAGGAAGGCGGCCGCGGCGGCAGTGCCGCCCGTCATCGCGCCCAGGCGGCGTTCGTCATTATGGAAATGGCACTGGCGCTGGTGCTGCTGGCTGGAGCCGGCCTGATGATCCGCACCTTGGCGCAATTGTGGCGCATCAATCCCGGTTTCGACGCGAACAACGTAGTCCTGCTGGGACTCGGGTTGCCGCCAGGCATGGCTCACGCCACTCCCGATGCCATCCGCAGTTCTCTGCGCCAAGCGGAACAGGCCATCGCCGCCACGCCAGGAATTCAGACTGCTTCCCTCTCCGAGGGCTCGCTGCCCCTGCGGGGCGACGACGAGGACGAGTTCTGGTTGGAAGGCCAGCCCAAGCCGGCCAGCGTCAACGACATGGCATGGTCGCTCCTCTACGTTGTCCGGCCGACTTACTTCCAGGTCATGAAGGTGCCATTGCTGCGCGGCCGGTTGCTGACTGCAGCAGACAACGAGCATGCGGCGCCGGTGGCGGTGGTAGACGAGGACCTGGCCCGCCGCTACTTCCCCCATACCGATCCCCTGGGCAAGCACATGCACTTCAACAGCCTGAAACAGACGGTCGAGATTGTCGGCGTAGTCGGGCACGTTAAGCAGTTTGGGCTTGATACCGACGCTCGCAACTTGCAGGATCAGACTTACCTGCCCCTGATGCAGACGCCCGACGACCAGCTCGCGGGCTCAACCCAGGCGGATGTGATGGTGCGAACCACCTTGCCGACAGTTGCCGCCGAGGATGCCATGCGGCACTCGGTGCAGCGCATGAATGGCGATTATGTAATTTTCGGCGGCGAAAGCATGAATGACATCATCGCCAAGGGCCTGGCCGCGCGGCGTTTCTCGGTGATTCTGCTGGCGCTGTTTGCCGGCCTGGCGCTGCTGCTGGCTGCCATCGGAATCTACGGCGTCGTCTCCTACGTGGTGGTGCAGCGCCAGCGCGAGATCGGCATCCGCATGGCGCTGGGCGCGCGCCGCGGCCAGGTTTTCCAGCTCATGCTAAGCCAGGGCGCACGCATGGCGCTGGCCGGGCTGGCTATCGGCGTGGGCGCGGCTTTTGGCCTTACCCGCCTGATGACCAGCATGCTTTACGGGGTGAAGCCGACCGACGCGCTGACCTTCGCTGTTGCCGCGGGGGTGCTGTGCGCGATTGCGCTCGCCGCCTGCTGCATCCCCGCGCGCCGCGCCACCCGGGTCGAGCCCATGCTGGCGCTGCGCTGCGAATAAGCGGAGGTACGCGATTGAGTCCAACGGAAAACACGGCCAAGGCGTATGGGGAGAAAGGCGTCGCGCAAGGGACACCTTGAGAGTAGCCCGCCACTTCAGTGGCGGGTGAGGAGCGCATTAATTTTTCTAGTCCCGGCGGGACGACTGAAAGCAATCATTCAGTTCAGTCGTCCTTACAGGACTCGCGTGATGTCTGGATTGGCGACCCCGCCAGTAAACTGGCGGGCTACTTTCAGCCGGTCTCTACGAGACCAGTCAGATGACGGCGCCACATTCGTCGGACATGAAAAACTGCTGCTTCAGTCGCACCCTGCGGCAGACTTTGGCGGGCGCCTTGAGCGCCTGAATCGTTTGCTAGCTGCACAAACAATGCGCTCCAGGGAACAAGGTTCTGCAAGATTCTCGAAACACAAGGTCCCTCGACTCGGGCTTTGTCTCGCAAGCTCGACGCGCCCTCGCTCGGGATGACAGACCCATTAGGGACGCTGCACCAAGGACATTATTTACGCAGCGGTCAATACTCCGCGTAGCATTTCGCCTCCCCGCCGCCCATCTAACCACCCTCCTGAACAAAAGGCCGGAACTTCTGCCGTCTAGTGCTCGTACAGGAGCCAGGGACGACGATGCAGAACTTTGCCAACAACCTGCGCTACGCGCTGCGCCAATTCCGGCGTGCCCCGGTGTTTACGGCGGCAGCTGTGTTAACGCTGGCCCTGGGCATCGGCGGCACCACCGCCATTTTCTCTTGTCACTGGAAGTTATTTCTCCACTTTCGGCATTCATGCCTTCGGAGGCCGCCTTTTCTCCCTGGCGGACGACCAGCCCTCGGCGTCGCCGGTGGTGGTGATGAGTTATCACGCCTGGCGGGAAACCTACGGCGGTGATCCCACGGTGGTAGGTGCCACCTACGTGATTGAGGGTCATCCCTTCACCGTCATCGGCATTGCTCCGCCCGGATTCTTTGGCGAAACCTTGCGCAGCGACCCACCCGACGTCTGGGTTCCGCTGCAACAGGAGCCGCTCATTGATGGTGAGGCCTCGTTTCTGCACCAACCGATCTCCAGCTGGCTGCGAGTGATTGGGCGACTTCGGCCGGGGGCATCAATCGCCGAAGTATCTCCCCGCCTGACAGCAATGTTGCGTCAGTGGCTGCAGACCGACGTCGGGTATCCACCGGAGTGGATGACGGAAATCAAGCGCGTGCTCCCCAAGCAGAGCATCACCGTGGTTCCTGCGGGCGCCGGGGTGGCGGAGATGAAGGAAGATTACGGACGCAGCCTAACCATCCTGCTTTCCGTCTGCGGCCTGGTGCTGCTGATCGCCTGTGCCAACGTGGCCAACCTGCTGCTGGCTCGCGCCGCCGCACGGCGCGGGCAGACCGCACTGCGCGTCGCCATTGGAGCTTCGCGCCGGCAGATTATTCGGCAAGCGCTGCTGGAGAGCGTTTTGCTCGCCGTCATGGGAGGACTGGCCGGCCTGGCTGTGGCGGTGGGTGCTTCGTCCCTTCTGCTCAGCCTGACCTTCCACAGCACGCACTTTCTTCCCATCAGCATTTTTCCTTCGCTGCCGGCGCTGGGCTTTGCTTTTTTGCTGTCGCTGCTCACGGGTTTGATTTTCGGCACCGCGCCGGCCTGGTTCGCCACTCACACCCACCCCATCGAGGCGCTCCGCAGTTCCACCCGCAGCACCCGCGACAGCTCGTCCGTGGCCCGCAAGGCGCTGCTGATAGTTCAGGCCACGCTTTCCGTGGTGCTGGTTGCCGGGGCCACCATGCTGGCGCGCAGCCTGGGCAATCTGGAACATCAGAATTTCGGGTTCCAAGCCAGCAATCGCGTGGTTGTGGATATGAACCCACCGGCAACCAGCTACACTCCCGAACGTTTGAACGCGCTGTACCGCGAGATGCAGGATCAACTGAAGCGGCTGCCGGGGGTCGAACAGGTGGGATTGGCCATGTACAACCCGCTCACCGACAATTGGAGCGAGGCCATCGCCATACAAGGGCATCCGGAGACGCTGGGAGAAAATACGAGCGCTTCCTGGGACCGGCTGAGCGCCGGCTATCTGCAGGCGCTGGGCGAGCCGGTGGTGCGCGGCCGAGGCTTCACGGAAGCCGATAATGAAAACACGGCGCTGGTCGCCGTGGTCAATCAAGCCTTTGTGAAGCGATTCTTTCCCAAGGAAGATCCTCTGGACAAGCACTTTGGTCTGGATATTCTGGCCCTGGCCGGAACCTTCCGCATTGTCGGCGTGGTGGATGACGCAAAATTCGCGTTTCCGCGCGATCCGGCGCGTCCCATGTTCTTCGTGCCCCTGGCGCAGTACGTGCATTACGATCACCCGCTGATGCAGAAGATGGAGTTGCGCTCGCATTTTATTGACGGCATTCTGCTGGTCACGCACACCGATCCCGGCATTCTTGAACCGCTAATAACCCGGACGCTGGCGGACCTTGACCCGAATCTCACCATCACCAGCGTGCGCAGTCTCAATGACCAGGTTGCCATGGAATTCGACCAGGAGCGGGCGGTGGCCAGCCTGGCGGGATTGTTCGGGTTGGTGGCGCTCTTGCTGGCTGCGGTTGGGCTCTACGGCGTGACGGCCTATGTGGTGGCGCAGCGCACCGGCGAAATCGGGGTGCGCATGGCTCTGGGGGCTGACCGCATGAAGGTAATCCGGCTGGTATTGCACGGAGCATTCCAGCGCGTTGGCGTGGGGCTGCTGATCGGCATCCCGCTGGCCATCGGCGCCGGACGCCTGCTGGCCTCACAGTTGTGGGGCGTCAAGGCCTGGGACCCGCTGGCTCTGACCATGGCCACGGCCTCGCTGGCCGCCTGCGCCTTTCTGGCAGCGATTATTCCCGCACTACGTGCCGCGGCAATTCATCCCATGGAAGCTTTGCGGGCGGAATAAAGGGACAGCTTCGCTTCGCCTCTTCGAGCTTAAGGCTGCGTGACAATTTTCGCTGCTCACTTGAGGGTGATTGGCGGGGAGCGGCGAACTTACTCCGCTCCCTGCTCCTGTTCTTCGGGAGCGCCGTGACGGCGCAGCAGCTGCGGCAGATTCTGCGAGAAGGCCGAGCGCGGCAACACCATGTCGCACCCCGCCTCCTGCGCCTTCAGCTTCAAATCTCCCTGCACATGCGACAGGAACCCGATGATGCTGGTCCCCTTCTTCAGCTTCGATTTCAACTTGGGGATAAGACTCAGCGGTTTGGCGCCGGCATTGTTCAGATCGAAGATGATCAGCGAAGGCTTTTCCTCGCCATTGCTGTGCATATGCTCGGCCAGGTCTTTATCGGTTTTCACAAACTCCACTTTGACGTTGAGTTTGCGCGCAACCTCCTGGATTTTGGCGGAGAAAAACAGGTCGTCTACGAAGGCGAAGATGCGCGGCCCGCCGTTGGATTCGGGCAATGGCTCGGGTTCCGCGCCCAGGTAATTGCTGGGGTTGAAGCGCCCGCGGCCGCCCCGGCCGTTGTCGCCGTTCATGCCCCCACGGTAGGCGTGGTCCATGGGAGCGGTGTAGATGCCGCCGTGGCGATCGCGTTGTCCGCCTCCCTGCCCGGGACGGCGATTAGGTGGACGACGGCCTCGCCGACGTCGGTTTCTCCCTCCGGAGCCGGAGGGATGGTTCGGTCCAATCATCATGTTGCTCTCTTTTTTGCCCTCTTTATACGAGGGGAAAATCTTTCGATGCGCTTTTCTGCCGCGGGGAATTTCGCTGCTGGTGCAAACCTCTCACAACCCGTTGCGGCTGGAAGTCAAATCGTGAACTCTTATTTTGTCCGTCTGGCGCCTGGAGCTTAACCTTTTGGGCGCGGAGTGCCAGCACGGGGAACGTGCGGCCATTTGGAGGACACCATGATGTTACCCGGCATGCGCAACCTGCGCAAGTGCAAAAAGTACCGAAAGTAACCTGACCCCCGTCTCTTAGGATGCTGTTCCCGGCCACAGCGGTTCAGGGTTATTTATCCTTTGCTGACGGTGATGGCGTTTAGTGGTGGACGGTGGCGCTGCGGGTGATCTGGACGCGCAGAAAATCGCTGCCCTGGGGGGTAATTCTGACCTTCTCCCCATGGCAGGAAATCAGCTTCTCCTGCTGCAGGAAGCGCACCCACTGTTCCAGGGTGTGGCCGTCGTAAACCTCGGGAAAACGCCGGCAAACGGCGACGAAGCAGGACCGCAAATTGCGGATGTGCGTGCCGGTATGACCGCCGTCGTGGATCAACCGCAACCCCGGCACTTGCGCCAACCAAAAGCCGAAATAATAAGGATCGGAAGCCTGGCTGACGCTCATGCCCGCCAGAGACACGGCAGGACCGTTTTGACGCTCAGCAACCTGCCGGCGCTCGCGCCGATCCGCGTACTCCGCAATTGCGATCAGGGCGATCACCGCGAAGAAGAACAGGTATGCTGAAAGGACGATAATCAGGACTGGCATGCTCGCCCTCGCCGGGTCAGATCCTGAAAAAACCGGGCCCTTATGCTGGAAAGACACCCCACTTCCCGCCGCCCCAGAGCAGAAGCGGTCGGGCGCGAGTTCCCAACCCGCCTAGTTTACCACCGCCGCAAGCAGTGGGTTCCAATTTGTTTTCCTCGCCTCCTACAGTAGCTGCTCGCGAAAGCTCAGCACCCGCGGCGGCTGGTTCTGGTTTCCCTGCGGCAAAGAACAGAAATCAAAATAAATATTGGCGCTGCCACCCAGGGTGGTGTCCACATAGGATTGCTGCCCGGCCAGGACCGCGCCATAAATATTTACTCCGCTCGAGCCGCCGCCGGTAAAGGAAATCACACCCCGCACCAGGATGAGACCATAAAAGTTGAGACCGCCATGGACATCAAGATTGCCGTCCACCACAAGCACGCCATTGCCCACTGCCCCTCCAGTGACCTGCAGGTTGCCGGGTACGTAGGTGACCTGGCTGTTCATATTCGAGGGGCCAACCGGATTGTTCGGTGGGCTGGGAGGAAAACTAGGCGGCACGCCTAGCGTCTGGCCCGCTCTGGTTCCGCAATCCCCCGCCGAGCAATTCCAGTTGTAAGGCGCCTGGGTGGCATTGATTGTTCCGCTGGCATCGCGAAAACGCGCCACCAGGGCATCCATGTCCCAGGGCCAGGGCTGGTTCTGTACCACCGGCTCGGAAGTGCCGGCAATCAGCGTTTCCGAAGGCGTGGGATTGTCCACCGTGCCGGCGGCATAAATGGCATAGTGGGTGCCATCACAGACCAGTCCGGCGCGGTTCGTGCAGCTGGTTACGTTTTTGTTGTTGACCTTGCTGGTGCTGCACTGGCAGGTGCAGAAGTCCCAGCCATTCACCACCAGACTGCCGTTGAGGTCTACGTGGTCCTGGGAATCCACCGCCCCACGCGTCACCAAGGGCGGGTCTTGCGCCACTTCCATCTGCAGCATGCGCGAGGCGCCGTTGGCGGTTACGGCCAGCGAGGTCAGTTCATAAACCGGGCTCCAACCCGCAGGATCGCTGCCCGCCGATAAAGAGCAGTCGGTCACCGGAAGTAATGTGACCGGAAGTTCACTCACTCCGTTCCAGCACACCTGGGTGTTGAGGCTTGAGTTTCCGTTGCTGCCGTTGTTGTAGTAAGGCGCGTCGGAAGCGTTGGCCTTGCGGTTGATCCGCACCCACTTGTAGGGCAGCGCCGCGGCGGTGTTGAGGTACGGTGTTCCGTGCTCCGCCACCGTCGTGATGTTGCTGCTCGGCAACGGGCAATTAATGTTCTGTGCCGCCATTTCCCGGCATAATTCCTGGTCATAGTAATTGCTGCCCGCGGTGGCGGGTATGACCGCGTCCGAAGCGCCCGCGGGATTCAGCACATACATTACCGAGTTGCTGTTACCCGGCATCGCTACTGGGGGCACGATCTGGTGGGGAGCAACGTTGGCCAGCATCATGCGCTCGCGTACGTTCTGCAGCCCGGCCATGCTGGCAAAATAGGCCTGCTGCGCGGAACGGAAGTTATCGTTGGTGCGCGTCTCCGTGTCGCCCAGATACATCAGCCCCAGAGCGATGGCGGTCAACAGCATCAGCGCCAGCAGGCAGGCGAGCAGCGCCACACCATTGTTTCTATTTCTCAACGCCGGTTGCACCCTCATGTTCGCTCCTCGGCGAAGAAGCCCGGCGGCTTTCCGCGGCCTCGATCGCCTTCTCCACTGCTTCAATCTGCCGGCGCTTTCGCGCCAGGGTTTCGTCGCGCCGTGCCAGAGAACCCGAGTACAGCTTCCGTAAGTGTTCGTCAGTCCCGCTGCTCAGCTTCTCCTGGATCTGCGCATAGCGCCGCTGCAGGACTTCCTGGTCATGTTTCAGACTCTCCAGTGTGGCGCGCGCCTGGCTGAGCGTAGCCTGCTCCAGCAATCCGGGAATCGTGATGCGCGGCCCTGAATCCTTCCCCGCCGCGACGGGCAGCGCAGCCGCGGCAGGGGAAGCTTCCGGTGGACGCGACGCCTCCAGATCTTCGTCGGTGATCACCCGGCTTGCCGTCTTAGCGCTCTTCTGTTTGGCCACTTCGGGCAGCGGCCGATCCTGTGCCCGGAGGGCTCCTGCAGCCGCCAGCAGAACTACCGCTACCCCAAGGGCGCACTTCCTCAATTCTTTGCCCATTTCCATAAGCTTTTCCTAGAAGTTATTCAGCCGGGCGCTGCTGCTCATGCTGAGGGCGGGCGTCAGGCCGGTCTGGGGATCGGGAGCACTGGCCAGCAGGTTGAGAGTAATCGTGATCGCGCGCACCTGCGCCATGGCAGCCGGGTTGCTGGTCAAGTCAAGCGGCAGCGGCAGCGCGTTGCCGCTCTGGTCGAAGGCGGCAAACAGCGGCGCCGACTTGTACGCCGAATAGAGCTGATTATTGGCCACAGTACCGCCGCCAAATCTGGTATTGCCGCTCAAAGCCAGGGCAGCCCCGCCCCCGGCCACGCCGGCGCTGTTGATGATGCGCTCCACGCTGGAGTTGTAATTCACTGCCTGCGAGGACGGCGCCCCGGTCACCTTTACCACCTGGCTGCGCCACAGGTTGCAGGGACAAGTGCTGGTGCCGGTCACCGCCACGCCATTGCTATCGGTGAGCGTGTAGCGCACGCTCTCCACCTGGCCGTCGCCTTCAAT
>DASYWT010000221.1:0-6032 GCA_035935775.1 Terriglobales bacterium
ACCCTGTCATTTCCCGGTAGCGCGAGCATCTTGCCGGCTGTTCCGGCGGGCCTACCGCCTGCCTATTCCGCCTGAAAAGGGCGGCGCTACCAGCACAAAACCTACTTCACCTCGACGACTGCGCCCGCCTCGGTGAACTTCTTCTTGATGGTCTCCGCCTCTTCCTTGCCGACGCCTTCCTTGATCGGCTTGGGAGCGCCATCCACCAGGTCCTTGGCTTCCTTCAGACCCAGGTTGGTGACTTCGCGTACTGCCTTGATAACATTGATCTTGTTCGCGCCCACTTCCTTCAGCACCACGGTAAACTCGGTCTTTTCTTCAGCCGGCGCCGCGCCCGCCGCCGCGCCTGCGCCTCCACCGGCCACCATCACCGGCGCGGCCGCCGCTGCGGAAACCCCTAGGCGCTCTTCCAGCTTCTTTACCAGCGCCGCAGCGTCCAGCAGCGACAACCCTACGATTTGATCTTCCAATTGCTGCAAGTCAGCCATTGCTCTCTCCATCCTTCGGTATCAGTTTTGTTGTTCGGTACCGTGTGCCCGGTTTCCAGTGCGCTCTCGAACCCTGCCGGCGCCAGACACGCGGCAGGAAACCCGGATCGCAACCCCTGGCACCTGATAACCAAATCCTTAGCCGGCAGCCTTCTCGCCGGCGAACTTGTTTTCCTTCACTCCCTGGTTAATCACCACCGCCAGGTTACGGCCCACCGCGTTCATGGCCGTCACCAGCCGCTGCGCCGGAGCATTCACCAGGAACAGCAGCTTGGAGTAAATCTCCTCCCGCGAAGGCATGGTGGCCAGCGCCTGTATCTCCTTGGTGGAGATCACCTTGCCTTCCAGCACGCCCAGCTTGAGCGTCAGCTCCGGGGTGTCCTTGATGTACTTGGAGATGGCCTTGGCCAGCGCCACCGGATCGCCCTCGGTATAGGCGATGGAGTTCACGCCCTCCAGGCCTTTCAGCGCCTCTTCCACCGCCGTGCCCTTGGCAGCGCGCTCAGCCAGCGTGTTTTTGACCACGCGGTACTTGCCGCCGGCCCCGCGAATCGCCTTGCGCAGCTCAAAATCCTGTGCCACCGTCAGCTTGGTGAAGGTTGCCACCACCGCGCTGCTGGCGGTCCTGAACTCCTTGCTCAGCTCTTCTACCTGCTCGATTTTCTTCGCTCTGGAAACGGCCATCTTGAATCCTTTGTAAGCTGACTAGCTATCTCGCTGTTTCGCTTTGGCGGCTAGTCACCTAGCCAGCCGGCAACTTGCTACGCTTTGGCTGCTGCCTCCATCGCCGTGGTGTCAATGGAGATCCCCGGTCCCATGCTGGAACTGAGGGTCGCTCCCTTGATGTACTTGCCCTTGGCAGCGACGGGCTTGGCGCGAATCACGCTGGTGATCAGCGTGGTCGCGTTGTCCACCAGCTTATCCGGGGTGAACGACATTTTGCCCACCGGCACGTGCACCAGCGCGGTCTTGTCGGTACGAAACTCCACCTTGCCCGCCTTAACCTCCTGCACTGCGCGAGCGATGTCGAAGGTCACGGTCCCGGTTTTGGGGTTGGGCATGAGCCCGCGCGGCCCCAGTACCTTACCCAGGCGTCCCACCGACTTCATCATATCGGGCGTGGCTACTACGGCATCGAAATCGGTCCAGTTTTCTTTCTGGATCTTCTCCACCATGTCCTCGCCGCCCACGATATCGGCGCCCGCCTCCTGCGCCTCGCGCACCTTCTCGCCGCTGGCGATTACCAGCACCTTCTTGGACTTGCCCAGGCCGTGCGGCAGAACCACCGTGCCCCGTACCATCTGGTCCGCGTGTTTGGGATCAACCCCCAGCCGCAGCGTGACCTCAACCGTCTCGTCGAACTTGGCGTACTTCACCTTCTGCAACAGCGGAACCGCTTCCTGCAGCGGGTAGGGACGGTGCTCCACCGCCTTCCGCGCGTTAGTGATGTTCTTGCCTGCTTTGCGTGACATTTATTGCTCCTTGTCTCCCACCGCCGTTCGCTGCTCTGAACGGCCGTAGTGTTTGCGACTGGAGACGTAGCAAGCTACGTCTCTACCAATATGCTTGCTCAACCCATGACCTCAATGCCCATGGAGCGCGCCGTACCCTTCACGCTTTTGATGGCCGACTCAATCGAGGCGGCGTTGAGATCGGGCATCTTCTGCCGCGCAATCTCTTCCACCTGCTTCTCCGTCACCTTGCCGACCTTGTCCTTGTTAGGCGTACCCGACCCCTTGGCGATGCCCGCCGCGCGCTTCAGCAGCACTGAGGCCGGCGGCGTCTTGGTGATGAAGGTGAACGAGCGGTCGTTCCACACGGTCACCACCACCGGAATAATCAGCCCTTCCAGTTCCTTGGCGTTGGTGCGCGCATTGAACTGCTTGCAGAATTCCATGATGTTGATCTGCGCCTGGCCGAGGGCTGGGCCCACCGGCGGCGCCGGCGTCGCCTTGCCCGCCGGAATCTGCAGCTTCACTTGTCCGACTGCTTTCTTTGCCATAAACCAGCTCTGAGCTCCTGGCTCCCAGCTCATTGGCGAGCGGAGCGAAACTCTGAAACCTTGAAACCTGCTGTTACGCCACTTTCTCTACCTGCCCGAACTCCAGCTCGACCGGGGTGGCGCGCCCGAAAATCGTGACCATGATCTTCAGCGTTTCGCGGTCCTCGTTCACCTCGTCCACCACGCCGGTAAAGTTGGCAAACGGACCTTCGATAATCTTCACCTGCTCGTTCTTCTCGAACTTGACCTTGAGCTTGGGCTTGTCCTTGCCCTCGCTGACCCGATAGACGATCTGGTTGACTTCCTCTTCGCTCAGGGGCGTGGGGTCGTTGGCCGTGCCCACAAACCCGGTCACCCGCGGCGTGGATTTCACCACGTGCCATACGTGGTCGCCTTGTCCGCCGCTGCGGAATCCGCTGAGGTCCATTTCCACCAGCACGTAGCCGGGATAAAACATGCGCTCGCTGGTGTACTTCTTGCCGCCGCGCACTTCCGTGACCGGCTCGGTTGGAATCAACACCCTCCCGATCTTGTCGTCCAGGCCGAAGGCGCGCACCCGCGACTCCAGCGATTCCTTCACTTTGCGCTCGAACCCGGAGTAGGTGTGCACGATGTACCACTTCATGTTCGGGTTCGCCGGGCGCTCCATGCCTGGCACAGCGCCTTCAGCCGCGCCGTTCTTAGCCTCGTCTCCGGTTTGCGCCTGCTCTTCGATTTTGTTTTCGTCTGCCATCTAAAACCGTCTTCGTCTTCCCGTACTGCGTCGTTCTAGCGATGCGACAGATAGCGCAGCAGCTGGTCAATGCTCTTGCTCAGAATCGTGTCCACGACCCAGAAATACAGCCCGAAAAGAAACACCGTGATGATCACCACCGTGGTGGTGGCGCGCACTTCTTTGAGGGAAGGCGCTGTAACCTTCTTCATTTCCGTGCGCACGTCGAAATAAAAGCTCTTGATGCGCTGCGGCCACGACTTTATCCGCTCTCCAAAGCCGCCCTCAAACCCTGCTGCCGCCATTGTTTTCGCCATGAACTTCCTGTTTCCTTCTTTTACTGCCATCCTGCTAAGGATTCCCGGGGCCGAACTCCAAATCTGGCAGGGGCGGAGGGATTCGAACCCCCAAGTCCGGTTTTGGAGACCGGCAGTTTAGCCGTTGAGCTTACGCCCCTGCATTCGCCGACCTTTTCTGCTCCTGAGGTCCTTCGCTACGCTCAGGATGACCGCTGCGGGCTCCCGCTTCGCTCACGCCCGCAAAACGCGGTCATTTAGCCGTTGAGCTTACGCCCCTACTGCTGACCAACTTTCTCGCCGCCTCAGGCACCCAATCATTTCACTTCTTTGTGCGCAGTGTGCTTGCGGCAACGCCGGCAGAACTTGCTCATCTCCAGCCGGTCCGGCGTTGTCTTACGGTTCTTGGTGGTCGAATAGTTCCGCTCTTTGCACACCGTGCACTGCATGCTGATGATTTCCCGTGGCATAGCTTAGAACTCCCTCAAACTTTTGTAGCGCCGGCGTCTCGCCGGCTGTCGCGCGGGCATCCTGCCCGCGCCCTGATTACTGCACAATCTCCGAAATCGTGCCCGCGCCTACCGTGTGCCCGCCTTCGCGAATGGCGAAGCGCAGCCCCTTCTCCAGCGCCACCGGCGTGATCAGCTCGATCTGCAGGCTCACGTTGTCGCCCGGCATCACCATCTCCGTCCCCGCCGGCAGCTCCGCCACTCCCGTCACATCCGTCGTCCGGAAGTAGAACTGCGGCCGGTAACCCTTGAAGAACGGCGTGTGCCGCCCGCCCTCCTCCTTGGTCAGCACGTACACCTCGCCCTTGAACTTGGTGTGCGGCGTGATCGAGCCCCCTTTGGCCAAGACCATGCCCCGCTCCACGTCTTCCTTGGCCGTGCCGCGCAGGAGCAGGCCGGCGTTGTCTCCCGCCATGCCCTCGTCCAGCGTCTTCTTGAACATCTCGACTCCGGTGACCACCGTCTTGCGCGTGTCGCGGAAGCCCACAATCTCCACTTCCTCGCCTACCTTCACCTTGCCCCGCTCAATCCTCCCGGTCACCACCGTGCCGCGCCCGGAGATCGAGAAAATATCCTCGATCGGCATCAGGAAGGGCTTTTCCACGTCGCGCTTGGGCAGGGGCACATTCTTGTCCACCGCCTCCATCAGTTCGTCTATCTTCTTTTCCCACTTCTCTTCCCCGTTCAAGGCGCCCAAAGCCGAGCCCCGGATCACCGGCACGTCGTCGCCCGGAAACTGGTAGCCCTTCAAGAGCTCCCTGACTTCCAGTTCCACCAGGTCGAGCAATTCGGGATCGTCCACCGCATCGCACTTGTTGAGGAACACCACGATATAAGGCACGCCCACCTGGCGGGCCAGCAGCACGTGCTCGCGCGTCTGCGGCATGGGTCCGTCGGTGGCCGCCACCACCAGAATCGCCCCGTCCATCTGCGCCGCCCCGGTGATCATGTTCTTGATGTAGTCGGCGTGCCCGGGGCAGTCCACGTGGGCGTAGTGCCGGTTGGGGGTCTCGTACTCCACGTGCGCGGTGGCGATGGTGATGCCCCGCTCCCGCTCCTCGGGCGCGTTGTCAATCGAATCGAACGAGCGGAACGCCACCTTGGGGTTGTGCTTGGACAGAACCTTGGTGATGGCTGCCGTCAGCGTGGTCTTGCCATGATCAATGTGCCCGATCGTGCCCACGTTCACGTGCGGCTTAGTGCGCTCAAATTTCTCTTTCGCCATTTGCTGCTTTGCTCCTAATCTTTGCTCGCGCTCTTAAAGCACCCGGTAGACGGTAGCGAACTTGGCCCGCCACTTCACGTCCACCTGCTCCAGGCGCACCAGGTAAAACTCCTTCGCCTGGCTCTGGTCGGAAAGCGGCAAGCTCTGCCACAGTCCTTTGGCGGTTTTGCCCGCCTTGCCCAGCCCGCCATCGGCCCGCTCGATAAATCCGCCGGCCAGCACCGCGTCAAAGTCGCGCACGCCGATGTTCTTCTTCTTCAGCTCGCGCAGGAATTTCTCCAGCTGCGGAGCTGTGAAAACACGGTCAATGGCGTCACGCAATTCCGCAAAAACCGCTTCGTTCTCGACCTTGATGGTGGCCTGCTGAAACCCTGGAGCCATATCTGCTGCCCTATCAAAGCCTGGAGCGGGAGACGGGAATCGAACCCGCGACCAACAGCTTGGAAGGCTGTGACTCTACCACTGAGTTACTCCCGCCCTGCTGAATCTGTGCCGCCTTCCCTGGGGCCCTTCGACTATGCTCAGGGTCTCGCCTGCGGGCTCCCGCTTCGCTCACGCCCGCAAAGCGGCTCGACTTGGAAGGCTGTGACTCTACCACTGAGTTACTCCCGCCAACCCCAGCTACTAGCTTCTAGCTCCTAGCTAGAAGCTAACTAGCTAGCAGCTGATTCTCTGGAGCCGATGACCAGGATTGAACTGGTGACCTCTCCCTTACCAAGGGAGTGCTCTACCAACTGAGCTACATCGGCTCGCAACCTTGTTCACCGACTCAAACCGCCCGAGCCCCTTCGACTCGCTAT
>DASYWT010000222.1:0-5797 GCA_035935775.1 Terriglobales bacterium
AAAGAAAATCAAGCCCGCCAGCAGCGACAACGCGGTGGCGAATAAACCCAGCTTCCAGCCTCCGTACCACGCGCTCACCATGACCGCCAGCGTGAACACGACCAGCCGGGTTTCGACAAAGTTCGACAGCAGAAGAGTTAGGGCCAGAGCCAGGCCCGTGATGGCAATGGCGAGCGCGATACGCGCCGCCACAGGTCGTTTGGGCGGGACGTGGAACGTGCGCTGGATGGGGATGTCCACACGCATGGAAGACCTGAAGGAATGCTAGTTCAGTTGAAAATTTCGGCCCACTTACTGAGGTGCAACGGACAGTGGCCATCTGGACACAGCGCGAGTGGACCTAAGGCGTGAAAAATACTTAGCAACCTTTTCATGACAGTGAACTCACAATTTTTGAATCACTGTTCTCCAGATATCGTTGCTTTACTGTTTTGATTCCCCAAAATTGCTTCCGGTTTCGGCGTGAACTTCTTTCCGAATTGGAAAAAGAAAGGTCTTCGGGTCAGAACTCGATGGTGACGAAGCGCGCGGTATGAGGCCCGATGTTCTTGAACTGCCGCTGTCCGTGGTCCAGCCACTTGACTTCGCCTGGTTCCAGGGTGAGCAGCGAGTCTGGGCCACTGGCGTGCTCGTCCTGCAACTGCACCCGGGTCAGAGAAATCAGCAGGCTGTCATCGCGGTAACTTGCCCCCGCAAAACCTTCCCCTGGCGGCAGAGATGAGCCGGCGAGCGTGGCCCCGCCAATGGAAAGGGCCCACAGTTGCGGCAAATGCCGGGCAGAGCACCCGCATATGCTCCTCTCCACCTCGCCCGAGCAGCCGCACTCACCGGCTTCTATCCCGTGTGACTTGAGCGCCACCACGATAAAATGCGACCCCACCCCGCTCTTATTGGCCAGTTCTTGAACGCTGAAGCTGCGCAGCACCCGTACCTCGCCGCTGTTCAGTTGCTCCTCCCTGCTCGCACCCTCCGCCGGCAACAGCGTCAGCGTCGAATCCTGCAGCGCAATCACTACAACGTCATACACGTTCTGTCGCAGACGGACATGCGACGCGGAGGGTAAATCCAGAGCGAAAACCTCAACGATGTGGTTGGCCAGCAGCAGGTCAAACTTTCCCAATGCCGGTTCGCGAATGGGAACGAAAAGCAGAAGCACCAGGCAGAAGTGCAGCGGCCGCAAGCGGCCTGGGTGTGCGTTGATGTCAGTACTAGCCATGGTGAATAAACCGCGGGCTACGGTCTCCTTTTCCGCTTTCCTTCTTCCTAGAATAAGACGATGTTGCCGCCGCCGGGATAGCGCCCCAGGAAAATCCAGCGCTCGCCGAAAAGTACCCGCCGTCCGTCCCTTCCCCCCACTGTCCTAAAGGACAATTGCGCGCTGCCCGTCCCGCGATCATCATGAGGCAGCGCCGCCCGTCGCATTTTCATGCGGGTGCCTTTTTCCATCGCGATTCCGGCCCTACGGAGTGGGTGTGCCGAACTAAAGGATGGCATGGATTCCCGGCGGATTTGTCCCTTCTGCGATCTGCCCTGGATCTGTTTCGGAGCCCTCGCCTACCTGGCGAAAAGCTGCTGGTTGCATCATGACCGGCCTCAGCTTACAAGCTTCCTGGACGGCGAGCCCCCAAAGGTTTGCGGGTGTCCGCATTGCGTGCACACGCGCCATCACCAGCAGGCGGCTTAACTTTCTGCTTCAATTGCCGCTTTTCATGGGCGCACTACGCAGGTTCTTAATCGGAGGATGGCGCCCTGTTGCTGAACGTGATTGTCAGCTGCATGCTCTCCAGGTCATCCCCGCTGGTCAACTTCACATCTTCGGCCTTGAGTGTCACGTAAGAACCTTCCACCTGAACTACCCGCGTGGCCTCTAACGGAACCAGACGATTCTTGCCTGCATAGAACCACCACAGATAGTCGGGGCCCTCGAATTCCTCTTGTTCCAGGCTGTTGGAGGGCAGCAGCAGGTTTTCCTTCGAATCCAGGCTGGTGAGATAAACGTGCCACGCGACCACCCCGTCTGCAGCTCCGATGGAAGCCACCGGCTGCGCCAGCAACCGGTAAAGTGGTTGGCCGGACACATCGTTTATGACCTTGCGATAAGTGCGATTCGCCGTGTTCAAAGCGATTTTCAGTGTCTGCGGCTCAGCTTGCGCGGTTCCCGTTTTCCAGCTCTTGATGCGGTAGATTGACGGGGTTTGAGCCGCCGCCAGCATGGGGAATAACAGCAGCAGAATTACTGTCAGGAAGGGTTTCACGGCTACTAGAATGCGCGTCCGGCTGGCCGGGAAGCAAGTTTGCCCTAACTGCACTGCGCAGACGTTTCCTAAGTCTTCGTGGCAGCAGGTTCAACGCAAGGCCAGCAGCACCGCAAACGCCCCTTTGCGCCATATCACTTCGGGCTTGAGATTCCCGCTCCGCAGCAGCCCCAATTCAGCCTCCAGCGGCACGTAGGTGTCCTCGCGCGCCCAGGAGGCGAGCAGCGCAGAAGCTTGTTTGCGGCTATAGGACGAAAGGAGGTGGGACTTCCACTCCTCGTGCTGCCTCCGCGCCAGCCCGGGATTTGTCGCCGGCTGGCAATCCACGCTGATAAAAACACCCTTCGGCCGCAGCGCGCTCCGAATTCGGCGGTAGAGATTCGCCTTGCTGCCGCGCACGCGAATGTGATGCAGAGCAAAAGAGGCGACCACGGCATCGCAAGGCGGCAGCGGGGTTCGCGTGAAGCTGCCGCGCAGCAGGCGGGCGCGCCTGCCCAACCGCCTTTCGGCCAGCTTCAGGATTTCCCCATCGGCATCAATGCCCAAAAGACGCGCCCTTGGTGCCTTTCTGAGGCAGCGCTCGGCCAGTGCCCCGGTTCCTGTGCCCAGGTCCACAATGATCCGCGCTCTCTGCGGTACGGCGCCCGCCGCCACCTCCAGCATCTCCTCGTAGTCCGGGATAAACGTGCGGATGCGCATGTCGTACTCCGCCAGCTTGATGCCCAGATGGCTCGCTACGCCCACGCTCTTTGGTTCCTTCCCTGCTTGCTGGTCGTTTCTTCCGATCGCTGCTGACTCGCCATCTTATCCCAGGCGTCCCGCCCTACCCTGCCAGCCCCAGCTTGCGAATGGAACCAATTGCATCATCTCAGGTGCAAACCTTTGCGCCTAAGCCATGTGACTTTAGTGCCACAGCTGACCCTAAATCCCTTCCCGCTCAGCCCTCTGCCGCCTTTTCCAATGGCAAGCCTGTTGCATCTCCCTTTTTGGGAGGGTACCGTGCAGCCTTTTCAATTTCCGACTCCAGAGGAATTAGCCCACGTTGCGCCCGGTCTCGCGGCACTCGCAGTTGTCGAGCCTCCGGCCTCTCCTTCCACGCTCCTGGAAACCGAATATCTGATGACGCTTTACGTTCCCCTGGAGCGCCCGCTCAGCGCAGCCGACAATCTCAAGGTCTGGAACATTCGCTCGGAAGGAAGCTGGCTCAACGGTCCGGGAATCGCAGCCAGGATCATCAGCCCGTCCGGCGACTGGGCCCGGCTCATGTCCGGCGGTCAGATTCGTGTGGACGTCCGCCTCACGCTTCAGACCGACGACAGCCAGGTCATCTCCATGTTTTACAACGGCATCGTGCAGATGAACGGCGAGTCCCTGCAGCGAGTCATGCGGGGCGAGGCCATCACGGCAGCAGAGGCCTACTTCGCCATCGCCCCTACCTTTGAGACCCGTTCCGAAAAATACTCCTGGCTCAACGGGATGCAGGCTGTGGGCAAAATGGTCTCCTTCCAGCGCGGCGACGACGGCCACGTCAAATACGAGATTTTCCGGGTAAAGTAGAACCTCGTCCGCCCTGTTTGTCGCCGGCATTTGCGCTCATTTGCCCCCCGATTCCTGTCCCATCTCCACCGGAGCCCCCACCGCCCGCTGTTCCTGATGACCGAAGAACCGAAAATATAGAAAGATGTTGGCCACCATGACGGCGGCATACAACTCGAAGGGCATGGCGAAGTCGGTTTCTTCGAACAGGTAGCCGGTCAGCGCCACCGCGCCTGATGACGCTCCCAGCCGCATTACCTGGTTGAAGCCCAGAGCGCGTCCTGTTTCCTCGGCCTGCACCATGTCGGTCAGAGCCCGCTGCTGCGTAGGCAGGGCCGCTACCCTTAGTCCGGGAATCAGCAGGTAAATGGCAAGCGCCAGCGGCAGGTTGTGCCACAGAGGCAGCAGCGCGATCATCACCGCGCCCGCGCCGCGCGTCCAGGCAATGGCGCGCACAAAGCCCAGCCATTGGTCCAGCTTGGGAGCCGTCAGCAGCGCCAGCGCACCCAGCACTCCGGAAGCGAAGCTGTACACCGCCATACGGTCTTTCGGCAGGTGATACACCAGCACAAAAAAGGGAATCAGAAACGGCATGATCAGGCCCTGGGAGAACCCGTTGAGCACGCCGGTCACCGAGAACTGCCCGATTACCCGCCCGCTCTTCATGTGCCGCAGCCGGCCCGCGTGCTCGGGCAGGCGAAGGGGAATCAGGAAGATGAGCCCTGCCGCGCCCACCACCGTCGCGGCGGCAAACACATCGCGCGTGGTGAATAGCCGGGCAGCCAGGCTTCCTCCCGCGGCAAAAACCCCGCCCACAAAGCTGAACACCGAAAAATAACTGGTGCGTTCCTTTGATTCCGCTAGGCTGGCGATGATGGCGGTCTGCACCGGCTGTGCCGCTCCGCCCACCCCGCCCCCGATCAGCGACCCGGTGGCGGAATAGCCGCCCAGCACTGCCGCAGCGAACAGCCAGGCCAGATGGTGCGTGCCCAGCACAATCGCCGAACTCACCGGAAGCATCAGCCCTACCACCCACAGACTTTTCTTACGGCCCCACAGATCGGCGAGGAATCCCACCAGCAGCCCGGCTAGCGCGGTCGCCACTGCCGCCGCCGTGTATAGCAATCCCAGCGTCAGCGACCCATAGTGATAGTGGTTGAGCACCAGGTAGGGAAAGGCCAGCGTGATCATGCCCGCGGCAATGCTGCGCGAGATGCGGAACAGCAATAAAAAGAGCAGGTGGCGGTTGGAAAACAATCAACTCCCAGGGAAAACGCGTCCTCACATCTATATTTGTATTGTGCCGGCTAAACTCAGCACTCAGCCAACTCGCAGCCGCAAGCCTTACCTCGTCAGGCGACCGAACTGATTGGTCTGTCCGAAAGTGCCTCCCGGAAGCCCTGCCGCCAGCTCCGCCAGATCGGCCACCAAACCAGCTCCCGCTTGGCCTTGGCGTTAGATGCGCCCCGGATGTCGGTGATCATGACCACGCCGTGTTCGCCCACTGCCAGCCGGGCAATAAAAGCGGGAACATGACGCGGCGCCGGCGCTCCGATTGCGGCTGCAAGCACCGGCAGCCATTCCGCAACCCGCGCCGGTTCGTCATCCACGATGTTGTAGATTCCGGGCTCTCCCCGCTCCACGGCTGCTCGCGTAGCCCGTGCGGCGTCGTCTATGTGAAGGAATGACCATACTCCATTACCGCTGCCCACAATGGGGAAGCGCCGGCGGCGCACATCCTCCAGCACCGACCCGCCCTCGCCGATGGATGTTCCCGGACCATAGAAGGCCCCGTAGCGGAGCACCACTCCCTGCATGTCCTTCGCGCCGAGAACCGCCGCCTCCAAGTGCCGGATCGCCTCCAGACTCCCGCGCAGCGCAGACGGCGGGTTGGCATCCAGCGGATCCTCTTCGGTCTTGATCGCGCCTCCCCGCCGCGCATAAGGCCATGCCGCATAACTCTGCGCGACGAATCGTCTTGCGCCGGCAGCCCGCGCTCCGGCCAG